>NZ_JBVJGT010000022.1:0-98327 GCF_055587185.1 Micromonospora sp. NPDC048040 | reverse complement strand
CCACCACCCGGACAGCCTGACGACACCACGCCGCCCGGACCAGCACCCCGCGCGGCGCGTCGTCACGGGGCAAACGTTGCCTGATGCGGCACTAGGTAGGCGGAACCGGCCTGACTCCGGGCCTGCATGCTGGCTTGGAGCCGTCGAGCGAGTCGCGCCGCTCCCGGCGGGTTCTGACGATGCCGGCCGTTGTGGTCCAGGCGCTCAAGCGTCACCGGAACGTCCAGGAGCATGAGCGCGGTCTCGCCGATGAGGATTGGCACGAGACAGGGCTGGTCTTCACGACCGCCACCGGTCGCCATGTCGAACCGCGCAATCTGAACACTGCCTTCGGCCGGTTGATCGTCCGAGCCGGTGTCCGGCCAATTCGCTTTCATGACCTGCGACACACCTGCGCGACTCTACTGCTGGCCGCAGGCGTGTCGCCACGAGTTGTCATGGACATTCTCGGCCACTCGCAGATCGCGGTGACGATGAACATCTACGGGCATGTGATGCCGGCCATGCAACAGGAGGCGGCGGGTCACATGGACGCGGCGCTCAGCGAGCCGCAGGCGGGTGATGACGGTGACGAGTGACACCGTTGCTGTCACTCGCCCCGAAACGACATCTGGGCACCCACCCGTGAGGGTGGATGCCCAGATGATTGCTGGTGCGCCGCCAGGGACTCGAACCCCGAACCCGCGGATTAAGAGTCCGCTGCTCTGCCAGTTGAGCTAGCGGCGCTCGCTGGCAACGGGGAGAACATTAGCACGGCCTCCGAGCCGGGTTCCAATCCGATCCCCGGCTCCCCCCTTCGGTCGAGCTTAAGGGGCATCCAAGGGCAAAACCACCAGTCGTACGACGACAGGGGCCTGAGGAGGGGGGTCCATGCGGCACGATGTGCGCCAGGTACGCGAGAACAGAGGTGGGGATGGGCAGGTTCGCGCGGGCCGGGGCGATGGTGGGCGCCCTCGGTCTGGTGGCGTCGCTGGCACTGACGGCCTGCGGCGACGAGCAGAAGAAGGCGGAGTTCGTGGGCGGCACCACGCCGGCCACGGCGAGCGCGGCGGCCGATCCCGCCACTCCGGCGGCGCCGAGCGGTCCGCCGCTGGCGCTGAGCCCGGCCGACGGGGCGAAGAACAAGCCGGTCAGCTCCGAGATCAGCACGGAGCTGCCCGACGGCGGCAAGGTGTCCGGCGTCACGCTGACCGCGGCCGACGGCAAGCAGGTCGAGGGGCGGCTGCGCGCCGACGGCTCGTCCTGGGTGCCGTCGAAGCCGCTGAAGTACGGCACCCGCTACACGGCCACGGTCACCGCCACCGGCGCCGACGGCGGGACCAGCCAGGGCACCAGCACCTTCACGACGATGGCGAAGCCCAAGTCCATGATCAGCTCGGGCCTGTACCTCTTCGACGACAAGACGTACGGCGTGGCGATGCCGGTGGTCGCCGAGTTCCACCCGGGCATCCCGAAGAAGGACCGGGCCGCCGTGCAGAAGCGCATGTTCGTGCAGACGGATCCGCCGCAGCCGGGCGCCTGGCACTGGGTCGACAACGGCACCCAGGCCTACTACCGCGCGCCGGAGTACTGGAAGCCCGGCACCACCCTCACCGTCCGGATCGCGCTGGCCGGCATCCCGCTGAGCAACGGCCGCTACGGCAACGTCGACCGCGCGGCCACCGCGAAGATCGGCCGGGCTTTCGAGATGAAGGTCGACAACGCGACCAAGAAGATGACGGTGTACGAGGACGGCCAGGTGGTCCGCACCCTGCCGGTGAGCCTCGGCAAGAAGAAGACGCCCTCCTCCAGCGGCACGATGGTGGTGATGGAGAAGAAGGAGTCCACCGTCTTCGACACCCGGGACGACCCCGATCCGGAGAACCGCTACGTCACGGAGATCGACTTCGCGCAGCGGCTCACCTGGGGCGGCGAGTACATCCACGCCGCGCCCTGGTCGGAGCACGTGCAGGGCCGGCAGAACGTCTCGCACGGCTGCGTCAACATCTCGACGGCGAACGCGAAGTGGCTGTTCGAGAAGACGAAGGTCGGCGACCCGATCACCATCAAGGGCACCGAGCGCAAGCTGGCCGCCGGCAACGGCTGGACGGCGTGGAGCGTGAGCTGGTCCGAGTTCGTCAAGGGCAGTGCCCTGCCGGTGCCCGAGGGCGGTGCGGGGCCGGCGTTCTGACGCACCTCCACCCGACGATCCGGCGACCGGTCCGCACCCGCGGGCCGGTCGCCGCGTTCCGGGCCGGGTCGCACCCGACTCCGGCCGTTCGCCACGACCCCCGACCGCGACGTCGTCGACCGAGTCGCCGCCCCGGCCGGCCCGCCGCCTTGTCGCCCCGTCATCCCGGGGAACACGAAACCCCGGGAACGCGAACCCACCTCGCAAATCCCTTGATTTTATCAATATTCGGACAGCTTGCCCGACGTGTTTCGGTTCACCCTGAGGAACGGGTATCTGTCCGGATGCGTCAGTGAGGGACGATGGGCAACCGGGGACCACGACTGTGAGGGAATCATGCGAGCTGTCCAGGACCAGCTGATCCGGCGTGGGGACGACCGGCGGGGTGGGCGACGCCGTGGGATCGCGGCGGCGGTGCTCGCCGCGGCACTCGCCCTGACCTCCGCCTGCACCGACGGCGGCGGGGGCAAGCCGTCCGGCTGGCAGGACGGCGGCGGCCAGCCCGCCGCGCCGAAGGCCGCGGCCACGATCGTCGAGCCCAAGGCCGACGCGAAGGACGTGCCCGCCTCGACCGGCATCACCTTCACCACGAAGGACGCCCAGGAGACCAGCGTCGAGCTCAAGGACTCGGCCGGCGAGGCCGTCGAGGGCAAGCTCGCCGCGGACGGCACGAGCTGGCTGCCCGCCGGCGCGCTCGAGTACGGCGAGACGTACACCGCCACCGTGACCGCGACCGGCGACGACGGCCGGCCCGCCACGGCGACCAGCACCTTCACCACCATGGCGAAGCCCGGCAAGCAGGTCCGGATCACCAGCTTCCTCGGCGACGACCAGGTGGTCGGCGTCGGCATGCCCCTGATCGTCAAGTTCGGCCGGGCCATCCCGGAGGACTACCGCGACGACGTCCAGCGCCGGATGACGGTCACCTCCACGCCGGCCCAGGAGGGCATCTGGCACTGGGTCAGCCCGACGGAGATCCGCTACCGCCCGAAAAAGTTCTGGCAGGCCGGCAGCACCGTCTCCTACCGCGTCCAGGCCGGCGGCCTGCCGCTGGGCGGCGGCTGGTACGGCCGGGCGGACCTCACCGTCGACATCAAGATCGGCGCAGCGGTGATCATGACCGTGGACAACAAGACCAAGCGGATGACCGTCACGAAGAACGGGTCTGTGATCAAGACCATCCCGGTCAGCCTCGGCAAGAAGAGCACCCCCTCGTCGAGCGGCACCATGGTGGTGATCGAGAAGCTGCGCAAGACGGTCTTCGACACCTTCGACGAGCTGGGCCCCGAGGAGGGCTACCGCACGAAGATCGACTACGCCCAGCGGCTGACCTGGGGTGGCGAGTTCATCCACGCCGCGCCCTGGTCGGAGGGGCAGCAGGGCAGCGTGAACGTCTCGCACGGCTGCGTGAACGTCTCGATGGCCAACGGCGCCTGGCTGTTCGCCAACACCCGGATCGGCGACCCGATCACGGTCAAGGGCACCGAGCGCAAGCTGCAGAACGGCAACGGCTGGACCGACTGGAACATGAGCTGGGAGGAGTACGTCAAGGGCAGCGCCCTGCCGTACGAGCCGGCCGGGGCCGACCCGGACGCCAGCGGCGAGCCCGCGCCCAGCCCGACCGCCTGAGCACCGGAAACGCCGAAGGCCCCCTCCGCGAGGAGGGGGCCTTCGTCAACCGGGTGACTGATGGGAATTGAACCCACGACAACCGGGACCACAACCCGGTGCTCTGCCAACTGAGCTACAGCCACCATGCCTTCCGCACCCGGTCGATCGCCCCGGGCGGGGTGCGGACCAATAATAGCCCCACCCCCGCCCGCCGCGTCCAGCGGGTTCTCCGCCCCGGATCAGAGTTGGGCGGCGATCGCCTTGGCGGTCTCCACGTCGGGGCCGGGCAGCGGCACGAAGACGGTCCGCCGGTAGTACTCCAGCTCCCGGATGCTCTCCCGGATGTCGGCCAGCGCCCGGTGCGCGAGCCCCTTCTGCGGCTGGCCGAAGTACACCCGCGGGTACCAGCGGCGGCACAGCTCCTTGATCGAGGAGACGTCGATCATCCGGTAGTGCAGGTGCGCGTCGAGGCGCGGCATGTCCCGGGCGATGAAGCCCCGGTCGGTGGCGATCGAGTTGCCGCACAGCGGCGCGCTGCGCGGGTCCTTGACGTGGCTGGCGACGTAGTCGAGGACCATGTCCTCCGCCTCGGCCAGGGTCACCGTCGAGCGCCGGACCTCCTCGGTCAGCCCCGACTTCCCGTGCATCGTGCGGACGATCTCCGGCATCGCCTCCAGCGCCGCCTCGTCGGCGTGGATCACCACGTCGACACCCTCCCCGAGCACGTTGAGGTCGGGATCGGTGACGAGCGCGGCGACCTCGATCAGCTTGTCCCTGTCGAGGTCCAACCCGGTCATCTCACAGTCGATCCAGACGAGAAGATCAGCCACCGGCCCAGACTACGCGCAGCCTCGCCGGCCGCGCGCCCGCGCACCGTGGCGCGACCCGACCGCTAGGGTTTCCCCGTGCCAGCCGAACCCGCCGCACCGCCCGCCGTCACCGACGACGACCCGGGCGGCCGTACGGTCCGTCGGCTCGCCGCCGTGCTGGCGCTGGCCGCCGTGCTGCCGGCGCTCTACCTGCCCGGGCTGGTACACGACTTCTTCGACCTGAAGATCTACATGCGGGCGATGGACTGGTGGGCGGCCGGCAACCCGCTCTACGACTACGTCCAGCCCGACCGGGTGCAGGGCGAGCTCTACTTCACCTACCCGCCGTTCAGCGCGCTGCTGCTGCGCCCGTTCGCGTTGCTGCCGCTGGGCGCCACCGTGACGATCTTCACTATCCTGACCGCGCTCGCGGTGGTGGTCACCACCCGCTGGCTGGCGGCGCCGGTGATCGCCCGGCACGGCCTGCCCCGTGTGTTCACCCTCACGGTGGCGGTCCTGCTCGTGCTGGCCGTGGAGAGCACCCGGGAGACGATCACCTTCGGTCAGATCAACATGCTGCTGGTCGTGCTGATCCTGGCCGACCTGCTCTTCGCCGTACCCCGGGCGGCTCGTTGGGCCGGCGTGGGTGTCGGGCTGGCGACGGCGCTCAAGCTCTTCCCGGGCATCTTCATCGTCTATCTGCTGGCCACCCGGCGGTGGCGGGCGGCGGCGGTGGCGAGCGCGACGGCCGCCGCCGCGACCCTGCTCGCCGCGGCGGTCGCGCCGCGTGACTCGTGGCGGTTCTGGACCCACGAGCTGTGGGCGACCGACCGGGTCGGCCGCACCGACTACACCGGCAACCAGTCGCTGTTCGGGCTGCTCAGCCGCATCACCGCCCCGGAGAAGCCGGACCGGATGCTCTGGCTGCTGCTGGTCGCGGTCATCGCCGGGTACGGGCTGTGGCGGGCGGCGCGGGCCGCCCGGGCCGGGGACCCGCTCACCGGGCTCGCCCTCACCGGGCTGGTCGGCGCGCTGGTCAGCCCCATCACCTGGACCCACCACATCTACTGGTTCATCCCCGCGGTGGTGGTGCTGGCGGACGCGGCGCTGAGCGCCGACCCCGGCACCGGCGAGGGCCTCCGCCGCCGGAACGGGCTGGCCGCGCTCGCCGTCGGCACGACCGCCCTGATCGTGTACGGCGTGGTGACCTTCTACGACTGGGGCGTCGCCCCGGTGCGCACCGACTCGCCGGCCGAGTTCCTGGTGCGCAACACGTACGTGCTGCTGAGCCTGCTGCTGCTGGTGGCGCTGCCGGTCGGGCGCCGGGCCGGGAAGTCGCACCAAATGGACAGTCTTCCCGAGTAGCCCGCTTCACCGCTAATCTGGTCACAACTACCTCAGGTGTCTCTCGGGTAGCACCGATCCCCCGGTGAAGGTGGCCCTCCGCGTCGGCAGCGCGGAGGGCCACTCGCCGTTCGGGCCGCCCGGGCGCGGTCAGCGCGCGGCGTCCGGGGAACCCGGGGCCGCCGGGGTTGGCGGGGAGTCTGGGGCCGCCGGAAAATCCGGGGCGGCCGGGAAATCCGCGGTCGTCGGGGAATCCGCGGTGGTCGGGGAATCCGCGGTGGTCGGGGAATCCGCGGTCGTCGGGGAGTCCGGGCGGGGCCGGCCCTCCGGCGGGGCCGGCGGGGCCGGCGCGGCCGGCGCCTCGGCAACGGCCGGCGGCCAGGCCAGGCTGAGGGTCACCTCGGGCGGGCAGACCGCCGGGTCGTCGCCGGCGAGGTCGGCGAGCGTCGCGGGGCGGCGCGCGGGCACCGGCCCGATGGCGGCCCGGGACGGCGCGGGGCCGGCGCCGACCGAGGCGAGCTGACGCCCGACGACCCGGGACCGGTCGCTGTCCCGGGTCGGCTGCGCGCCCAGCCCGCTGAGCGAGGTCACGCCGAGCCGCCCGGCCAGCACCGGCACCTGGTCCGGTTCGACCACGAAGACCACCTCGCGCGGGCGTACCGGGCGCAACAGGAGCAGCACGGCGAGCACCACCGCCAGCACCCCGCCGGCCAGCAGGCCCGCGGTCGCCGGGGCGGTCCAGCCGACCCGCAGCCCGGCGCGCAGCTCCAGGGTCAGGTCGGCACGCCCGTCGGGACGCAGCACCACCAGGCTCAGCCGCCGGTCGGCCAGCTCCTGCGGGGACCACTCCAGCGCGCCGATCCCCTCGCGTACCCAGAAGGGCTGACCGATCGGCGTGACGGCCGGCGCGGAGCCGGCGGCTGGTGTGGAGCCGGCGGACGGGGTGGCGGGCTCCAGCCGGACCGGCAGCGGGCCCCGCGCCAGGGCCACCCGACGGACCTCGGCGTGCGGCACCGGGTCGAGCCAGCGCCGCACCTCGTCGGCGGGGGCCAGCCCGACGAAGGCCGGGCCGTCGGCCGTGCGGGCGTCCAGCCGGAGCCGGGCCTGCCCGACCCGGGCGAACGGCGCCTCCGCGCGCAGCAGCTCGTCGACGTCCCGGACGACCACCGCGTGCCCGGGGGTGTGCACGGTCTCGAACCGGGCGCTGAAGGCGCCTGCCGGGTCGGCGTGCCGGGTGAGCATCCCGAGCACCCCGCCGGCGAGCAGCGCCGGAATCCCGATGGTCAGCAGCAGCACTCCGCCGAGCGCCCGCACGAACCGCATTCGCCTCGTCCCCCTCCGTAGCCGGATACCCGGCCGACCTTACCGACGAGGACCGACTGATCAGCGGATATCCACGGCACCGGCCCGGAAAGCCGCCGGCCCGCCGGGTACGCCGACGGGCCGGTGGAGGGTGCGGGAGGGGCTCACGCCTTCGGCGCGGGCTCCCGCCGGCTCCGCGCGAAGGCGAGACCGCCGAGCAACAGGCCTCCCGCCCCGGCGACCAGGCCGGCGATGCCGAGCCCGGTGGCCAGGCCGACGCCCTCGGCGTCGTCATCGTCGTCGGCCTGTGCCGGGGCGGCACCGCCGGTGGGGGCGGCCGACGGCGAGCCCGCGGTGAGGGTGAGCACCGGGGCCGGGGTCTCCGGCTCCTCCCCGCCGGGGGTCGGCGCCTCGATCCAGCGCTGAACGTTGCCGTCGGAGTAGGTCTGCAGCGTCTTGAAGACCATCGTGTCGACCTGCGGCAGCGGACCCATCGAGACCGGGAACTCCTGGAACTCGCCGGGCTTGACCCCCGCGTTTCCGGTCGCCGTCCAGGTGAGCTTGGCGACGACCTCGGTGAGCTGGCTGCCGTGCACCTCGACCGGCGGGTCGACCTTGCGCTTCTCCACCGCCACCGTCCAGCCCGGCACCGGCATGGTCGACACGGAGCCCACCGGCGCGTTCTCGGGCAGCACCACCTCCACCTTCGTCGTGGAGGCGGTGTCGCTCTCGTTGGGCACCCGGAAGGCGAACCGGCCGTAGCCGCCCTGGGTCGCCTCCTGCGGGTTGACCGAAACGTGGGCGGAGGCGGGCGCCGCGAAGCCGAGGACGGCGGTGGCGACGGCGCCGAGCGCCAGGGCGGCTGCGGCGGCTGCGGTACGCCGGAGACGGATCATCTGGGAGCCTTCCTGTTACCTGATCGGCACGGTGGCGGTCACCGTGGCCTGGTCGATGTCGGACGTGCGGACGGTCACGCGCAACTGCCACTCCCCCGCCGCCGGCAGGTTGATCTCGCCGGTGGCGTGGTTGTCGGTCAACGGCAGCAGCGGGACCTCGATCGGTTCGATCCCGGCCGACGGCAGGGCCGCCGTGGCGCGCCACTCCACCACCGGCTGTGGCCGGTTGTCCTTCGTGTACGCGTAGAAGTGCACGGTGTTGTTGCCCCGCTCGGCCGGGTCCAGCTCCACCTGGAGGGAGTAGATCGGGCTGGACAGCGTCGTGGAGAAGTAACCGGGGGAACCGCCGGTCACGTCGGAGCCGGCGGTGCGGGCCGGGGTGGTCTGCACCAGGACGGCGGTCAGGCCGAGCACCACGGCGGTGATCGCCAACTCCGCCCAGACCGCCCGCCGCATCGGCGCCGGCCGGCCGGCCGCCGTGCGCACCAACTGCCGGGAGTACGCGGCCACCGCGATGACCAGCGCGAACAGCCCGATCTTGCCGAGCAGCAGCCGCCCGTAGGTGGTGTCGACCAGCGCGGCCGGCGTGGCGACCTCGATCAGCGCCTGGACGGTGCCGGCGAGCAGCAGCGCCGAGACGGCCAGCGTCGCCCAGCGCGACCAGATCGGCAGGATCGCGCCCAGTTCCCGCTCGTCTGCCCGGCGCAGCAGGAAGGCGGCGAGCATCACCAGCCCGCCCAGCCAGACGGCCATGCTGCCCAGGTGGACCGCGTCGACGACGACGGAGACCGCCGGGGCGGGCGAGGCCGCCGGGTGCCCGGCCAGCGGCCAGGTCAGCAGGGCCGCCACCCCGAGGATGCCGAGGATCACCAGGTCGGCGCGGCCGACCGGCCCGGCCAGCAGCGGCCGGAGCAGGAACGCCGCCGCGGCCAGCAGGCCCAGCCGCACCAGGTGCGCCGCGCCGAAGGTGCTCCCCAGCACCGCGCTGAGCCCCTCGCCGGTCACGTCGAACACGCCCCCGCCGGCGGTGTAGGGCACCTGGAGCAGGAGGTTCGTCACGGTGCCGAGCACCACCAGGCCGAGCCCGGCCCAGGCCAGCCGCGCCGGGCCCTGCCGGGGCAGCCGCCGGGGCCACAGCGCGGCGAGGACCATCGCCGGGCCGACGAGCAGCAGCAGGCCGGCGTAGCCGACGTACTTGGCGACCTTGACCGCGTGGCCGACCACCGGGTCGGCCCGGCTGTCGTCCCCGGTGTCGACCGGGGGCGTGGAGGGCGCGCCGACGGAGTAGGTGAACGCGCCGGAGACCGGATGGCTGTCGGCGGAGATCACCCGGTAGCTGACCAGGTAGGTGCCGCGCCCCCCGGCCGAGTCGACCGGAATCGTGACCACGCTGCCGGAGAAGCTCGGCTCGCCCCGGTCGGCGCGGGAGCCGTCCGGCGCGATCACCCGGATCTTGCCCGGCACCTTGCGGACGGACTCGCTGAAGGTCAGCACCACCTCGGCCGGCCCGCTCGACACCACCGCCGAGGCGACCGGGCTGCTGCTCACCAGCACCGCGTGGGCGCTGGCGGGGCCGGCGGGGGCGATCAACAGGGCGACGACGGCGATCAGCAGGCCGACGGCGGCGGTCAGCCGGGCGAACCGGCGACGGTTGGCGACACTCATGCCGGTCATGCTCGCGGACCCGACCCGCCGGGCGCGAGTCCGACCGTGCGGAACAGCCCGAAGCCCACCGGCCCGCGCGACCCCCTGCTCGGGCGTGCGCGCCCGGGGCGGAGCGTGGTCAGCCATGCCGGGCCCGGAGTGACGTCGACACCGGGCTGCCGGACTCGCCGCCGACCCGGCCCAGCGCCCACAGCAGCCCCGCCTGCACCACGGCGGCCAGGTGGCCGACCTCGTGCACGAGGGCGGTGGTGGAGTTGGCGATGTCGACGGCGCTGGTGCCGGCCAGGCACACCGCCAGCACCAGCGCCACCGGCACGAACGCGCGGGCCCGCTCCGGCCGCCACGCGGCCAGCGCGAAGCCGACGGCCAGCGCCACGTCGAAGGAGGCCATCTCGCGGCTGGTGTGCGGGTCGACGGTCACGTCCAGCCCGGCCAGCAGCACCGGCAGCGCGATCGACAACTGGGCGACGGCGGCGACCGCGACGGCGACCCGCAGCACCTGACGGCGGGCCCGCCGGGTCGCCTCCGGCACTCGCCGGGCCGCGACCGGGTCGGCGGCGACCGCCGCGAGCACCGAGGCCGTCAGGTCGGGCACCGCCACCGCCCGCACCCGGGCCAGCCGGGTCACCTGCTCGGCCCGGGCCAGCCAGGCGCGGCAGCCGGGGCAACGCGCCGTGTGCGCGTCCAGCACCGCCGACGCCGCCTGCGGGTCCTCGCCGTCCAGCCGCGCCGACAGCGCCGTGCGTACGTCGTCGCATGTCATGAGCGGGTAGTCGTGCGGCGAGCCGGAAAAGTTCCCGGCGTGGCGCAGGCCATGGAAGGGCCGAAGGACCCTGCCCCCTCCAGCCGTGCCGCGTAACCTGGGTTGTCGTGATCCCCGCCCCGCGCGACACCTCCGCCGTCGGTCCCACCGACGCCGCCGCCGCGCGCGAGTCGGCGACGGTGTGGGCGCTGGCCGCCCGCGACGGGGATCCCGTCGCCCAGGCCGCCTTCGTCCGGCTCACCCAGGCCGAGGTGTGGCGCTTCGCCGCCGCGCTGGTCGACCCGGACAGCGCCGACGACCTGACGCAGGAGACCTACCTGCGGGCGTTCCGGGGGCTGCCGGCGTTCGAGGGGCGGTCCAGCGCGCGGACCTGGCTGCTCGGCATCGCCCGGCGGGCCTGCGCCGACCACCTGCGCACGGTCGTGCGCCGCCGGCGGCTCGACGAGCGGCTCACGGCCGACGCGGGGGCCGACCGGTCGCACCCCGACCCCGCCGGCCAGCTCGGCGCCGCCGACCTGGTCCGCCGGCTCTCCGCCGAGCGGCGCGGGGCGTTCGTGCTCACCCAGCTGCTCGGCCTGTCGTACGCCGAGGCCGCCGCCGTCGAGGGGGTGCCGGTGGGCACCATCCGCTCCCGGGTGGCCCGGGCCCGCAACGACCTCGTCGAGGCGGTCGGCGACGCCCTCGCCGGATGAGCGGGAACGTGGCCGGGAACTTCCGTGGCGGACGCGACGTCCAATGATCGTGACCGCCCCCCGTACTCCGGCCGCCCGCTGGCCGGCCGTCCGCCCCTGGCTCGGCGTGGCCGCCCGGCTGGGCCTGGCCGCCGTCTGGCTGATCGCCGGCGGCAGCAAGGTCGGTGACCTGGCCGCCTCCGGTCGCGCCGTCAACGCGTACCAGGTCATGCCGTACGACGTCGCCACGGTGATCGGCGCGGCGCTGCCCTTCGTGGAGCTGGCGCTGGGCGTGCTACTGCTCCTCGGGCTGGCCACCCGGCTGAGCGCCGCGGTCTCCGCGGCGCTGCTGGTGGTCTTCGTCGCCGGCATCGCCTCGGCCTGGAGCCGGGGCCTGGCGATCGACTGCGGCTGCTTCGGCAGCGGCGGCCAGCTCGCCGAGGGGCAGGCGCCGAGCTACCTCCCGGAGATCCTCCGGGACCTGGGATTCCTGGCACTGGCCGGATTCCTGCTGATCTGGCCCCGCACGCCCGTCTCCGTGGACGGCTGGCTGACGGGGGACGTACCCGTGGAGGACGAGAATGAGTAGTCGCAAGGGGCAGAAGGGCGCCGCGCGGGTGGTCCGCGAACAGCTCGCCCGGGAGCAACGGCGCAAGCGGACGCTCTGGGTCTCCGTGGCCGCCGTCGCCGTCCTGGTGATCGCCGGCCTCATCGGCTGGAGCATCTACTCCAGCCAGCGCTCCACCGACTTCACCCCGCCGACCGGCTCGAACGAGGCCGGCACCGGCGTCGTCGCCGGCTCGGGCCCGGTCACCGTGGACATCTACGAGGACTTCCTCTGCCCGGCCTGCAAGCAGTTCGAGCAGGTCAGCGGCCCGACGCTCGACCAGCTCATCAGCGAGGGCAAGGTACGGGTCATCTACCACCCGGTGGCCTACCTCAACCGCTTCTCCACCACCCAGTACTCGACCCGGTCCTCGGCGGCCTCCGGCTGTGCGGCCGAGAGCGGCCGGTACCGGGAGTACGCCAAGGCGCTGTTCGACCGGCAGCCGCCGGAGGGCGGCGCCGGGCTCAGCGACGACGAGCTGGTGGACATCGCGGCGGGCGCCGGCCTCGACCGGGACGGCTTCGCCTCCTGCCTGCGGGAGGGCACCTTCAAGCCGTGGACGGAGCACGTGACCGACGAGGCCAGCAAGGCCGGCATCACCGGCACCCCGACCATCGTGGTCGACGGCCAGGAGGTCGCCGACCGCAGCCCGGAGGGGATCAAGGCGGCGGTGGAGGCGGCCGGCAAGTGATCCGTGACCTGCTGGCCCGCGCCGGCCTGGTGCTCGCCGCCGCGCTGGCCGCGACGCTCGCGCTCGCCGGGCCGGCGGCCGCGCACGGGGCGGACGCCCCCGACGGCACCGACTACCGCACCGAGGTGACGGCGGTCACCCCGGCCCGGGCGGGGCTGAGCGTACGGGTGGTGGAGGCGGGCGCCCGGCTGGAGCTGACCAACACCGGCGACCACGCCGTCGAGGTGGTCGGCTACTCCGGCGAGCCGTACCTGCGGGTGGGTCCCGACGGGGTGTACGAGAACGTCCGTTCCCCCGCGACGTACCTGAACCGGACCATCGCCGGGGACACCCGGCTGCCGGCCGAGGCGGACCCGGCCGCGCCGCCGGACTGGCGGCGGGTCGACGACTCGTCCACGGTGCGCTGGCACGACCAGCGGGCGCTCTGGCGCGAGTCGGCGCCGCCGCCGCAGGTGCGGGCCGCCCCCGACCGGGAGCACCGGGTGCGGGACTGGGTGGTGCCGCTGCGCGCCGGCGCCGAGCCGATGGAGATCCGCGGCACCCTGGACTGGGTGCCGCCGCCGGACGCGTACGCCTGGTGGGTGGTCGCCACGGTCGGGCTGCTCGCGGTGGGCGCGCTGGGGCTGCTGCCGGCCGGCTCGGCGCCGGGCGCGCGGGCGCTGGCCGGGCTCGGCGGGCTGCTGGTACTCGGCGGGGTGGCCGCGGTGGCGTTCACCGTGGGCCGGGAGCTCGACGCCGGGGCGCGGGGCGTCGGCGGCCTGCTGGCCGGCCTGCTCGGCGGGCAGGTGTGGGCGCTGCTGACCGGGCTCGGCGCGATCGCCGCCGGGGTGTACGCGCTGGCCCGACGGCCGGCCGCCGACTTCGCGCTGGCGCTGGCCGGCGCCTGCCTGGCGCTCTTCGCCGGGGTGGCGAACGCCGCGGTCTTCGCCCGCGCCGTCGCCCCCGTCCCGTGGCCGGCGACGGCGGCCCGGATCCTGGTCACCGTCGTCCTGGTCACCGGCGTCGGCGCCGCGGCGGCCGGTGCCCTCCGCCTCCACGCCGCCTCCCGCCGCCACTCCCCCTCTCCCACCCCCGCCCCCACGGCGCCCCGCCCCTGACGACGCCGGGGCGGGGTGGGGTCAGTGGGGGGTGCGGGTTGTCGGGGTGAAGCCGGCCGGAAGCTCCAGGCGGTGACGGGACAGGAGGTCCTGGTCGGCCAGGAGGTCCGGCGTCGCACCGTCGGCGACGATCCGACCGGCGTCCAGGATCACCGAGCGGTCGCATAGTTCCAGGGCGTACGGCAGGTCGTGGGTCACCATGAGCAGCGTCACCGGCAGCCCGCGCAGGATCTCGGCCAGCTCGCGGCGGGCCGCCGGGTCGAGGTTCGACGACGGCTCGTCGAGGACCAGGATCTCCGGGTGCATGGCGAGCACGGTGGCCACCGCCACCCGGCGCCGCTGCCCGAAGGAGAGGTGGTGCGGCGCGCGGTCCCGGTGCTCGCCCATCCCGACCGCGGCGAGCGCCTCGTCCACCCGGGCGGCCAGTTCCGCCCCGCGCAACCCCAGGTTGGCCGGCCCGAACGCCACGTCCTCGGCGACCGTGGGCAGGAAGAGCTGGTCGTCCGGGTCCTGGAAGACGATGCCCACCCGGCGGCGCACCTCGGCCAGCGTGGCCCGGTCCTGGCTGACGGTCAGGCCACCGACGCTCACGCTCCCCTCGGTCGGGGTGAGGATGCCGTTGAGGTGCAGCACCAGGGTGGTCTTCCCGGCGCCGTTCGGGCCGAGCAGCGCCACCCGGTCGCCGCGCGGCACGGTCAGGTCCACCCCGTGCAGGGCGACGTGCCCGTCCGGGTACGCGTACCGGACGCCACGGACGTCCAGGGAGGCAGCGGTCTGCACGTCCCCGATCATGTCAGCACGACGGCGGTGGCGGCGATGGTGGCCGCCAGGACCGGCACGGTGGCCGCGACCAGCCACTGCCCGGTTGTCGCCGCGCCCGCGCCCTGCCACACCGCCGGCATCCGGCCGGCGTAGCCGCGCGACAGCATCGCCAGGTAGACCCGCTCGCCGCGTTCGAACGCGCGCAGGAAGAGCGCGCCGATGCCGGCGGCGAAGCCGCGCAGCTGCCACAGGAAGCGCGGGTCGTCGCCGCGGGAGATCCGGGCCACCCGCATCCGGCGGGCCTCGCCGACCAGCACGTCGAGGTAGCGCAGCATGAACGTGGCGATCTGGGTGAGGATCTGCGGGCAGCGCAGCCGGTCCAGGCCGACGATCAGGTCACGGGTCGTCGTGGTCGCGGCCAGCAGGAGCGACGCGAGCACCCCGAGGGTGCCCTTCGCCACGATGTTCCAGGCCCCGAGCAGCCCGTCGGACGACAGGCTGAGGCCGAGCACGTCGACGCGCTCGCCGGCGCCGAGGAACGGCAGGGCGACGGCGAAGAGCACGAACGGCAGCTCGATCAGCGACCGGCCGAGCAGCCAGCCCGGGCCGACCCGGGCCAGCGCGGCGACCGCCGCGACCAGCAGGGCGTACCCGCCGAAGGCCCAGAACGCCTCGCGCGGGGTGGCCACCACGGCGAGGGTGAAGACCACCATCGCCGCGATCTTGGCCTCGGGCGGGAGCCGGTGCACCGGCGAGGTGCCCTCCCGGTACAGCACGTGCGCGTGCCCGGCGCCCATCCCCGGCTAGCCCCGGCCCGTCGCGCCGGTGGTGGCGCGCTCACGGTCGGCCGCCTCGCCGTCTCGCGGGCCGCGACGGCGGACCAGCCAGAAGGCCCCGCCGGCCACGGCGAAGGTGAGCAGCACGCCGAGGACGCCGGACAGGCCGGTGGAGAGGAAGTCGTTGTCGATCCCCGCGATGCCGTAGTCGGCGAGCGGGCCGCCGATCTCGTGCTCCTTCTCCTGCTGCGCCGGGCAACTGCCGCCGGTGATGTTGTCGTCGGCGTCGAACGTGCAGCCCTCGCGCAGCGACGAGTCCAGCCCGTCGGGGTGCGCCGAGGCGAAGTTGCTCACCACCCCGGCGAGCAGCAGGGCCACCAGCAGCCCGCCGACGACGAACCCCCAGGAACGCTTCCTCACCGGACACCTCCGACGGCCGGGACGGTGGGCGCGGACGCGGGCCGCAGCCCGCGCAGCGCGTAGACGAGATCGGGCCGGACCTTGGCGACGGTGACCACCGTGGTCGCGGTGATCAGGCCCTCGCCGATGCCGATGAGGAGGTGGGCGCCGGCCATCGTGCCGGCCAGGCCGCCCAGGTTGCCGCCCAGGTCGGTGGTGCCGCCGAGCCAGTACTGGAACACGAAGCCCATCGACGCGACCACCACGCTGACCAGGGCGGAGACGAAGGCGGTCACACCGAGGCCGGTCGGGGTGCGGGGCAGCACCCGCAGCAGCAGCGCGATCAGCAGGTACGCGGCGGCGGTGCCGAACACCGCCATGTTGGTGATGTTGAGCCCGAGCATCGCGACGCCCCCGTCACCGAAGACGAGCGCCTGCACGACGAGCACCACGGCCACGCAGAGCGCGCCGACCCACGGGCCGACCAGCATCGCGGCGAGCGCGCCGCCGAGCAGGTGGCCGCTGACGCCGGCGGTGAAGATCGGGAAGTTGAGCATCTGCACGGCGAAGATGAAGGCCGCGACGAGACCCGCCATCGGCGCCAGCCGGTCGTCCAGGTCGCGCCGGCCGCGCAGGACGCCGAGGGTCATCGCGGCCACCGCGACGGCCGCGAAGACCGCGGCGACGGGACCGTCGATGATCCCGTTCGAGATGTGCATCGCCAGCGTTTCCACACGACCTCCCACGCATCGGCGGTCCGTCCGCGCCCCGCGGGGTCAGCGTATTTCCCGCACATCGCTGTTGCCAATATCTGGCAACAGCGCATGGCATCGATCACCGTCCGCCGCACGGACGCGGGCCGGAAGTACCGGACGCCGGGCCCGGTGCCGGCGCGTCGCCCGGGGCCGGCGGGCCGGCGCCGGCGGTAGGGTCGTGACCATGACCGCGCCCGACCGCCTTTCCCCCGGTGACCCCGCGCCCGACTTCCGCCTGCCCACCGACACCGGCGAGACGCTCTCGCTGGCCGACCTGCGCGGCCGTAAGGTCGTGCTGTACGCCTACCCGGCGGCCATGACGCCCGGCTGCACCAAGCAGGCCTGCGACTTCCGCGACTCGCTCGCCTCGCTCCAGGCGGCCGGCTACGAGGTCGTCGGCATCTCGCCCGACAAACCGGAGAAGCTGGCGAAGTTCCGCGAGCGTGACGCCATCACCTTCCCGCTGGTCGCGGACACCGACAAGTCGGTGCTGATCGCGTACGGCGCGTACGGCGAGAAGCAGTCGTACGGCCGGACGGTGACCGGCGTGATCCGCTCGACCTTCGTGATCGACGCCGACGGGAAGATCGAGCGCGCGCTCTACAACGTCAAGGCGACGGGCCACGTCGCCAAGCTGCGCCGCGACCTCGGGCTCGACTGAGTCCGGCCGCCCTCGACCGGCCGCGGAGGCGTCTCGCCGCCCGGCCGGCGAGGGCGGGCTCGGCACCGTCGTGACCCGACGCTCTAGACTCAGCGGGTCGGCGGGAGTGGCGTAACGGCAGCCGCGGTAGGTTTAGGTCCTATTGTCCGAAAGGACGTGGGGGTTCGAATCCCCCCTCCCGCACTTCGGGGTCCACCCCGCCCGGGCCACCGGCTGCGCTGTCGGACGCGTCACGATCGCAGGTCGGCGCGGGCCTCGCGCGGTCAGGATTGCCCGGTGACCCTGCGCTTCGCCCTCGACCCCGAACTGACCCCCGACCTGCGCGAGGCGATCGTCGCGCTCTGGGTCGACGTCACCAACGCCGGCGGGGCGGTCGGCTTCGTGCCGCCGGTCACCGCCGCCGACGTCCGGCGCACCGCGGACCCGACGTTCGCCGGCATCGCCGAGGGCCCGGACCGACTCCTGCTCGGGTACGCGGGCGACCGCCTCGTCGCGGCGCTGATCTTCTGCGACAACCGATTCAACCTGAAGGCGCACTGGTGCGTGCTGAAGCGGGTGATGGTCCACCCGGACACCCAGGGCCACGGGTACGGCCTGACGCTGATGCGCGAGGCCGAACGCCTCGGCCGCGAGCTGGGCCGGGAGGCACTGCACGTGACGGTCCGGGACGGCCTGGGGCTGGACCGCTTCTACCGGCGGCTCGGTTACCGGGAGATCGGGCGCCTGCCCGGCGCCCTGCGGGTCGCGCCCGGCGACGACCGCGACGAGATCCTCATGTGGCTCGACCTGACCGCCCCGCACGCGCCCGCGCGCTGACCGGCCGCTCCGCCCACGCCCGCGCGCCGGGCCGACGGCTCAGCCGCGCCCGGTCACCAGGCCGCGCCGATGCCGTCCCCTGGGTACCAGTGGTTGGCCGGGGTCTCCCGGTAGGCGAGGAACTTCCGGCCGGTGCGCTCGGCGTGCTCGGCGAGGACGTTGGTGGCGGTCACGTTGTCGGTGAGCAGGATCGCGCCCGGCGCGAGCTTGCCCTCGACCGCCTCGAACTCGCGCTTCTCGTGGGCCCGGCTGTGGTCGCTGTCGTGCAGGAAGAGGTCGACCGGCCGGTCCAGCGCGGCGATGGAGGCGATGGAGTCGCCGATCACCAGGTCGACCACCTCGGACCAGGGCGCGGTCCGGGCGAGGTAGCCGGCCTCGGGGTTGATGTCCAGCGACGTGACCCGGCCGGGGTGCCCGTCGGCGGCGTTGCGCAGCAGCGCGGCGGCCAGGACGCAACTGCCGAGCCCCTTGTCGACGCCGGTCTCCACGACGTGCTGGGGTCGCGTGGCGCGGACGATCGCGTACCAGCCGATCCGGCGGGCGTAGCGGACGTGCCGGTCGGCGAGGCCCCGGCGGGCCGCGCCGGCGGTGGCGGACTCGATGTGCCGGCGCAGCACGTCGTCCGACTCGATCTCGCCGAAGTACGCGCGGACCTGCTTGACGGGCACGTCGCAGATCACGCTGACGAACCAGGCGAGGTGGTGCCGGCTCAGCTTGGTCAGGTCGTACGTGTAGTTGTGGTGCTCCCGGGAGGTGAACAGCCACCGGGCCGACGTGCGCAGCACCTTGGCGTCGTGGCGGGCGACCCGGGCCAGGCGCTTGGGGAAGGCGGCGACGGGGGCGAAGGGGGTGCGGGCGATGGCTCGCCGGAGCTTCGTTGCGTCCACGAGAGGGTTCTACCAGGCGAAGGGAAACAGATGTGAGAAAAGTTTCCCCGCAACCGGGCCGCTCGGGCCGGAACCTCATGCGAAACGGGACGAGCGGCGCGTCACCGTCGACCGGACGAGGGTACGCGGGCGCATCGACGGGTCAGTAGCATCGCCGCCATGCCAACTCCGCAGCAGTCCGTCGAGCCGGAGCCGACAACCGACACCCCCGCGCCCGGGGAACAGGGGCCGAACGCCAGGCCCCGTCGCCGCTGGCGGCGGATCGTCCTGGTCAGCATCCTGGTGGTGGCGTTGCTCGGGGTGGGCGGCGTGGTGGCCGGTGGGCTCTACCTGCGCTCGGTGGAGTCTGACATCGAGCGGGTCGACGCCTTCACCGGCGTGCCGGAGGAGAGCCGCCCGCAGCCGGCGACCACGGGCGCGATGAACATCCTGATCCTGGGCAGCGACACCCGTGACCCGGAGAGCACGTCGGGCTCGCGCACCGACACCATCATCCTGGCCCACCTGCCGAAGGACCGGTCGAGCGCCCAGCTCATCTCGATCCCCCGGGACACCTGGGTGGCGGTGCCACGGTCCAGGGACGGCAACCACGGCGGCCGGGACGCCAAGGTCAATGCCGCCTACGCGTGGGGCGGCGTGCCGCTGATGGTGCAGACCGTGGAGAAGTTCACCGGGGTTCGCATCGACCACGTGGCGATGGTCGACTTCGCCGGGTTCAAGGAGATCATCGACGCCCTGGGCGGCATCGAGGTCGACTCGGAGAAGACCTTCACCTCCATCCATCCGCCGTTCCGGACCTTCCCCCAGGGCCCCCAGAAGATGGACGGGGAGGCGGCGCTCGACTACGCCCGCCAGCGCAAGCAGTTCGCGGACGGGGACTTCGCCCGGATCCGCCACCAGCAGCAGGTGATCAAGGCGATCCTGGACAAGGTCTCGTCGGGCGGCATCCTGACCAATCCCGGGAAGCTGAACTCGTTCCTCCAGGCGACGTCGGACTCGGTCGCGGTGGACAAGAACCTGTCCCTGCTGGACATGGCGACGGAGGTGCGCGGCCTGCGCAGCGGCAACCTCTTCTTCCTCACCAGCCCGACGAAGGGCACCGGGCGGGTCGGCAGCGAGAGCGTCGTCTTCGCCGACACCGACCGGGCGCGGTCGTTCTACGACTCCGTACGCCGGGATGCGGTCCAGGAGATCATCAGCCGCGGCAGGGGATAGGCGCCGTATCCGGCCGGGCGGTGCGCCGGTCGGCGCCGCCCGGCCGGGTACGGGGCCGGGATCAGTACGCGCCCCGCCGGGCGAGCACCACGCTGACCGTGCGCCACAGGATGCCCAGGTCGTAGACGAGCGACCAGTTGTCCACGTAGTGCAGGTCGAGCCGGACCGCGTCGTCCCAGGTCAGGTCGGAGCGGCCGGAGATCTGCCAGAGCCCGGTGATGCCGGGACGCACGAGCAGGCGGCGCCGCACGTCGCCGCGGTAGTCGTCGTCCTCGGTGGGCAGCGGGCGCGGGCCGACCAGCGACATCTGCCCCATCAGCACGTTGACCAACTGGGGCAGCTCGTCCAGCGAGAGCGCGCGCAGATGCCGGCCGATCGGCGTGACCCGCGGGTCGTCCTTGATCTTGAACAGCAGGCCGTCGCTCTCGTTCCGGTCCCGCAACGCCTCCAGCCGCTGCTCGGCGTCGGTGTACATGGTGCGGAACTTCCAGACCTTGAACGCCCGCCCCTGGTGGCCGATCCGGGTCTGTCGGAACATGACCGGCCCACGGTCCGTCAGCTTGATGGCCAGCGCGATGCCGGCCAGCAGCGGGCTCAGCAGCACCAGCCCGACCAGTGCGGTGACCCGGTCGAGCACGCTCTTGACCAGCAGCGAGAGGCCGGAGATGGTCGGCTCCTCCACGTTGAGCAGGGGCAGGCCCTCGATCGGACGGACGTGGATGCGCGGACCGGTGACATCGGTGACCTGCGGCACCACCACGAGGTCCAGGCCCGTCCCCTCCAGTTGCCAGGCCAGCTTGCGCAGCTCGTACGACTCCAGGCTGGCCGGACCGCAGACGGCGATGGTGTCGGCGCCGAGCTGCTGGACCAGGGGCACCAGGTCCCAGCCGACGTAGACCGGCACCGGCGCGGTGACCCGCTCCCCCGGCCTCGGGTGGTGCGGCAGGTGGATGGCGATCGGGCGTAGGCCGGCGCCCGGGTTCCGGGTCACCACCTCGTGCACGGCCAGCGCGTCGGAGAGCCGCCCGACGAGCAGCACCTTCTGCGACGCCCGCTGGCTGACCCGGCGGATCCGACGGAGCACGACCCGGGCGACGAACCGCGTCACCAGGGTGTAGAACAGCAGCGCCAGGATGATGGCCGCAACCGTCGCACGGGACAGGTCCTTCTTGAAGCCGAGCGCCAGGAACGACACGGTGGCGGCCATCGCGACGTTGGCCCGCACCACCCGCTTGAGCTCCTCCGTGCCGCGCCCGAGGGCGCGCCGGTCGTACGCGCCGGCACCGACGAGGATCGTCATCCACATCAGGGGCACCACGACGTTGGCCACCATGGCGAAGGCGCTGACCGTCCCGCCGAGCACCCGCTGGTCCCAGAAGCCGGCGTCGGCCTCGTCGAGCAGGGCCACCACGGTCCGGCTGGCCGCCAGGGCGGCGACGAAGTCGATGACCACGAGGCAGGCCAGGTAGCGCCGACGCCACCGCGCCCGCGGGGCGACCGGCCGGCCGAAGACCGACCGTGGCATGCCGTTGGACGGGGGTGTGATCACCCCGAGATCGGGATCGAACCTCGGCAACTGTTGCTGCGACGCGACAGCCGAGAGGAACTGAGTCTGCCCGGACACGGCCTTCCTTTCACCTGTGCTAATCGTCGTCACGGGAGGGTGGGTAGCGGGTCCCCGAGAGATGCCCGCGCCGTCGCCGGCGTTCAGCCGGGGCTCGGAGTGACCCCGCGGGGCGATCGTCGGCGCAACTCGTCCAGCAGCGCGGCGTGCGCCGGCTTGGGAGCCAGGCTGCTGTCGAAGAGGCAGGCCGCCCCGTAACCGCGGTGGTAGCCCGGGATCCAGCTGCGTGCGTCCGTGAAGCCCCAGACGGTGAACGACACGCAGGCGGGCAGGCCGAGGCAGGCCTGGAGCACCTGCCGGTAGAGCGTGGCCTGCCGCGCCAACTTCTCCGGCGTGGCCGGCAGCGGGACCCGCACGTCCAGTTCGGTGATGGCCACCGAGACGCCCAGTTGCGCGAACCGGCCCAGGTTCCCGGTGAGGTCCCGGGGCGGCTGGTCCCACCGCAGGTGGCTCTGGAAGCCGACGCCGTCCACCGGGACACCGGCCCGGCGCAGGTCCCGGACGAGCCTCCACAGCGCGTCGGCTTTCCGGGTCCGGCCCTCCACGCCGTAGTCGTTGATGAACAGCCGCGCGCCCGGGTCGGCCGCGTGGGCCCAGCGGAAGGCGTCGGCGACGTAGCCCGGGCCGAGCTTGCGCAGCCAGAGGGTGTCGCGCAGCGTCCCGTCCTCGTCCAGCACCTCGTTGACCACGTCCCAGGCCCAGACACGTCCCCGGTACCGGGAGACCACCGTGGTCACGTGCTCCTGGAGCACGGCACGGACGCGTTCCGCCGGCCAGTCCGGGGAGACCCACTTCGGCACGTCGCTGTGCCACACCAGGGTGTGGCCGTACACCTCCTGGCCGTGCTGCTGGGCGAAGTCGACGATCTGGTCGGCGCCGGTCCAGGCGTACACCCCGGGCAACGGTTCGAGGTTCCGCCACTTCATGGCGTTCTCGGCCGTCATCGCGTTGAACTCGGTGCCGAGGAGTGCGCGGTAGGCAGGATCCAGGCTCAGCCCCCGGCCGTCCACGGCCGATCCGATCCGCACTCCGGGCGGCATCAGGTCGCGCAGGGTCTCTCGCCCCGGCGTGGCGGAAGCCGACAACCCGGGAGCCGGCCCGGCGTGGCCGCCCGCGGGCGGAGGCTCGGGAGTGGACCGGACCAGCGCCATGCCGGCGGCGAGCAACGCCGCGACGACCAGCGCGACCGACACCAGCAGCGCCGGCGGGCTGAGCCGACCGAAACGGGCGCGCGGGGTGGCGTGCCACGCGCCGCTCCCGGCCGGCCCGGAGGCTTGCGGCAGCGACAGCGCGTCACTGTCCCGGCTGGGCAAGTCGACGATCACCGCGCCGGCTGGCCCGGTCCGTCCCGCAGCGCCCACGGCGCCCGGGTGAAGTTCCACCGGGCACGCTCGGCGAACTCCTCGCGCGGCAGCCGTGGCACCGCCTCGTCGGTGAGCAGGCCGGCGAGCGCCCGGGTCACCTCCGCCGGGTCCTCCGGGACCCGGCCGAGCCGCGAAGACTCCGGCTGGCCGATCTCGGCGAGGAAGTCGTCGCATTTCTTCTGGTACGGCACCAGCGCGAACGGGACACCCGCCAGATACGCGAAGATCGCGCCGTGCAGCCGCATGTGCAGGCCGATGTCGCAGCGCTTCATCTCGTCCCAGCACGCCCGCACCCCGTCGCGCGCGGTCACCACTCGAATGTCACAGAGCCCGTCCAGGGAGGCCCGGAGACGGTCGCTGACCCGTTCGTCGCCGTGCACGGGGTGGGTGTTGAACACGAAGACGGTGACGTCCACCGGTTCCTTCAGGACCAGACGGCGGACGCCCTCGATCAGGGCCTCCTCCCGTTGCCGCGCCTGTGGGGCCGCCGCCTCGTAGTCGACGCCGAGCAGGGTCACGCCGAGGCGGGCCCGCCCTCCGGTGGGCCGGGGCCGACGCTCCGGGACCGGCTCGCCCAGCGCCTCGGGGAGCAGTCCGGCGAGGTCGCCAGCGCGGACGAGCACCCCGGGATAGCCGGCACGTTCCAGGATCTCGGCGGAGGCGAGGTCGCGTACGCCGATGAAGTCGATCCGGCGGAGCACCTCGACGAGCCGCCGCTCGGCCGCCGGGGAGAGGAACGGGCCGACGGAGACGCCGACGGCGGCCATGGGGTGCCCGGATGCCCGGGAGAAGAGCGAGAAGAGCTTCTTCTCGCTCACCGGGCCCATGTCCCGGAAGACCGAGCCGCCGCCGAAGACGAGCATCGAGGAGCGGCCCAGCAACGCCGCCTTGTTCAGCACCCAGCCGACCCGGTCGGGCACGCTGCGCGAACGGTACCAGCGGGGATTCATGCCGGTGCTCTCCACCGGAAGGTCGACGATGGGCGGCGCGGCGAAGACGGGTTCCTGGGCGCCCCAGTAGGTACGGGCGGCCCAGTCCATGACGACGCAGAAGGCGTTGTCCCCGACGTTCTCCATGCCGTAGTAGCCCACCACCAGTGGGCGGCGGGCGGCGGGACTCGGTTCAGGATGCACGCGGGGTCTCCCTCGTCAGGCGCCGACGCAGATCGTGCCACGTCGGCAGGGGCGCGTCCCCGACCACCCGCCTGCGCACCGCGGTCCAGAACAGCGTGCACAGGATGACCTCGGCGACGACGGTGGCCACGGCGGTGCCCCTGACGCCCCACAGCGGGGTGGCCACCGCCAGGGCCACGAGGAACACCAGGGCTCCCACGCCCTGGTACGCCACCTTCCGGCGCAGCAGGCCGCCGCTCGTGAGCAGCGAGGCGACGGCCGCGCCCGCGAAGCGGAACGGGATGGCCAGCGCCAGCAGGGCCATGACGGTGGCGGATTCGCGGTATTCGGGGCCGAGCAGGAAGGGGAGCACCGGGAGGCCGCCCAGCGCGACCAGCGCCGCGAGGACGGTGCCGAGCGCCAGCATCCCTAGACCGCCCCAGCGGTACGCGATCAGGACGGCGTCGCGGTCGGTACCGGACCACCGGTGCAACCTTGCCAGGAAGTACTGCTGGTAGACGACCCGGGGGACGAGGTAGACGGCGGTCAGCACGGACATCGGGACGGCCAGGACGGCCGCCGCCGACGGGCTGAGGAACTCGGCGGCAACCACCGTGCCCAGGTACATGCCGAGCAGATAGAAGAGGTTGCCCAGCACGAACGGCGTGGCGGCACCCGTCACCCGCGCCGCCCCGACCCGGGACGGGGATCCCGGCGGCAGGTCACGGGGATGGCCTTCGAGGGACGCCTCACCCCGGAGGAAGGGCAGCATCACCGGCACGCAGGCAACCACGGTCAGGACCGCCACGACGGCGTAGCCGGCCGCCGCCGCCAGCACGGACGCTCCGAACGCCCACACGGCGAGCACCACGAGCACCCGGGCCAGGTGCGGTGCGACCTGGAGGGCGGAGAGGCCCTGGTAGTCGCCGCGCAGCTGCTGCACCGTGCCGACCAGTGCCAGTGCGGCCTGCGCGACGACGACGGTCGCCAACAGCGCCCGTACTCCGGCTGCCACCGGGTCGGACCACTCGACGAGGCTCCAGGCCAGAATGCCGGCGACGGTCAGGCCGCTGCCGGCCGCCACCACCCGCAGCGACGGGCCCACCCACCGGCGCGCCCGCCCGCCCTCCTGACCGAACCGTTGCAGCCACAGCTCGGGTACGCCGAAGACCGCCAGCGGCGCGGTCAGCGACACCACCGCCAGCGCGGCGGTGAAGGTGCCGAACGCCTCCTGAGGAAGGCTACGGGCGAGGAGGATCTGCGTCCCGAACGCGGCCAGGGTGACTCCGACCTGGCTCAGACCCAACATGCCGAGGTGCACCAGGACCGTGGCGGCCCGCCCTCTGGCCGCCCTCGGCCGGGCCGCGCCGCCGGCATCCCGGGCGGCACCGTTGCCGGTGTCGAGATCAGCGGCCGAGGGTGACAAGCCACTTACCTGTCTCGCTCAGGGTCCGCAGTGCCTTGATGGCCGTGGCCACCCCCGGCCATCTCGAGGGCCGGTACATGTCGATCAGCCGGAACCAGAAGACCAGCCCGCCGAGCCGGCCCCGGGTGACGTTCCCGTCGTGTCGTTGGAACCGCACGATCGGGTGGGCCAGATGGCAGGGGTGGACGTCGGCGCGCAGGGCACGCAGCATCAGCTCCACGTCCTCGAAGAGGCGGAAACTTTCGTCGTACCCCCCGATCCGGTCGAGCAGCGCGCGGTCGATCGTGGTGCCGGAGTGCTTGAAGGGCAGGCGCGGGCGGGTCAGCACCCCGAGCAGCATGCGCCGCGCCGAGGCGTACTCGGGCAGCCGGATGATGGTGGAGGCCCCCCGACGGATCTCCGTGTAGTCGGCGTACACCCACGATCCGCCGCTGGTGGTCAGCAGGTGGTGCAGCCGGGCGAGTGCGTCGACGGTGAGTTCGTCGTCGGAGTCCAGCACGGTGACGTAGCTGCCCATGGCGGACCGCAGGCCCCGGTTGCGCGCCTCGGCGATGCCGGTCGGCGGCTGGGCGAGCACCCGCACCCGACGGTCCGCCGAGAGATGCGCGTCCGCCATCACCTGAGCGACCGGCACCTGCGACCCGTCGTCGACGATGACCACCTCGAAGTCCTCGAAGGTGTTCGCCAGGACGCTGCGCACCGCGTTGACGAGCAGGACGGGACGGTCGCGCACCACGATGCAGACCGAGAAGGTCGGCCGGACGACCGGCATCGTGGGCGCGTCGCTGGCGATGCTCCCGGCCGGGCCGGGGAACCTGTCGTCCTGCCGGGGCAGGCCGTGCAGCGACGCGGAAGTCGGCTGGTTCACTTCCTCGACCCACCTTCCACGGACGGCCCCGCACCCGGGTTCTTCCCGTCGACGGCGAGGACCACCATCTGACCGAAGAAGAAAAGCCAGAGGAAGTACGGGTAGGCCAGCGGCTTCTGCGTGAGGCCGAAGACGATGAGCGTCACGAAGAGCAGCGCCAGGGCGACCCGACCCGACCGGTTGATCCGTGCCCGGACGGAGCGGTAGAGCCCCGCGACGACGGCGCAGGTCACGAGGACGCCGACGACCCCCCAGATGACCAGCACCCGGATCAGGTCGTTGTGCATGTCCCAGGGCTCGTAGCCGAACCCGAGGAGCCAGACGTCCACCGGGGAACGACCGAAGATCTCCGCCACGTCGTTCCAGATGGCGCCCCGGCCGTGCATGAAGGTGTCGGACCGGACGTCCAGTGACCCCACCTCGGTGAGGGTTACCTCGACCCGCCTCCAGATGGCACCGCCCCAGAGCGCGCCGACGACCGTGCCGACGGCCGCCACCGCGCCGCCGACCGCCAGCGCCGCCCGGCGGTTGATCCCGCCGGAGCGACGAGCCGCCACCATCCCGAAGAGGCGCCGCGCCTCGAACGTGGCCACGATCAGGCCCAGGCACAGGATCGTGAAGCGGTGCAGAGAGACCACACCGGTGGCGACGAAGAGGCCGATCAGCGCGTACCGGACGAGAGTGGGCACCCTCAGCCGGTCACTCAGGGCATAGACCAGGAACACCGAGAACATCAGCAGCCGACCGAGCGACATCGGGTGGTAGTAGCCGCCGGAGGCCCGCCCGATCTTCTCCCAGTTGGCCAGCTCGAAGTAGAACGAGTACGGGAACAACCCGGCGACCTGGAGCCACGCCAGCAGGCAGTGCACGACCGCGCCGGCCACCACCGCCCCGGCGACGAGGCCGAGCACGCGCACCGGGAACCAGTCGCGGCGCATCAGCATCAGCCCGAGCAGGGCGATCGGTGCGAAACCCACGACGAGGCGCATCGCCTCCGCCGGGATGGCGCTGGTCGCCTCCTGCGGCGGACCGTAGATCGAGTAGCGACGGACGTCGAACAGGCCCAGCAGGTCCTCGCGGGCCGGGACGGCGAGGTAGCTGACCGCGGAGAGCACGAGCAGCAGCGTCAGCCCACCCGCCACGAGAAGGATGAATCGGGGCGGCAGCCGTCGGGCGCCGATCGCCACGATGCTGATCGCGACGACCATGCACGCCGCACCGAGCGCGGTGAGCAGCACCCCCAGGTCGAACCCGCCGCCGGCGTCCTTCTCACCGATGTCGAGCAGCGGCTTCACCGCGACCAGCACCAGCGCGGCGGTGGCCAGGAGGCGCGCCACCTGCTCGTGACGGGCCGGTGGCGCGGCCCGGTGCCCTCGCCGGAGGGGCGGTCGCCGCTCCGGTGTGGTCAAGGTCTCCATCGCGGGTGCGTCTCTCCCATCAGTGTCCGCCGCGGCAGCAGCCGACAACGCGGGCAGGTCGGCCGGCGGCCCCCACTGCCAATCCCTCGCCGATCCATGTGTCGGCTGTCGTGCCTGCGGCGACCAGCGGTTGCGGAATGTCCACAGGCGCTGCCCGGCCCCGCCTCAGAAACATGAGGACGATACCAGCGGCGCAGGTCGCGTCGGTGTCCGGTTTCCGCACGACAGGAACGACCGGAGCGGGTGTTGCGGCAGGACGTGCGGTCCGGCAAGCTGTACCGCCGTACCCGGGCCCGGTCCGAGGCGGGTGCTGCGTGAGGTGAACCGTCCGGTCGGCCGCGGTGGGAGACACGATCCCGACCACCGCGCGGAAGTGTGGAACTGGTGTGACTGCCCCGTGAACTACCGATGATCAGCGTGGTGATGGCCGCGCACAACGAGGCCCGCGTCATCGGTGACTGCCTCGACGCGCTGCTCGCCGACGCCGCCCCCGGCGAACTCGACATCGTGGTGGTCGCCAACGGCTGCACCGACGACACCGCCCGGATCGCCGCCGCCCGGCCCGGCGTCCGGGTCATCGAGGTGGCGCAGGCCGGCAAGTCCAACGCCCTGAACGTGGGCGACGCGGCAGCCCGCGGCTTCCCCAGGGTCTATTTGGACGCGGACGTGGTGTTGAGCCGCGGCGCGTTGCGCGCGATGGCCGCGGCGCTCGGAGCCGAGGGTGGGCCGCTGGCCGTGATGCCTCGCCGGCACATGGTGACGACGGGCCGGTCCCTGGCGGTTCGGGCCTACTACACGATCAACACCCGCCTGCCGATCTTCGCGGACGCGCTCTTCGGCCGTGGCGCGATGGGCATCTCCGCGGCAGGGCGGGAACGCTTCGACCGCTTTCCGGAGCAGATCGCCGACGACCTCTTCCTGGACTCGATGTTCTCGTCGGACGAGAAGCAGGAGGTGGCCGACGCCACGTCCTACGTGCAGGCCCCTCGACGCACCCGGGACCTGGTCCGGACCTTGGCGCGGGTGCGCGCGGGCAACACCATGCTGCGGGCCAGCCACGCCGGTATCCGCGCCTCGGCGCCGTCCTCCTGGTTGCGGGACGTGGTCCTGCCCCGACCGTGGCTCGCGCCGACGGCGGCGGTGTACGTGGCCATCACCGTGGCGGCCGCGCTCAAGGCCCGCCGCCACCCGCGCGACGCCTGGGGACGGGACCACTCCACCCGTTGACCGCCCGGGCGGCGGCGCGGCGCGCCGAGCCGGCGGCGCCGAGCCCGTCACCGGCCGGCGCCGACGCTCACTAGCTGCTGCGGCGCCGCCGCAGCAGCATCACCACGGCGATGACGAGCCCGACCACCAGGGCGGCGGCCGCGCCGGCGAACAGTGCGACCGGCAGCCGCGAGGACTCCGTGGAATCCCCCTCCAGCCGGGCCCGGTCCATGGCGTTCTGGCGGTAGGCCTGGGCGAGCACGTTGGTGGGCGACGCCGTCGCCACGGTGTCGAGCAGGCTGATGGCCTCCGCGTTCCGGCCGGCGAAGAAGGCGTCGAGGCCGTCGCGGTACGTCCGGTCCGGCTCGGCCAGACCGGCCTGGACGCCACCCTCGCCGAGCAGCCCGGCGACCACCGACACCGGCACCAGGGCCCGGTTGGCTCCGCCGTTGGCGGCCCGGTCGTTGTCCAGCACGCCGACGACCCGGCCGCTGGTGTCGATGGCGATCCCGCCGTGCGAGTAGATGCCGACGTCACCGTTGACCCGGGCGACGGTCACCGCACCCTGGTTGGCCGTGCCGGACACCTGCACCGGCTTCGCGTTCAGGGTGTAGGTGGCGGCCCGGAAGTCGGCGTCGGTCGTGCCGTAGCCGATCACGAGCAGCGACGTGCCGGAGGCGAGCGCGGCCTCCGCGTTCAGCTCGACCGTGGCGAGGTTCGTCTGGGCGAGCTTCACCAGCGCCAGGTTGCCGTTGTCGGCGGGGAGGACACGCACCACCTCGACCGGCACGGCCGGGCTGGCGGTCAGGTCGCCGTGCGCGACGTTGAACTGCCCGAACACCTGGTTGGTGGGTTCCGAGCCGGGCTCGCTGCCGGTGAAGCTCGTGGTGGCCATCTTCGTCCGGACGTACCGGTCGAGAGCCGACGGGCTGAGCTTCTTCTGCTCGATGAGGATCCGGCCCAGGGTGTAGAGGGCCCGCTCGCGGGCGGCCGCGGCCTCCGGCCGTACGCACTGGCCGTTGGTGAGCACGTGGCCGTCCGCGTTGACCACGAACCCGCTGCACCGCCGCTTGAAGGTGATCGGGGTGGCGCTGAGCGGGACGTTGGACTTCGTCTCCCGCAGCACGCCGGTGAAGACCGCCTCGATGAAGACCATCGAGGGCGCGGCGATGGCCAGCGCACGCTCCTCGGGGCTGTACGGAGCCGCCTGCGCCCACGGCTTGAGGCCCGGGTTCACCGGGGCCGCGCTGGGGAACGCGGAGGATGCCACGGTCGGCGTCGCCGTGGGCTCGGCGGGCTCACCCGGGGCAAGCACCCAGACGGCGGAGCCGACACCCAGGGCGACCACCAGGACGAGGGCGGCGAGACCCACCCAGAGACCCGCCCGGCCCTTGGACGGCTCCGATGGCTTGATCCGGGGCGCCGACGCCGAGAACGGATCGTACGCCGGAGCGGCGCTTGTCTGGGCGGCCGGCGGCAGGGGCGCGGGCGCGGCCGGCTGTGTGGGCGTCACGGTGGTCGGCGCGTCCCAGGACGGCGCGGGCGTGGCGGAGACCGGGTGCGGCGCGGGCGTGGCGGAAACCGGGTGCGGTGCCGAGGCCTCGGGCTGGGCGGGCATCGGTCCGGCCTGCACCGCCCACGGCGCGTGCGGCGGCGCCGACGTCGGCACCGGCCCACCGGAGACCGGGTACGGAGGCGCGGAGGCGGGCTGGGGCGGCGCGGACACCTGCTGGGGCGGCGCGGACACGGGTGGCGCCGCCGCCGGCCCGGCCACCACCGGCTGGTATTCCACGCCGAGCGCGCGCAGGAGCTTCTCCGCGCCCGGACCGGCCTCCGCCGGGTACGCGACCCAGGGAGACGGCGCGGAGAAGTCCGCGTACGTGTAGGCCTGGCCGTCCGGCGCCTGGGCGAGCGCGTCCGCCATCGCCGAGTATGCCTCCCGCCAGCGCGGATCGTTCGCCACGATCGCGTCCAGCACGGCCACCGTCACGAACCGGCCCTGCGCGTCGATGGCCGCCCATGCCTTGCCGACCGGGCAGGTGCCCAGGATGTGGGTGAACCTGTAGGGGCCCTCCGGCTGCATGCCAACTCCTCCGCTCAACCGCCGTGCGGATCCTACAGAGGGCACGCTCATGAGGCCGTCGGCCGGTCGGCGGACGGGCCGCAGCCCACACCGGTCGGCCCCGACTCCGGCCGTCCGGGCCGGCGGCCGGTTTGTCCATGTTGGAGGCGACGACGCGGGTGTTGCTTTATGAAAGTTTTCATGCATAGAGTCAGCACGTGAATGAAGGAGCTGTCGTGGCGCCCACCGAGCAGGTGTTGGACCTGTTCCAGGGGGTCCGGCTCACGCCGACCCAGCGCCGGATCGCGCACTGCCTGGTGCAGCACGCGCCGACGGCGGCGTACCTGTCGGCGGCCGAGGTGGCCGAGCTGGCGGGGGTCAGCCAGCCGTCGGTGACCCGGTTCGCGGTGGCGCTCGGCCACGACGGCTACCCCGCGCTGCGCCGCCGGCTGCGCGAGCTGACCGCCGGCACGCCGGGCGGCCCCGCCGGCGCGGGCAACGAACTCCAGCAGGCGGTACGCGCCGAGATCGGCAACCTCGACCGGCTCGCCGGGCAGCTCGCCGACCGGGACCGGATCGCCGAGACCGGGCGGCTGCTGGCCGCCAGTCGCCCCCTGCCGGTGCTCGGCCTGCGGGCCGCCGCGCCGCTGGCCGCGTACTTCGCCTACTTCGCGGCCAAGGTGCACCCCGACGTGCGGGTGCTCGACGACGGCGGCAGCCTGCTCACCGACCGCCTCGAACAGGCCGCCGCGGCCGGGGCGGGCGCCCTGCTCGCCTTCGTGCTCCCCCGCTACCCCCGGGAGACCCTGGACGCGCTGCGCGAGGCGCGCGCCGCCGGCCTGCGTGTGGTGGCCATCACCGACTCGCCGGTCAGCCCGGCCACCGAGCACGCCGACGTGGTGCTGCCCGCCGCGGTCGGCGCGCAGCTCGTCTTCGACCTGCACACCGCCCCGATGACCCTGGCCATGGTGCTGCTCCAGGCCATCTGTGACGCCGACCCCGCCGACACCCAACGCCGGCTGGAGGCCTTCGAGGCGTCCGCCGCCCGCCGCCAGTTGTTCCTCGGCTGAGAGGAGACCCGAGATGTCCCAGCCCGTCCGCGCCGCGCGCGGCACCGAACGCACCGCCCGTGGTTGGCCGCAGGAGGCCGCGCTGCGGATGCTGATGAACAACCTCGATCCGGAGGTGGCCGAGCGCCCCGAGGACCTGGTGGTCTACGGCGGCACCGGGAAGGCCGCGCGGGACTGGCCGTCGTACCACGCGCTGGTGCGCACCCTGACCGACCTGCGCGACGACGAGACCATGCTGGTGCAGTCCGGCCGGCCGGTGGGCGTCATGCGCACCCACGAGTGGGCGCCCCGGGTGCTGCTGGCCAACTCCAACCTGGTGGGCGACTGGGCCACCTGGCCGGAGTTCCGCCGCCTGGAGCAGCTCGGCCTGACCATGTACGGGCAGATGACGGCCGGCTCGTGGATCTACATCGGCACCCAGGGCATCCTCCAGGGCACCTACGAGACGTTCGCCGCCGTCGCCGCGAAGCGGTTCGGCGGGACGCTGGCCGGCACGCTGACGCTGACCGCCGGGTGCGGCGGGATGGGCGGGGCGCAGCCCCTCGCGGTCACTATGAACGGGGGCGCCTGCCTGATCGTGGACGTGGACCGGAGCCGGCTGGACCGCCGGGTGCACGACCGCTACCTCGACGAGGTCGCCGACTCCCTCGACGACGCCGTCGAGCGGGCGCTCGCCGCGAAGCGGGACCGCCGCGCGCTGAGCGTCGGCGTGGTCGGCAACGCGGCCACGGTCTTCCCCGAGCTGCTGCGCCGGGGCGTCGCCGTCGACATCGTCACCGACCAGACCAGCGCGCACGACCCCCTGTCGTACCTGCCGGAGGGGGTGGAGCTGGCCGACGCCCGGGACTACGCGGCGGCGAAGCCGGCCGAGTTCACCGACCGGGCGCGGGCGTCGATGGCGAAGCACGTCGAGGCGATGGTCGGGTTCCTCGACGCCGGGGCGGAGGTCTTCGACTACGGCAACTCGATCCGGGGCGAGGCGAAGCTCGGCGGGTTCGAGCGGGCCTTCGACTTCCCCGGCTTCGTGCCCGCGTACATCCGGCCGCTGTTCTGCGAGGGCAAGGGCCCGTTCCGGTGGGCGGCGCTCTCCGGCGACCCGGCCGACATCGCCGCGACCGACCGGGCCATCCTGGAGCTGTTCCCCGAGAACGAGTCGCTGGCCCGGTGGATCCGGATGGCCGGCGAGCGGGTCGCGTTCCAGGGCCTGCCGGCGCGGATCTGCTGGCTCGGCTACGGCGAGCGCGACAAGGCCGGCGTGCGGTTCAACGAGATGGTCGCCTCCGGTGAGCTGAGCGCGCCGGTGGTGATCGGCCGGGACCACCTGGACTGCGGCAGTGTGGCCAGCCCCTACCGGGAGACCGAGGCGATGGCCGACGGCTCCGACGCGATCGCCGACTGGCCGCTGCTCAACGCGCTGGTCAACACCGCCAGCGGGGCGTCCTGGGTGTCGATCCACCACGGGGGCGGGGTCGGCATCGGGCGGTCGATCCACGCCGGGCAGGTCTGCGTCGCCGACGGCACCGCCCTGGCCGGGCAGAAGATCGAGCGGGTGCTCACCAACGACCCGGCGATGGGCGTGATCCGGCACGTCGACGCCGGCTACGACGCCGCCCGCGAGGTCGCGGAGGCCACCGGGGTGCGGGTGCCGATGGCGGAGGGTGCCGCGTGAGCGCGAGGAGTGCAGCGCAGCGGAGCCCCGCAGTCGCGAACAACAGGGGTGCCGCGTGACGGTGCAGCGGCGCGACGTCGGTGGCGGTGGTGAACACCTCGCCGAGGCCGACCTCACCGACCGGTTCCGGACACTGTGGGACGAGATCGCGCCGATCGGGCGGGACGACCGCAGCGGCGGCTACCTGCGGTACGCGCTGACCGAGCCGGAGCTGCGGCTGCGGGAGTGGTTCCGCGACCAGGCCGGCCGGCGCGGCATGCCGGTCACCGAGGACGGCAACGGCAACCTGTTCGCCTGGTGGGGTGAGCCGGCGGCCGGCGGCGCGGTGCTGACCGGCAGCCACTTCGACTCGGTGCCGCACGGCGGGGCGTACGACGGGCCGCTCGGCATCGTCAGCGCGTTCCTCGCCGTGGACGAGCTGCGCGCGGCCGGCGTCGCGCCGGCCCGCCCGCTGGTGGTCGGCGCGTTCGTCGAGGAGGAGGGGGCGCGGTTCGGCGTACCGTGCCTCGGGTCGCGGCTGCTCACCGGGGAGATCGCGGTGGACCGCGCGGCCGGGTTGCGCGACGCCGCCGGGGTGAGTTTCGCCGAGGCGCTGGGCGCCCGGCCGGCGGGCGCCCAGCCGGAGTTGGTCGGCCGCTTCGCCGCCTTCGTGGAGCTGCACGTCGAGCAGGGCCGCGCGCTGGTCGAGGGCGACGCGCCCGTCGCCGTCGCCAGCGCGATCTGGCCGCACGGCCGGTGGCGCTTCGAGTTCACCGGCGAGGGCAACCACGCGGGTACGACCCGGATGGCCGACCGCCGCGACCCCATGCTGACGTACGCCTTCACGGTGCTGGCGGCGAACAAGGAGGCCCGGCTGCGCGGCGCCCACGCCACCGTCGGCCGGGTGTCGGTGGAGCCGAACGCGACCAACGCGATCCCGTCGAAGGTGACCGGGTGGCTGGACGCCCGCGCCGCCGAGCCGGACACGCTGACCGGGCTGGTCGACGCGGTACGCGACAAGGCCGCCGAGCGGGCCCGCCGGGACGGTACGGAGGTGGCGCTGACCGAGGAGTCGGCCACCCCGCTGGTCGCCTTCGACGGCGGCCTGGCCGGCCGGCTCGCGGCCCTGCTCGACGCGCCGGTGCTGCCGACCGGGGCGGGCCACGACGCCGGGGTGCTCGCCGCGCACGTGCCCACGGCGATGCTCTTCGTGCGCAACCCGACCGGGGTCTCGCACTCCCCGGCGGAGTCGGCCACCGACGCCGACTGCGCCGCCGGGGTGACCGCCCTGGCCCGGGTCCTGGAGGAGCTGGCGTGCCGGTGAACATCCTGCCGGCGGCGGGGCGGCTCTGCCGGGACGCGCGATGGACGGCCGGGACGCCGGGGCTGGTGGTCTCATGGACGGGGCAGCTCGACAGGGGGCGAACGAGATGACCGCGACCCGCTGGCTGGCCGAGTACGCCTGGTTGCCCGAGCACGCCGAGCCCACCCCGGACGTGCTGATCGAGACCGCCGACGGGCGGATCACCGCCGTCACGCCGCTGGTCGGGGACGGCGCACCGGCCGCCGGGGTCGAGGTCCTGGCCGACGCCGAGCGGCTGCCCGGGCTGACCCTGCCCGGGCTCGCGAACGCGCACTCGCACGCCTTCCACCGGGCGCTGCGCGGGCGCACCCACGGCGGGCGCGGCGACTTCTGGACCTGGCGCGACCGGATGTACGCGGTCGCCGCCCGCCTGGCCCCGGACTCGTACCTGGCCCTGGCCCGGGCGGTCTACGCCGAGATGGCGCTGGCCGGCATCACCTGCGTGGGCGAGTTCCACTACCTGCACCACAACCCGGACGGCACCCCGTACGCCGACCCGAACGCGATGGGCGAGGCGCTGGTCGAGGCCGCTGCGCAGGCCGGGATCCGGATCACCCTGCTGGACACCTGCTACCTCACCGCCACGGTCGACGGGCAGCCGCTCACCGGGCCGCAGCGGCGCTTCGGCGACGGCGACGCGCTGCGCTGGGCGGAGCGGGTCGCCGCGTTCGCGCCCGCCGGCGACCACGCCCGGGTGGGCGCCGCGATCCACTCGGTGCGCGCCGTGCCGGCCGGGCAGCTCGCCACCGTGGCCAACTGGGCGGACCGGCGGGGCGCGCCCCTGCACGTGCACCTGTCCGAGCAGCCCGCCGAGAACGACGCCTGCCGGGCCGTGCACGGCCGCACCCCGACCCGGCTGCTCGCCGACCACGGGGCGCTCGGCCCGCACACCACGGCCGTGCACGCCACCCACCTGACCAGCGGCGACCTCACGCTGCTCGGCGACGCCGGCACCGGCGTCTGCCTCTGCCCGACCACGGAGCGGGACCTGGCCGACGGGATCGGCCCGGCCCGGCGGATGGCCGACGTCGGGCTGCCGCTCAGCCTGGGCAGCGACAGCCACGCCGTGGTCGACCTCTTCGAGGAGGCGCGCGCGGTCGAGCTGGACGAGCGGCTGCGTACCCGCCGCCGCGGCCACTTCGGCGCCGCCGAGCTGCGGGACGCGGCCACCGTGGGCGGTCATGCCGCGCTGGGCTGGCGCGACGCCGGGCGGCTCGCCGTGGGGGCCCGCGCCGACCTGGTGACCGTACGGCTGGACAGCCCGCGCACGGCCGGCGTACCGCCGGTGGGGGCCTGGTTCGCGGCGGGCGCCGCGGACGTCGCGCAGGTCGTGGTGGACGGCCGGGTGGTGGTGCGTGACGGCCGGCACCTGACGGTCGACGTGCCGGCCGAGCTGGCCGCGGCCATCGAGGAGGTGACGTCTTGAGCAGTCTGCTGGTCGACGACATCGGCGAGCTGGTGACCAACGACGGCGGCGGCGAGGGCGGCCCGCTGGGCATCCGCCGCGACGCCGCCCTCCTGGTCGAGGACGGGCGGGTGGCCTGGGTCGGGCCGGCCCGGGACGCGCCGGCCGCCGACCGGCGCGTAGACGCCGGGGGCGCCGCCGTGCTTCCCGGCTTCGTGGACAGCCACGCCCACCTGGTCTTCGCCGGGGACCGGGCCGCCGAGTTCGCCGCCCGGATGGCCGGGCAGCCGTACACCGGCGGCGGCATCCGGACCACGGTCGGCGCCACCCGGGCCGCCTCCGACGACGAGCTGCGGGCCACCGTGCGCCGGCTGCGCGACGAGGCGATGCGGCAGGGCACCACCACCGTCGAGATCAAGAGCGGGTACGGCCTCACCGTCGCCGACGAGGCCCGCTCCCTGGCGATCGCCGCCGAGGTCAGCGAGGAGACCACCTTCCTCGGCGCCCACGTGGTCCCCGCCGAGTACGCCGACCGCCCCGACGACTACGTGGGGCTGGTGTGCGGGCCGATGCTGGCCGCCGCCGCCCCGCACGCGCGCTGGATCGACGTGTTCTGCGAGCGGGGCGCCTTCGACGCCGACCACACCCGGGCGATCCTGACCTGCGGCCAGGCCGTCGGGCTGGGCGTACGGGTGCACGCCAACCAGCTCGGCCCGGGGCCGGGCGTCCAACTCGGCGTCGAACTGGGCGCGGCGAGCGTCGACCACTGCACCCACCTGACCGACGCCGACGTCGACGCGCTGGCCTCCAGCCGGGTCGACCGCGCCTGCGCCGAGGGCGGGCACACCGCCACCGTCGCGACCCTGCTGCCGGGCGCCGAGTTCTCCACCCGCTCGCCGTACCCGGACGCCCGCCGGCTGCTCGACGCCGGCGTCACCGTGGCCCTGGCGACCGACTGCAACCCCGGCTCGTCGTACACCTCGTCGATGCCGTTCTGCATCGCGCTCGCCGTACGCGAGATGCGGATGACCCCGGCGGAGGCCGTCTGGGCCGCGACCGCCGGCGGTGCGCGGGCGCTGCGCCGCGACGACGTCGGGGTGCTCAAGCCCGGGGCGCGGGCCGACCTGATGATCCTCGACGCCCCGTCCCACCTGCATCTGGCCTACCGGCCCGGTGTGCCACTGATCCGCCAGGTTCTGCGCAACGGAGTGCCGCAATGACGACCGTGACCATTCTGCCCACCGGGATCTCCCCCGCCGACGTGCTCGCCGTGGCGCGCGGCACCGCCAAGGTCGTGCTCGACCCGGCCGCCGTGGACGCGATGACCGTCAGCCGGTCCATCGTGGACGGCATCGAGGCCGCCGGCCGGCCGGTCTACGGCGTCTCCACCGGCTTCGGGGCCCTCGCCAACACGTTCGTCGCGCCGGAACGGCGGGCCGAACTCCAGCACGCGCTGATCCGCTCGCACGCCGCCGGGGTGGGCGCGCCGATGCCGCGCGAGGTGGTGCGGGGGATGATGCTGCTGCGGGTCCGCTCGCTGGCGCTCGGCCGCTCCGGGGTCCGGCCGCTGGTCGCCGAGGCGCTGGTCGACCTGCTCAACCACGACGTGACGCCGTGGGTGCCGGAGCACGGTTCGCTGGGCGCCTCCGGCGACCTGGCGCCGCTGGCGCACTGCGCGCTGGTGCTGCTCGGCGAGGGCTGGGTGCTGGGCCCGGCCGGTGAGCGGATCCCCGCCGCCGACGCGCTGCGCCGGGCCGGTCTACAGCCGGTCGAGCTGGCCGCCAAGGAGGGGCTGGCGCTGATCAACGGCACCGACGGCATGCTCGGCATGCTGCTGCTGGCGATCCACGACGCCGCGCACCTGTTCACCATGGCCGACGTCACCGCCGCCCTCGCGATCGAGGCGATGCTCGGCTCGGAGCGGCCGTTCCTGCCGGAGTTGCACGCCATCCGGCCGCACCCCGGGCAGTCGGCCTCGGCGGCGAACATCCACCGGCTGCTCCAGGACTCCCGGGTGATGGACTCGCACCGCGACGACCTGGCGCACGCGGTGCAGGACGCGTACTCGATGCGCTGTGCCCCCCAGGTGGCCGGGGCGGCCCGGGACACGCTGGACTTCGTCCGCACGGTGGCCGACCGGGAACTGGTCTCGGTGGTCGACAACCCGGTGGTGCTGCCGGACGGTCGCGTCGAGTCGACCGGCAACTTCCACGGCGCGCCCCTCGGCTTCGCCGCGGACTTCCTGGCCATCGCCGCCGCCGAGGTCGGCGCGATCGCCGAGCGTCGGGTCGACCGGCTGCTCGACGTCACCCGGTCCCGGGAGCTGCCGGCGTTCCTCTCCCCCGACGCCGGGGTCAACTCCGGGCTGATGATCGCCCAGTACACGGCGGCCGGGATCGTCGCGGAGAACCGGCGGCTCGCCGCGCCCGCCTCGGTGGACTCGCTGCCCACCAGCGGCATGCAGGAGGACCACGTCTCGATGGGTTGGGCGGCGGCCAAGAAGCTGCGCACCGTGCTGGACAACCTGACCAGCCTGCTCGCGGTCGAGCTGCTCGCCGCCGTACGCGGTCTCCAGCTGCGTGCCCCGCTCGACCCGTCGCCGGCCGGTCGGGCGGCCGTCGCGGCGCTCGGCGGGATCGCCGGGGAGCCGGGGCCGGACGTGTTCCTCGCCCCGCTGATGGAGGCCGCCCGGGACGTGGTGGCCGGGCCCGAGCTGCGCGCCGCAATCGAGCGCGAGACCGGCCCCCTCGCCTGAATCCGGGGGGATGACGGACGGGCGGGCCGGTGGCCCGCCCGTCGGCGTTCAGGCGGTGGCCGGGGGCAGCACCTTCGCCGCCAGCTTGGCCAGCTCGCGCAGCGCCTTGCCGCGGTGGCTGACCGCGTCCTTCTCCTGCGGCGTCAGCTCGGCGTTGGTCCGCTCCTGCCCGTCGCCGAGGAAGATCGGGTCGTAGCCGAAGCCGCCGTCGCCGCGCGGCGAGCGCAGCAGCCGCCCGGTCTGCCGGCCGTCGACCAGGTGCTCCTTGCCGCCGGGCAGCACCAGCGCCACCGTGCAGACGAAGGACGCTCCCCGGTGCTCGTCGCCGAGGTCCGCGATCTGGTCCAGCACCAGCTGGAGGTTGGCCTGGTCGTCGCCGTGCCGGCCGGCCCAGCGGGCGCTGAACACCCCCGGCATGCCGTTCAGGGCGTCGACGGCGAGGCCGGAGTCGTCGGCGATCGTCGGCATGCCGGTGCGCCGGCAGCCCTCCCGCGCCTTGATCAGGGCGTTCTCGCCGAAGGTGAGGCCGGTCTCCGGCAGCTCCGGGTATTCCTCGACGTCGTCGAGGCCGACCAGGGCGACGCGGTGCGCGCCGAGCGCGCCGTCGAGGATGCGCTGCAGCTCGATGAGCTTCTTGCGGTTACGGGTGGCGAGCAGCACCTTGTTCATCAGACCTCACCTTTGTTCGCGACTGCGGGGCTCGCAAGCTCACTTCTCGCGCTCACGACTCGAGAGCCTTCCGCTGGGCTTCGGCCAGTTCCACGCAGCCGGCGACGGCCAGGTCGAGCAGGGCGTCGAGCTGCTCGCGGGCGAACACGCCCGCCTCGCCGGTGCCCTGCACCTCGACGAACTCCCCGGCGCCGGTGCAGACCACGTTCATGTCGACCTCGGCGGTCACGTCCTCGGCGTAGTTGAGGTCCAGCCGAGGCTCGCCGTCGATGACCCCGACGCTGACCGCCGCCACCGAACGGTGCATCACCTTCTCCGGCTTGCCGGCCAGCGCCTTGCGCCCGGCCAGCCAGGTCACCGCGTCGTGCAGCGCCACGTACGCGCCGGTGATCGCCGCGGTGCGGGTGCCGCCGTCGGCCTGGAGGACGTCGCAGTCGAGCACGATGGAGTTCTCGCCGAGCGCCTTCAGGTCGATCGACGCCCGCAGGCTCCGGCCGATCAGCCGGGAGATCTCGTGCGTACGCCCGCCGACGCGCCCCTTCACGCTCTCCCGGTCGGAGCGGGTGTTGGTGGCGCGGGGCAGCATCGCGTACTCGGCGGTGACCCAGCCGAGCCCGGAGCCCTTGCGCCAGCGGGGCACCCCCTCGGTCACGCTGGCGGTGCAGAGCACCCGGGTGTCGCCGAACTCCACGAGCACCGAGCCCTCCGGATGGGTGCTCCAGCCCCGGGTCAGCGTCACAGGTCGGAGTTCGTCGGGTCGCCGCCCGTCAGGTCGTGCCATGCCTGCACCCTATGCGGTGCGATGGCCGGCCCGTTGCGGGGTGTCCGGGTGCCCGCCGTGGGTGCGTCCCTCCTCAGTCGCACTCCCGGATGCGGACGTTGAGCACGAGCGGCCGGTCCCAGCCGTTCGGCACCTTGTCCAGCCCGGTCGTCGTCGCCGTCGCCCGGCACGCCTTCACCCGCCACGTCCAGGTGCAGGTGGGGCCGCCGTACTGGAAGCCCTGGGCCACGCAGCGCGTCACGTCCTCGATCTTCGCGTCCTGCGCGCCGGCCGCGACGAGCCACTCGTGCACCCGTTCGCCGAGGTCCACCGGGCACCGCCCCTGCGGGCAGGTGAAGCGGTACACCTGCAGCGTCGCGTCGTCGCCCTCGACGAGCCCGTCGGAGGTGAAGCTGTGCGGCCGCCCCCAGTCCGCGAAGATCGCCCTTCGCTCGGCCATGTCCTGCCGGGGCGCCCACCAGCCCACGTACCCCGCGATGCCGCCGCCGGCGCAGAGGCCCATCGCGAGCAGCCCGGCGAGCACCACGAAGAACACCCGCAGCCCGGTGGACCGGCGCGGCGGCGCCGGGGTGGGCCCGGCCGGCGGGAGGGTGGTCGCCGCCGGGTACGCGACCGGCTGGCCGGCCGGCGGGTACGGTCCGGCGGCGATCGGCGCGGCCCGGGGAACTCCACCGGCAGCGGGCGACGGCGGGTACGGCTGCGCGGCGGGCGACGGCGGGAACGGCGCGGCGACCGGCTGCGCCGCCGGCGGATTCGGGTACGCGTGCGCCGGGGGTGCCGGCGGGTACGGTCCGGCTGCCGTTGGCGGCTGGTGCGCCGGTTGACCCGGCCAGGGCCCGGCCGGGCCGGGCGGGTACGGCGCGCCGGGCGGGCCCGCGGGAGGGGACGGCGGGTGGGGCTGCCAGCCGGCCGCGCCGGAGGGGGAGTCGCTCACCGGCGAGATCCTAGGGGGACGACGCGGTTTTCGGGGGCCCCGCCCGCCGGACCACGGAGCGGCCGGGACGACGGGGGCGCCGGGTCAGACGTCGTACGTCGCGCCGGCGCGGACCACCTCGAGCGGGCCGGCGTACGCCGCGCCGGCCGCCTCCACGGTCATCGCCTCGCTGCCCCAGGCGGCCACGAGGTGGGTCAGCAGCAGCCGGCCGACGCCCGCCTTGGTTGCCGCCTCGCCGGCCTCCCGGCCGGTCAGGTGCAGGTCCGGCGGGTTGTCCACGCCGTCGAGGTAGCTCGCCTCGCAGAGGAAGATGTCGGCGTCCTGGGCGAGCCGGAGCAGCGCGTCGCAGGGCGCGGTGTCCGAGGAGTAGCAGAGCACCCGGCCGTCGTGCTCCAGCCGGACGCCGTACGTCTCGACGGGGTGGTTGACCCGGTCGACGGTGACGCTGAACGGGCCGATGGGGAAGGTGCCGGGCTGGAGTGCGTAGAACTGGTAGACGTCCTCGACCGTGCTGTCCTCCTGCCCGTACGCGGCGGCCAGCCGGTCGGGCGCGCCGGACGGCGCGTAGACCGGCAGCGGCGGGTAGGGGCCGTCCGGGGCGTAGCGGCGGACCACCACGTAGGACACGGCGTCGAGGATGTGGTCGCAGTGCAGGTGGGTCAGCAGGATGGCGTCGGGGGCGTGCAGCCCGGCGTAGCGCTGGAGGTTGGACAGCGACCCGGAGCCGAAGTCGACCAGGAGTCGGAAGCCGTCCGCCTCGACCAGGTAGGCAGAGCAGGGAGACTCGGGGCCGGGAAAACTGCCGGCGCAGCCCAGCACAGTCAGGCGCATCGAGTGGTCTCGCTGTCACGCTGTGTAGCGATCGCGCCGACGGTCGCTCTCTTGATGATCTTTACCGACGCGTGCGCCACGCTGCGCAGCCTACGCCGGCACGCGGGGCGGCAAGAATCATCCACAGGAAGTTGTCACCAACGTGACACCCGCCCCGAGCCCGCCGCGCCACGCACGGCCGGTGCGTGACGAGCCGACACCCGACGGTAGCGCTGAGTGAGCAGGGCACCCACCGTGGCCGGCAGCCGCCCGCAGGGCCACCGCGCGTGGCGGTGACCCTGCGGCGACGTCCTCAGGCCCAGAGCTGACCCTCCAGCGCCGCCTCGGCGTCGGCGAGGGTGCCGCCGTACGCGCCGGTGGAGAGGTATTTCCAGCCGCCGTCGGCGACCACGAACGCCACGTCGGCGCGGCGGCCGTCGCGGACCGCCTCGTGCGCCACGGCCAGGGCGGCGTGCAGGATCGCGCCGGTGGAGAAGCCCGCGAAGATGCCCTCGACCTCCACCAGCTGCCGGGTCCGCAGCACGGCGTCCCGGGTGCCGACGGAGAAGCGCCGGGACAGCACGGTGGCGTCGTAGAGCTCCGGGACGTACCCCTCGTCGATGTTGCGCAGCCCGTAGACCAGCTCGCCGTACCGCGGCTCGGCCGCGACGACCTGGATCCCGTCGACCTTCTCGCGCAGGTAGCGCCCGGTGCCCATCAGCGTCCCGGTGGTGCCGAGGCCGGCCACGAAGTGCGTGATGGTGGGCAGGTCGTGCAGCAGCTCGGGGCCGGTGGTCTCGTAGTGCGCCCGGGCGTTGGCCTCGTTGCCGTACTGGAAGAGCATCACCCAGTCGGGATGCTCGGCCGCGATCTGCTTCGCCGTGGCCACCGCCTGGTTCGAGCCGCCCGCGGCCGGCGAGAAGATGATCTCCGCGCCGTACATCCGGAGCAGCTGCACCCGCTCGGTCGAGACGTTCTCCGGCATCACGCAGACCAGCCGGTAGCCGCGCAGCTTCGCCACCATGGCCAGGGAGATGCCGGTGTTGCCGCTGGTCGGTTCGAGGATGGTGTCGCCCGGGCGGAGCCGGCCGGCCTCCTCGGCCGCGCGGACCATGAACAGGGCCGCCCGGTCCTTGATGCTGCCCGTCGGGTTGCGGTCCTCGAGCTTCGCCCAGAGCCGCACCGGCGGCGCCCCCGCGGGCACCGTCGGGGAGAGCCGGGGCAGGCCCACCAGGGGGGTGCCCCCACAGGCGTCGAGGAGGCTGTCGTACCGCGTCATCGCGGCCGCCTCAGCCGGCGGCGACGGACGCGCGGTGGCCGGCGATCGCCGCGGCGGCGGCGAAGCCGAACGCGCCACCGGCGACGGCCGGCAGGATGGTCACGCTGTCGCCGTCGTTGAGCTTGGCGTCGAGCGCGCCGAGGAAGCGGACGTCCTCGTCGTTGACGTAGACGTTGACGAAGCGGTGCAGCGCCCCGGTGTCGGTGACCAGCCGGGCCCGGAGGCCGGCGTGCCGGGAGTCCAGGTCGGCGAGCAGGTCGCCGAGCGTGTCGCCGGCGCCCTCGACGACCTTCGCGCCGCCGGTGTAGCTACGCAGGATGGTGGGGATGCGAACCTCGATGGCCATGATGTCGTGCTCCTCGGTGATGATCGGGTGTGCCGGAAGGTGACGGGACGTGGACGGGTGGTGCGGCGCTGGGTCAGCGGCCGGAACACTCGTAGTCGACCGTCGCCGGGCTCTGCCCGAACATGTAGGACTGCACGGCGTGCGGGTCCACCCCCGCGTCGAGGATGCGCACCGGCTCCTCGGTCACCACGCCGTCGACGATCCGGAAGGAGCGGATCTCCTCCGTGTCGGGCTCCCGGGTGGAGACCAGCAGGTAGTGCGCGCCCGGCTCGCCGGCGAAGGAGATGTCCGTCCGGGACGGGTAGGCCTCCGTGGCGGTGTGCGAGTGGTAGATGACGACGGGCTCCTCGTCCCGGTCGTCCATCTCGCGCCACACCCGCAACTGCTCCATCGAGTCGAACTCGTAGAACGTCATGGAGCGGGCGGCGTTGTCCATCGGGATGTGCCGGGTGGGGGTGTCGCTGCCGGCGGGACCGGCGACCACGCCGCACGCCTCGTCGGGGTGGTCCCGACGCGCGTGGGCGACGATCGCGTCGACGATCGACCGGTCGATGCTCAGCACGTGCTCCAGCCTAACGCGTACGGGGCACCAGCTTAAGGTGGTGCCGGTCACCCCTAGTCGATCAAGGCGTTGAGCAGGGACTCCTGGAGGTACCCGAGGTACGCGTAGACCGACAGTTGGAACACCCGGCTGGAGGTCGGATCCTCGGCGACCGCGTCGTCGAGCTCCTCGCCGAGGTCCGTGCCGTCCTTGATCTCCAGCCGCACGCCCATCGCCAAACGGGCGTCGTTGAGCGCCCGCAGCCACGCCTCGGCCGCCTCCGCGTCGAGGCGCACCTCGCCGCCGGCGGAGTCGGGCAGCCCGGCGAGGATCGCGCCGGCCTGGTCGATCTTGCCGGTCTTGAGATCGCCCTCCGTGTAGCGGCGGAACTCGGCGGTGCCGGACGGGTCCTCCGGGTAGACGTCGGGGAAGAGCCGGCCGACCACCGGGTCGGAGTGGTCGAAGCCGTCGGTGAGCAGGCCGACCACCTCGGAGGCGACCTTGCGCAGCACCCGGACCTCGTCGACGGCGAAGGTGGCGACGTAGCGGTCGCCCTGGCGACGGAACATGCTCACGACCGGTCCACCGTCGCCCACAGCCCGTACGCGTGCAGCTGCGACGCGTCGTGCTCCATCCGCTCCCGGGCGCCGCTGGAGACGACGGCGCGCCCCTTGTGGTGCACGTCGAGCATGAGCTGCTCGGCCCTCTCCCGGCTGTAGCCGAAGAGCTTCTGGAACACCCAGGTCACGTAGGTCATGAGGTTGACCGGGTCGTCCCACACGATCGTCACCCACGGCCGGTCGGACGCCGGCACCTCATCGGTGTCCGGCGTCTCGACCGGTGCAACCTGCGGAGCCGCCATGCCCCCCATCGTGCCACCGGATCCGGCGAACCGAGGAACCGGAACGCCGGCCCGCCGTGGAACACCGCGTCCGGCCTGGCCGGGCGCGTCGGAGACAGCCCGCGGCGGCCCCGGCGCGGGGCCGGCGGCGCGGACGACGCGGTCGCCGTCAGGCGAGCAGGATGCCGTGGTCGACAGCATCGGAGAGCACCCCGTCCAGCGAGAGGCGGACCACCTCGAGCCGCCGGGACACCTCCCGGGACAGCTCCAGCTCGATCTCGCGCAGTGCACGCTGCGCCCAGGCGCGGGCGGCGTTGGGATCGTGGTTGCCGGGGCGGCGCCAGTGCTGCCAGCAGCCGCCCGAGAGGGCCACCGCGACCGGCGGGAGCACCTCCCCACGCTCGCCGCCCGGGCAACTCGCCAGCGCGTCGGTGGCACCGGCACCGGTCAGCCCGGCCACGCCGCCGGTGCTGGTGACCAGCAGCACGCGGTCCAGCTCGTGGCCGGCCCGGTGATCGGCCAGCCCCCAACGCACCGCGAAGCAGAGGCGCCGGCGCACGCCCGCGGACAGCGGCGCGCCGAGGACGCGGCCGGCGGCCTCCTCGACGAGCCGGTGGACCGCGTGGTCGCACTGGGCGGTGGCCAGCAGCGACAGCGCCTCCATCTCCCGGTCGAGCAACTGCGGCAGGCCGGCGCAGCCGGCGCCGAAGACGATCTCCTGCACCACGCGCAGGTGGGCGTTGGCCAGTTCCAGGGCGAGGTGCTGGCGGATGCGCTGGGCCCAGGAGCGGGCCTGGCCGTCGAGTCGCTCGGACCAGTCGCCCGGGTCGGCGGCCACCGGCACCCGACCCTGCGCCCCGGGCAGCACCGGCGGGTCGGCGCTGGCCCGCCGCAGCCCCTCGTCGGCGGCCCAGCCCACCAGGGCCCGGCGCAGGTCCGCCCCGTCGCCGTCGGCGACCGCGAACCAGCGGGCGCGGGCGAGCCCCGGAACGGCGGCGAGCAGGACTGCCCGGTGCGCCTCGACGGTGACCGCGACCGGGTCCACCGGGGCCGCCGGGGCCACCGGGGCCGGCGCGGCCGGCGCGGCCGGCGCGGAAGCCGACCCGACCGGCGCGACGGACGCCCCCGTGCCCTCCGTCGCCGCCGGGACCTCGGGCACCGGCGCCCAGCCGGCCGCGCCCGGGGTGACCGCGAAGAAGACCTCCACGCGGGCACGGGCCACCTCGGCGAGCAGGTTCAGCTCGACGGCGGTGAAGACCTGGTCGGCGGCGGTGACGAAGAGCACCGCCCCGGCCCGGCCCGCCGCGTCGAGCAGCAGCCGGGTGCCGGCCGCCCCGAGGGCGCCCGTGTCCGGCGTGTCGACGAGGCTGAAGTGCCGCAGCAGCGGCTCGGGCACGCTCAGCTCGACGCGGCGCGGCGGACGGGCCAGCGCCGGGCCGGCGGCCAGCCGGTCGGCGCCGTACGAGTGCGGCTGGCGGTAGCCGGGCACGTAGGCGGCCCGGGTCGGCACCCGGGAGTGCCGGACCACCAGCCAGCTCCCGGCCGGCACGGTCAGCATGCCGGGATCCAGCCGGAGCACGCCGGCGAGCACCTCGGGCCGACCCGCGCCGGCCGGGCCGACGGCGACGACGGCCAGCGGTTCCTCCGGCCCCGGCTCGGTCACCCCGAGCCTGGCGGGCAGGGGACCGCGGTGGGGCAGCTTCGCGGCGCCGGCCATTTCGTCGGGCACGTCGACCGCGGGGAGAGGACCGGACTTCATCGGATTTGCGGCGTGGAAACCCGGCCGTTCAGGGCCGGGAGGAAACGCCGCTGCCTCCCCTCGCTGGTCGTCTTACATGGACGGATAGGGTGTGAGGGGTGGGTGAGGTGGTGAAGCGGGCATACAAGTACCGCTTCTACCCATCCCCTGAGCAGGCCGGGCAGTTGAACCGCACCTTCGGGTGTGTGCGTCTGGTGTACAACCGGGCGTTGGAGGCCCGGACCCGGGCGTGGGCGGTTGACCGCCGGCGCACCACCTATGTGCAGTCGTCGGGGTGGCTGACCGGGTGGAAGCGCACCGATGACCTGGCGTTCCTGAACGAGGTGTCGTCGGTGCCGTTGCAGCAGACGTTGCGGCATCTGCAGGCCGGGTTCGTGGCGTTCTGGGACAAGCGGGCCCGGTATCCGCGGTTCAAGTCCAAGCGCAAATCTAGGGCGTCGGCCGAATACACGCGCTCCGCGTTCCGGTGGCGTGACGGTCAGCTCACCCTGGCCAAGATGAACAGCCCGCTGAACATCGTCTGGTCGCGGCCCCTGCCCGAAGGGGCGGAACCGTCGACCGTCACGGTGTCCCGGGACGCTGCCGGCCGCTGGTTCGTGTCCATTCTGGTGGAGGACCCGACCGTGGCGCCGTTGCCGCCCGGTACGGCGCAGGTTGGTGTGGATGCGGGCATCACCAGTCTGCTCACCCTGTCGCGTCCGATGCCGGGGGTGAGTGACGGGCACGGCAAGGTGGCCAACCCGCGGTACGGGCAGGCCGACCGGCGCAAGCTTGCCAAGGCGCAGCGGAACCTGGCCCGCAAACAGAAGGGCTCCGCGAACCGGGCGAAGGCCCGACTGACCGTGGCCCGGATCCATGCTCGTATCGCCGACCGGCGGCGGGACCATCTGCACAAGCTGACCACTCGACTCGTCCGTGAGACCCAAACGGTCGCGATCGAAGACCTCAGCGTGCGTAACATGCTCCGCAACCGGCGCCTGGCCCGCGTCATCTCCGACGCGGCCTGGTCCCAGTTCCGCGACATGCTGGAGTACAAGGCCCAGTGGTACGGCCGTGAGGTGATCCCCGTCGACCGGTGGTACCCGTCGTCCAAGACCTGTTCGACGTGCGGGCGGATCAACACCACCCTCGCCCTCAACGTGCGCACCTGGACCTGCCCCGGCTGTGGGGTGGAGCACGACCGGGACATCAACGCCGCGACAAACATCCTCGCCGCCGGGCTGGCGGAGAGGTAAAACGCCTGCGGAGCTGATGTAAGACCTCAAGGGAAAATCCTCCCGGCAAGGCAATCGGCGATGAAACAGGAAACCTCACGGGCGACCGTGGGAATCCCGGCCCCTTCAGGGCCTGGAGGATGTCAATCGAGGACGGCCTCCCGTGGCAGGCGACCGGCGGTGGCAGGCCGCGTGGAATCGTCCGGGTCGCACCCCCGGATGTCGAAAGACTACGGGCGACCAGGGCACCTACCCGAACACCTCGGATACTTAGGAGTAATCACGGGATTACTCAACTTCGCAGCGTGACGATGCGGGCGCGGACGGATTTCGATGGATATGCTGCCTCGATGAGTCGGTGGAGTTTCGTCGGCAGAAGGGATGAGCTCAGCCGCCTGCTGTCGGCGATGACCGGCGCGGAGGGGCGGGGCCTCTTCTTCAGCGGGAGCGCCGGCATCGGCAAGAGCCGCCTGCTGCGCGAGGGGGTGGCGGCGCTGCCCCGCGACGGGTACGCGGTGTGGTGGATCGCGGCCAGCGCCACCACCGCCGCGCTGCCGTTCGGCGGGCTGGTCCAGGTGCTCCCCGCCGAGCAGCCGCAGGGCCTGTCCCCCGCCGGCATCCTGCGCTGGGCGGTGGACGTGCTGCAACAGCAGGCGGCCGGCCGCCGGATCGTCCTCGCGATCGACGACGCGCACCTGCTCGACCCGCCCTCGGCCGCGCTGGTGCACCTGGTCGCCCGCGCGGAGAACGCCACGGTCATCGGCACGCTGCGCGACAGCGAGCAGCTCCCGCTGCCCATCCGTGCGCTGTGGACCGACGACCTCGTCGACCACGTCGAGCTGAACCCGCTGCCACCGGCCGAGACCACCCGGCTGCTCTCCGAGATGCTCGACGGACCGGTCGACGCCACCTCCGCCGACCGGCTGGGCCGGCTCTCGGCGGGCAACCCGCTGCTGCTGCGCGAGCTGGTGTTCGCCGCCGACCGCGGGGAGCTGACCCGCACGTACGGGGTCTGGAAGTGGACCGGCCGGCTGGAGCTGGCGCCCAACCTGACCGACCTGATCGACACCCGGATCGGGCAGCTCACCCCGGGCGTACGCGCGGTGGTCGAGCTGGTCGCCTTCGGCGAGCCGCTCGGCCTGCACCTGCTCAACCAGGCCGTGGACCCGGCAGACGTGGAGTACGCCGAGGAGCGCGGGCTGATCGTCGTGGTGCGCGACGACCGGCGCGCCAACGTGCGGCTGGCGCACCCGCTCTACGGCGAGGTGATGCGCCGCCGCTGCCCGGTCAGCCGGACCCGCCGCCTGGAGGCCCGCCTCGCCGAGTTGCTGGAGCAGATCGGCAAGCGACGCCGCGACGACCTGCTCCGGGTGGCGGTCTGGCGGCTCGACTCCGGCACCGCCCAGGACCCGACCCTGCTGCTCGACGCGGCCGGGCAGGCGTTCGCCCGCTACGACGTACCGCTGGCGACCCGGCTGGCCCGCGCGGCGCTCGACGCCGGCGGCGGGTTCGACGCCGCGGAGCTGCTGGCCACCATCCTGATGTTCGCCGACCGGCCGGAGGAGGCGATCGCCGTCCTCGACGCGGTCTCCGCCGAGATCCACGGCGACCGGCGGCTCAGCCGCTGGCTGACCGTGCGGGGCATGGTCAGCTACTGGGGTCTGAGCCGGGAGTCCACGGTGGAGGAGATCGCGGCCCGCGGCTCGACGCTGGCGGACTCCGCCGACCAGGCCCGGGTGCTGGCCTTCGAGGGCATCATGCGGCTGCACCGGCTGGACACCGGCCTCGCGCTGCGGCTCGGGCAGACGGTGCTGGACCGGCCGGCCGCCAGCGTCTCCGCCCGGGAGCTGGCCCGCAGCACCATCGCCTATCTCCAGGCGGCGCAGGGGCAGCTGCACCGCAGCGCCGCCGCGATCGACCAGGTGCAGGCCGAGGCGGGCCGCTGGCGGGCCGACATGCCGTACCTGCAACTGGCCCTGGAGCTGGCCCGGGGCACCCGGCTGGCGCTCGCCGGCGACCTGGCCGGAATCGACGCGATCGTGGCCGACGAGTTCGCCGACCTGGCCGGCGCCGGGGACTTCCGGCTCGGCACCGGCTACCTGGCCATCCTCCAGGCGTACGCGGCCCGGCTGCGCGGCCAGAGCGACGCGGCGCTGCGGACCAGCCTCGAGGCGTGCGCGGTGCTCGCGACCAGCCGGGTCTACGCCGGCCTGGCCCAGGCCGAACGGGCCCAGGCGGCGGCCCTGCGCGGCGATGCCGCGCAGGCGGCCGAGGCGATGGCGGAGGCCGACCGCACCCACGCCCCGGGCATGGTCGTGCTGTACCCGTGGCTGGAGCAGGCGCGCGGCGCGGTGCTCGCCGCCGGCGGCGACGTTCCCGGCGCCGCCAAGCACCTCGTCCAGCTCGCCGACCGGCTCCGGGCGGACGGTTTCGCCGGTCACGAGGTGCACGTGCTGTACGAGCTGGTCCGGCTGGACCGGGCGAGCGCCCCGGTCGGCCCGAGCTGTTCCGACGGCAGCCGGCGCACGGCCGCGCAGCGGCTGGCGGAGCTCTCCGAGCGGGTCGACGGGCTGCTGCCGCCGCTGCTGGCCCGGCACGCCCGGGTCGCCGCGGCGGGCTCCGCCGACGACCTGCTGGCGGTGGCCGACGGCTTCGAGGCGCTGGACCTGGCCGTCTACGCGGCGGAGGCGACCGCCGCCGCCCTGGACCGGCTGCGCCGGCAGCGGTCCCCGGCGGCGGGGGCGGCCCGGGAACGCCTGGCCGCGCTGCTAGGCCGCTGCGACCTGATCCGCACGCCGGCGTTGCAGGCCGGGGCGCCCGCGCTGAGCGAGCGCGAGTGGCAGGTGGCCCGGCTCGCGGCGGACGGGGTGACCAGCCGGGTCATCGCGGAGCGGCTCTATCTCTCCGCCCGCACGGTGGAGAACCACCTGCAACGGATCTACAGCAAGCTCGGCGTGACCGGCCGGGCCGAGCTGCGGGCCGCGCTGCGGGCGATCCCGGGCCACGAGGGCGGCCTGGCGGAGTGAACTCTAGGCTGGGGCGGTGAGCACCCTTCGCCCCGCGTTGCTGACCGACCACTACGAGCTGACGATGGTCAGTGCCGCCCTGCGGGACGGCACCGCCGACCGCCGCTGCGTCTTCGAGGTGTTCAACCGTCGGCTGCCCGCCGGCCGCCGCTACGGGGTGGTCGCCGGCACCGGCCGGCTGATCGAGATGATCCGCGACTTCCGCTTCGACGCCGACGAGATCGACTTCCTGCGCCGCACCGGGGTGGTCGACGAGCGGGCCGCCGACTGGCTGCGCGACTACCGTTTCACCGGCGACGTCGACGGCTACGCCGAGGGCGAGCTGTGCTTCCCCGGCTCGCCGATCCTCACCGTCTCCGGCGGCTTCGCCGAGTGCGTCGTGCTGGAGACGCTGGTCCTCTCGGTGCTGAACTACGACTGCGCGGTGGCGGCGGCCGCCGCGCGGATGGTCACCGCGGCCCGCGGCCGGACGCTGATCGAGATGGGCTCCCGGCGGGCGCACGAGGAGGCGGCCGTGGCCGCGGCGCGGGCCGCGTACCTGGCCGGGTTCCGGTTCACCTCCAACCTCGCCGCCGGGCAGCGGTACGGCATCCCGACCGCCGGCACCGCCGCGCATGCGTTCACCCTGCTGCACGACGACGAGCGGGCCGCGTTCGCCTCGCAGGTCGCCACGTTCGGCAAGGAGACCACGCTGCTGGTCGACACGTACGACATCAGTGAGGGCATCCGCAACGCGATCGCGGTGGCCGGGCCCGACCTGCGGGCCGTCCGGATCGACTCGGGCGACCTCGCTGTGATCGCCCAGCAGTCCCGCGAGCTGCTCGACTCGCTCGGCGCCACCGAGACCAAGATCATCGTCTCCGGCGACCTCGACGAGTACGCCATCGCCGCGCTCGCCGCCGAGCCCGTCGACATGTACGGCGCGGGCACCGCCGTCGTCACCGGCTCCGGCGCGCCCACCGCCGGGCTCGTCTACAAGCTGGTCGAGGTCGACGGCCGCTCGGTGGTCAAGCGCTCCGAGCGCAAGGGCACCATCGGCGGCCGGAAGGTGGCCGTACGCCGGCACAAGCCGACCGGCACCGCCACCGAGGAGGTCATCGTGCCGCAGGGCGTACCCGACCGGCAGCCCAACGACCGGCTGCTGCAGCGGCCGTTCCTGGTCGGGGGCGAGCCGGTGGACCGGCCGACCCTGGACGAGTCGCGGGAACACCTGCGGCAGTGCCTCATCTCCATCCCCTGGGAGGGGCTGAAGCTCTCCGGCGGCGACCCCGCCATCCCCGTCACGGTCGTACCGGCCGACTGAAAGGAGCCCTCCGGTGGGCAACGCGCTGATCATCGTCGACGTGCAGAACGACTTCTGCGAGGGCGGCTCGCTGGCCGTGGCTGGCGGGGCCGGCGTGGCGGCCGGCATCACCCGACTGCTCGCGGCCGAGCCGGGCCGCTGGGACCGCGTGGTGGCGACGAAGGACTACCACGTCGACCCGGGCGCGCACTTCGGCGACCCGCCGGACTTCATCGACTCCTGGCCCCGGCACTGCGTGGTGGGCACGCCCGGCTCCGAGTTCCACCCGGAGCTGGCGACCGACCGGATCGAGGCGATCTTCCACAAGGGCGAGCACGCGGCGGCGTACTCGGGCTTCGACGGGCACGCCGACGACGGCGAGTGCCTGGCCGACTGGCTGCGCCGGCACGGGGTGGACACGGTCGAGCTGGTCGGCATCGCGACCGACCACTGCGTCCGGGCCACCGCCCTGGACGCCGCCCGGGAGGGCTTCGCCACCACCGTGCTGCTGGACCTGACCGCCGCCGTCGCCCCGGCGACCACCGACGTGGCGCTGCGGGCGATGGAGGGCGCCGGAGTCACCCTGCGCGGGGAGCCTGTGATCGAGGCCGCATGAGGCGGTAAATCGTTGGCGGGTGTCGCACCCCGGGCCGAGGATGTCCGGCGGAGGTACGCACCGACATGAACCTGAAGCCTTACCGGGAGGCGCTCGCCCTGCCCGGTCTCCGGTCGTTGCTGCTGGTGTCGGTGCTCGCCCGCGTCCCGCTCACCGCGACCGGGGTGACCCTGACGTTCTACGTCGTGCTCGACCTCGGGCGCGGCTACGGGGCGGCCGGGCTCGTCGGCGCGGCCATCACCGTGGGCGCCGCCATCGGCGGCCCGCTGCTCGGCCGGCTGGTCGACCGGCGCGGCCTGCGGCCGGTGCTCGTGCTGACCGGGATCGCCGAGGCGCTCTTCTGGTCCACCGCCCCGATGCTGCCCTACCCGCTGCTGCTGCCGGCCGCGTTCCTGGCCGGCTCGCTGGCCCTGCCGATCTTCTCGGTCGTCCGGCAGTCCATCGCGGCGATGGTGCCGCCGGAGCGGCGCCGCCCCGCGTACGCGCTGGACTCGATGTCGGTGGAGCTGTCGTTCATGGTCGGCCCGGCGCTGGCCGTGGCGGCGGTCACCGCGATCTCCGCCCGGACGACCCTCTACCTGGTCGGTGCCGGGATCGTCGCCTCCGGCATCGCGTTCTGGCTGCTGAACCCGCCCGTCCGGGGCGGCGGTGAGCCGACCGGGCCGCAGCCGAGGGTGCCCCGTCGGGCGTGGCTCACCCCGCGGCTGCTCGCCGTGCTGGCGATCAGCGCCGCCGGCACGCTGGTGCTCGGCGGCACCGACGTGGCCGTGGTCGCCGTGCTCCGGGAGAGCGGCGACGTCGGGTGGACGGGCGCCGTACTCGCCGTGTGGGCGGTCGCCTCGCTGGTGGGCGGCTTCGCGTACGGAGCCGTCAGCCGTTCCTTCTCGCCCCTGGCCCTGATGGCCGCGCTCAGCCTCTGCACCATCCCGGTCGGGCTGGGCGGGGCGCACTGGTGGCTGCTCTGCCTGGCGCTGATCCCCGCCGGGGCGCTCTGCGCGCCGACCCTCGCGGCCACCGCCGACGCGGTGAGCCGGCTCGTTCCCGCGTCCGTCCGCGGCGAGGCGATGGGCCTGCACGGCTCGGCGGTCACCGTCGGCATCGCGGTGGGCGCCCCGCTCGCCGGCGCCGTGATCGACGCCTCCGCCCCGGCCTGGGGCTTCGCGGTCACCGGCGCGATCGGCGCGCTGGTGGCGCTGGCCGTGCTCCCGATCGAGCTGCGCCGCCGCCGCGCCACCACCCCGGCCACCCCCGAGCCCGAGCCCGAGCTGGCCCCGGTCGCCGCCACCTGACCGCGCCCTCGCCGACGTCCCTCCCGCCGGCGATTGTCAGGTCTCGCCGGGTCGGCAATTGCAAGATCGCGCTGCGGTTGGCTGAGGGCTGGGGATCCTGCCCTGCCGTGGGCGGCGTGGGTGGTGTGGGTTCCGGCTACGGCCCGTCGGGCGGATGCCGGCGGCCAGCGCGAAGTCGGCGTCGACGCGCCTGACGTCCATCCGGCCGGTGCCGCCCCGATCTCCGCACCAGGCCGGCGCCCCGGCGAGCAGGGCCAGCAGGGCCGGCGCATCTCGTCAGTGGATCGGTGCGGCCTGCCGGCGGCCCGGCCCGCCGGTCCGGTTCCACCACGGGGCGGCGCTGCGGACCGTACCGCTGTCCGGTCGTCCGCGCCCCTGTCGGAGGGCGACTGGACGGCGTCACCGCCGACAACGGCGACGGGCGCCGCCCCTTGTGGGGGCGGCGCCCGTCGTACGTGGTGCGTGAGCGTCAGCGGCGGTCGACGTTGGAGGCGACGTCCTCCTGGTAGCTCGCGCCGCCGTCGGACTCGCTGGTCAGCGGCTTGGCGCCGCCCTCCGGCGGGCCGGCCAGCGTCTGCCCGGCGGCCAGCTCGGGGAACTTGAGGTCGAACGCGGGCCGCTCGGAGCGGATCCGCGGCATCCGGTCGAAGTTCCGCAGCGGAGGCGGCGAGCTGGTCGCCCACTCCAGCGAGTTGCCGTGGCCCCACGGGTCGTCGACCTCGACGACCGGCCCGGCCTTGTACGACTTCCAGCAGTTCCAGATGAACGGCAGCGTCGAGATACCGGTGAGGAACGCGCCGATCGTGGAGATCGTGTTCAGCGTGGTGAAGCCGTCGCCGGGCAGGTAGTCGACGTACCGACGCGGCATGCCCTCGTTGCCCAGCCAGTGCTGCACCAGGAACGTGGTGTGGAAGCCGATCATGGTCAGCCAGAAGTGCACCTTGCCCAGCCGCTCGTCGAGCATCCGGCCGAACATCTTCGGGAACCAGAAGTAGATGCCGGCGAAGACGGCGAACACGATCGTGCCGAAGAGCACGTAGTGGAAGTGCGCCACCACGAAGTACGAGTCGTGCAGGTGGAAGTCGAGCGGCGGGCTGGCGAGCAGCACGCCGGTGAGACCACCGAAGAGGAAGGTCACCAGGAAGCCGATCGACCAGAGCATCGGCGTCTCGAAGCTGACCTGGCCCCGCCACATGGTGCCGATCCAGTTGAAGAACTTCATACCGGTCGGCACGGCGATCAGGTAGCTCAGGAAGCTGAAGAAGGGCAGCAGCACCTGGCCGGTGGCGAACATGTGGTGCGCCCAGACGCTCATCGACAGCGCGGCGATGGCGATGGTCGCGGCGACCAGGCCCTTGTAGCCGAAGATCGGCTTGCGGGAGAAGACCGGGACGATCTCGCTGATGATGCCGAAGAACGGCAGCGCGATGATGTACACCTCGGGGTGGCCGAAGAACCAGAAGAGGTGCTGGTAGAGCATCGGCCCGCCGGTCGCCGGGTCGTAGACGTGGGAGCCCATGATGCGGTCCGCGGCCAGCGCCATGAGCGCAGCGGCCAGCAGCGGGAAGACCAGGATCACCAGGAGGCTGGTGACCAGCATGTTCCAGGTGAAGATCGGCATCCGGAACATGGTCATGCCGGGCGCGCGCAGGGTCAGGATCGTGGTGATCAGGTTGACCGAGCCGAGGATCGAACCCAGGCCGGAGATGACCAGGCCGATCACCCACAGGTTGCCGCCGACGCCCGGGGAGTGCTCGACGCCGCTCAGCGGCGCGTAGGCGGTCCAGCCGAAGTCGGCGGCCCCGCCCGGGGTGATGAAGCCGACCATCGTCATCGAGCCGCCGAAGAGGAACAGCCAGTAGGCGAAGCTGTTCAGCCGGGGGAACGACACGTCGGGCGCGCCGATCTGCAGCGGCACCAGGTAGTTCGCGAAGGCGAACACGATCGGCGTCGCGAAGAACAGCAGCATGACCGTGCCATGCATGGTGAAGAGCTGGTTGTACTGCTCGGGCGACAGGAACTGCAGCCCGGGTCGGGCCAGCTCGGCCCGCATGATCAGGGCCATCAGGCCGCCGATCATGAAGAACACGAACGCGGTGACCATGTACATGATCCCGATCTGCTTCGCGTCCGTGGTCCGCAGCAGCCGCGCGATGGCCGACCCCTTGACCGGCGCTCGGACCGGCCAGGGCCGGGTCACGACCGGCTTGGGTGCGACGGTGGTCACGAGTGGCCTCCGGTTCTGGGTTGTCCCGCTCGGCACACGCTGGTTATCTGCGGGCCGTCATCCGCAAGGAGGATAGTCCCCGGCAGGTGGCTGCGCCGCGTGGGGTGGTCGGGTAACCTGCGCCACCCGCTCTGGTGGGCGGCTCGCCGCGACCTACAGCGGGCCGAGCAGCAGCCGATAGTGCTCGCCGAAGATCCGCCCGCCGCGCCCGCGCAGCAGCGGGTCGCGCAGCGCCGGCGGCACGTCCCGGGTCCGGTTGCGGTCGCGGGTCCGGTCCCGCACCCATCGCGTACGGGGGCGACGACGACTCTCGTACGCGGCCAGCGCGGCCTCGACGTCGCCGGCCGCCCGGAGCGACTCGGCGAGCACGACGGCGTCCTCCAGTGCCATCGCCGCGCCCTGGGACAGCGTCGGGGCGGTGGCGTGCGCGGCGTCGCCGACGAGCAGCACCCGCCCCCGGGACCAGCGCCCCAACTCCACCTCCTCGGTGACCCCGACGTGCACCCGGTCCAGCGCCTCCAGCACCTCCGGCACCGGCCCGCCGTAGTCGCCGAACAGCTCGCGCAGCCGGGCCACCGGGTCGGCCGGCGCGACCGTGCCGGCCTCGTCGGCGTAGCAGTGCAGCCGCCCGGCGCCGAGCGGCACGGCCAGGAAGCCGGCGCGCTGGCCGAGCAGGGCGGTCCACTCCGCGAGCCGGGGGCCGCCGCGCACCAGGCTGCGGTAGACGACCTGGCCGGCGGGCTGGGGCGGGCCGCCGAGCGCGGCGAGGGCACGGACGGTGGAGCGCAGCCCGTCGGCGCCGATCACCAGGTCGTACTCGGTGGCGGTGCCATCGACGAAGGTGACGCCGACCGACCGCGGCAGCAGGTCGAGGGTGCGCACCTCGGCGCCGTGCCGGACGGCGCCGCCGGCCCCGGTGAGCAGCACCCGGTGCAGTTCCGACCGGGGCAGGGCCCGGCACTCGCCGACGCCGGCCCAGAGCGCGTCCAGGTCCACCTCGCACAGCGGCGCCCCGGCCGCGTCGAGGAACCGTTGGCGGTGGATGACCTGCCCGAGCGGGCGGACCGGCCCGTCGAGGTCCAGCCGGCGCAGCGCCCGGGCGGCGTTGCCGGGCAGGTAGAGCCCGGTCTCGACGTTCTCGCCCGGGGGCAGCGTCTCGGTGACGTCGGGCCGGAGGCCCACCATCCGCAGCGCCCGGGCCACGGCGAGGCCGGCGATGCCCGCGCCGACGACGAGGATGCGCAGGGGGAAGCCACCCATGGTGGTGTACGCCTCCGGAGGGGTGCGGAACGCGTTGGAGGCAAGACACTACTCGGCGCAATCGGCGCACACCAGAGTCAATCGTTCCACTCCGAAACATTCCTCGGTGGGCGCATCACGTTGCACGGCGGATCACCTGCCCACCGCGCGGCCCGGTCGTGACAAGCCTCACCTACCTCCCCAATGCCCCACGACCGTTGCACATGGGTGCCGGAGATCACCGGTTCTTGGCTCTGGCCGCGTACCGGCGAACCCAGTCGACGAACGACGACTGGGAGTCGTCCAAGCGGCTGAGCACGTCGTCCAGTTCGGCACTGGGGCCCTCATCGGCAAGTAGAACGGCCAGCGCTGCGTCGCGGGGGCAGTCACCCGGCAGCGGGGCACCCGACCGGAGCCGTTCCCTGAGGACGTCGCGATCCAACAGCGAGGCGAACTCCACGATCTTCTCCGCCAACAGCCTCCGCAGCGTCAACCCCTGCTCAGCCACCGCCTGAGGGGAATCGATCCACCACAGCTCGTGATCTCCGGAGTCGATCCCCGCGGGGACCCTGCCACTCGTCAGGATGCGGAGCATCTCCTCACGCGGCAACGCCCAGAGTGAGTTCGACTTGACCAACCGGGTACTGATCAAGCCCTCCGGGAAATCCGGTTGGTCGGCGTCCGCTGACGTCGAATCGCTACGCATGTGCAGCAACCACGGGTGCGGGACGACGGCCACGTTGACGAAGAAGGCGTACGCACTTCTGGTCGACGACGTGGATCGCTGAAACTCCACGATGAGAGCGTCGCCGTCGTCTCCGATGCGCCGGTAGACACGTCCCGTCCCCGCCAGGCGGTGCTCCGCCAGGACCGGATCGAGGAACTCCGTAAAAAGCGTCCGGCTCAGGTTCCTCGCCAGGTGCTCAGCCATCGCCCCTCTCACTCCCGATGCACGTGGGCGCCGCGCCGCCTCTCTTCGAGCGGTGCGGCGGGCCTCCCGAGGATTCTGCGATGCGGCGAAAGCCGCACCGGACGCGCGACGTCCGCCAGGCCACCCCGGGGCCTGGCGGACGTCGTTACGGATCGGACCGGCGGTCAGACCCGGGTGAGTCGGACGGCGTCGGCGATGACCAGACCGCTGGCGGAGCTCCACCGGCTGACGGCGACCCGGTTGGCGTCGCCGGCCGGCAGGGTGAAGGTGCCGAGCGTGCGCCACTGCCCGCCGGTGGCCCGCTGGTCGACGACGACCGTGCGGTTGCCGGTGGTGGTGGCGATGATGTACGGCGCCGCGGCGTTGTAGCCCGCGTTGGCCGGCCACCAGGCGTCGACCCGGTAGTTCGCGGTCGCCGGGACGTTGAACTTGTACCAGGCGGCGTCGCTGGCGGCGACGGGGTCCGCGAAGCGGTAGTCGGCCCCGTAGCGCTGCGTCGAGTACGTCGAGGTGCCCCAGTTGGCGCTGGCGGTGAACCGGCCGGCGGTGGAGTTGTCCACCGTGGAGGTCCAGGCGGTGCCGCCCGCCATCTTCGCGGCGACGTCGGAGCGCATCTTGTTCAGGTCGATGAACGACGGGTCGATCTTGCCGGTGGTGCTCGTCTCCCGGTGCCCGCGCGCGTAGCTGGAGTCCCGGCCCAGCCGCTTGAGCACGGCCGCGGTGGCGGCGATCGACGCGTTGTACTGCGCCGCCGTCATCTGCTGGCTGACCCCGTTGTAGTCGATCTCCCAGCCGATCATCAGGGTGTTGCCGTCCCCGGCCGGGATCGGCCCGCTGCCGCCGCTGACACCCGCGTGGTTGCAGCGGCCGGCGGAGATGACGTGGAAGACGCCGTGGTAGTCGACCAGGGCCTGGCAGAGCGGGCCGGGCAGGTCGGACCGGCCGTTGATGCAGACGTTGAGCGCCGGGTGCGGGTTGGTGGCGCTGGACGTCGCGGCGGTGTGGTGCCAGAGCACGCCGATCGGGTTGAAGTCACCCGGGCGCATCCGGTTGAGCCAGTCGCCCTCGACGACGACCTGGACGCCCGCCCCCCGCAGGACGTCCACCAGCCAGGGAATGGTGGCCATCAGGACTCCCCGAACAGGTCGGCGAGGCACTCGGCCTTCGGCGCGGCGATCGGCGCGGCGCTGGCCGCGGCGGGCTTGGCGGCGACGGCCACCGCGGTGGCCGCCAGGGCCGACATGCCCAGGAGCCTGCGGCGGCGCAGGCGGGCGGGTCGTGGCGCGTTCATGGGGGCTCCTTCAGCGAGGGCGGAGGGGTTCCGACTGACCGATGAACTGGTGACGCGCACGCTATATCGTCACGAGCATCTATGTCGATACCCTTCATCGCCCCTATTCAGGCTGAAGGAATTTGGCAACGCCGAACGCCGTCCGGGCCCCGCCGACCCCGCGACCAAGGGTCGCCGAGGGGGCTGTCAGGGGTTGCCGAGGGCGTCGATGTCGCGCATCTCCTCGGCGGTGAGCGAGAAGTGGAAGATGTCGGCGTTGGCGCGGATCCGGTCCGGGGTCACCGACTTGGGGATGACCACGATCTCGTGGTCGACGTGCCAGCGGAGCACCACCTGGGCCGGGGAGACGTCGTGCGCGGCGGCGATCCGGGTCAGCACCGGATCGGCGAGGTCACTGGTCTTGAACGGGCTGTAACCCTCCAGCACCACGCCCCGGTCCCGGTGCTCCCGGTGCCGCTGCCGGTCGTACAGCGACGGGCTCCACCGGATCTGGTTGACCGCCGGGTTCTCCTCCGTCGACTGGATCAGCTCGTCGATCGCGGCGGTGCTGTAGTTGCTCACCCCCACCGCCCGCGCGAGCCCCTCGTCCCGGGCGGCGAGCATCTCCCGCCAGACCGGGATGCTGTCGGCCGGGTTCGACGGCGGCCAGTGGACCAGCCACAGGTCGACGCAGTCGGTGCCGAGCGCGGTCAGGCTCGCCTCGAGGGTCTCCCGCTCCCGGCCGACCCGGTCCGGCGGCAGCTTCGTGGTGACGAAGACGTCCTCGCGGCGCAGCCCGCTCTCCTGGACCGCCCGGCCGACCTCCTCCTCGTTGCCGTACATCGTGGCGGTGTCGACGTGCCGGTAGCCGGCGTCCAGCGCGGCGAGCACGGCGTCGTACCCGGCCTGGCCGGTGGCCTGCCACGTGCCGAAGCCGAGCAGAGGCATCCGCACCTCGCCCGGGAGCGGAACCGTCGGCTGCTCCTGGTGGTCCATGCCGACGGGTCTACCCGTGCTGACCCCCGACATGCTCCGCCGATCCGGACAACCCGGCGCCCAGCGGGCCGGCGCGGTTTGCCGGAGAATGCGGGGGTGGCTGACCGGCTGGAGGAGTACCGGCGCAAACGGGACGCGGCGCGCACCCCGGAGCCGGTGCCGAAGCGGCCCCCACGGCGGAAGAAGCCGGCCGAGGGGACGGCCCGGTTCGTCATCCAGCAGCACCACGCCCGCAGCCTGCACTGGGACCTGCGGCTGGAGCACGAGGGCGTACTGGCCTCCTGGGCGGTGCCGCGCGGGCTGCCCCGCGACAACAGCCGCAACCACCTCGCCGTGCACACCGAGGACCACCCGATGGAATACCTGGACTTCCACGGCGAGATCCCGGCGGGCGAGTACGGCGGCGGCCGGATGACCATCCACGACCGGGGCACGTACCGCTGCGAGAAGTGGCGCGACGACGAGGTCATCGTCGTGCTGGACGGGGAACGCACCGCCGGGCGGTACGTGCTCTTCGCCACCGGCGGCAAGGGTGGCCGGGACTGGATGGTCCGGCGCACCGACCCGCCGCCGGAGGGCTGGACGAGCATGCCGGAGCTGGTCCGCCCGATGCGTCCCACGCCGGCGGCGAAGCTGCCGAGGGACCAGGCGGAATGGGGCTACGAGCTGCGCTGGGACGGGGTGCGCGCGATCGCGTACGTCTCCGGGGGACGCCTGCGGCTGCTCTCGGAGGACGACGAGGACATCTCCGGGACGTACCCCTGGCTGCGCGAGATGGCCGAGGAGCTGGCCCCGGCGGAGGCCGTGCTGGACGGCGTCCTGGTCCGCATCGACACCGCCGGGAGGGTACGCCCCACCCGCGGCGGGCGCCGGACCCCGGACGCGCAGTACCTGATCTTCGACCTGCTCTGGCTGGAGGGCGTGACCAGCACCGACCTGCCGTACGCGCAGCGCCGGGAGCTGCTCGACGGTCTGGCGCTCGCCGGCCCGCACTGGCAAACTCCGCCCTGGTTCCCCGGTGCCGGCCCCGAGGCGCTGCGGACCGGGCGGGAGCAGGGGCTGCCCGGGGTGGTGGCGAAGCGGCTGGACTCGGCCTACGAGCCCGGCCGCCGCAGCCGGCGCTGGCTGAGCATCGACGCGGGCTGAGGAACGGGCGGCCGGAAGCCGGGACACGAGCGGGACCACGATCCGCGACACGAGTCGAGACGGCAAGGAGCAGCGTGTACCTGACCCACCTGGAGTGCCCGCGCTGCGGGCGGGAGCACGACGCCGGCAAGCTGGTCAACCTCTGCGACTGCGGCTCGCCGCTGCTGGCCCGCTACGACCTGGCCGCGGTGGCGAAGGTGCTCACCCCCGAGCGGTTCCCGCTGCGCCCGGCCGACCTCTGGCGCTACCGGGAGCTGCTGCCGGTGGCCGACCCGCGGCACACGACGACGCTGGGCGAGGGTTGGACGCCGCTGCTGCGCACCCCGGCCTACGGCGCGGAGATCGGCATCCCGGACCTGCTGGTCAAGGACGAGGGGCTGACACCGACCGGCTCGTTCAAGGCCCGCGGCGCGGCGGTGGGCGTCAGCCGGGCCCGGGAGCTGGGCGTGGAGCGGATCGCCCTGCCGACCAACGGCAACGCGGGCGCGGCCTGGGCGACGTACGCCGCGCGGGCCGGGCTGGGCGCGACGATCGTCATGCCGCTGTCCGCGCCGGCCGTCTGCCGGCGGGAGTGCGTGGCCGCCGGGGCCGACCTGCGCCTGGTCGACGGGCTGATCGGCGACGCGGGCCGGCACGTCGCGCAGCTGGTCGCCGACTCCGGCGGCGCGGTCTTCGACGCCGGCACGCTGCGCGAGCCGTACCGGCTCGAGGGCAAGAAGACGATGGGGTACGAGATCGTCGAACAGCTCGGCTGGCAGGTGCCGGACGTGATCGTCTATCCCACCGGGGGCGGGGTCGGCCTGATCGGCATCCACAAGGCGCTGCACGAGCTGCGCGAGCTGGGCTGGATCGAGGACAGGCTGCCCCGCCTGGTCGCGGTGCAGTCGACCGGCTGCGCCCCGATCGTCCGGGCCTTCGCCGCCGGGGAGGAGCGGGCGAGGCCCTGGGCCGACGCGCACACCGTGGCGTTCGGCATCACCGTGCCCGCCCCGCTCGGCGACGAGCTGATCCTCGACGCGCTGCGGGCCAGCGCCGGCACCGCGATCGCGGTCGACGACGCCGAGATCCTGGCCGACCTGCGGGACTTCGCGGCGCGGGAGGGGCTGTTGCTCTGCCCGGAGGGGGCCGCCTGCCTGACCGCCGCCCGGCACCTGCGCGCCGGCGGCTGGATCCGGGCCGGCGAGCGGGTGGTGGTGCTCAACACCGGGTCCGGGCTGAAGTACCCGGAGACCGTGGACGTCGCCGACGTGCCGGTGCTGCCGGTCTGACGGGTCAGGAAGGGCCCCTCCTCGACGAACCGCGACCGGAGGCGCCTTCCTCACCGCCGTCAGTCCGTGGCGGGGTCGGTGAGGCGCCAGGCGGCGCTGACCAGGCCGATGTGCGACAGCGCCTGCGGGGTGTTGCCGAGCTGCGCGCCCGTACGCGGGTCGATCTGCTCGCTGAACAGGCCGACGTCGTTGGCGTGCCCGAGCACCCGCTCGAAGAGCGCCTCGGCGCGCCCCCGCTCGCCGGCCATCACCAGGCACTCCACCAGCCAGAACGAGCAGAGCAGGAAGCCGGCCGGGTCGGTGCCCCAGCGCCGGAGCAGACCGTCGCCGGCGTCCAGCTCGCGCTCGACCGCCTCGATGGTGGCGCGCATCCGCGGGTCCGTCGCCGGCAGGAAGTGCACCAACGGCAGCAGCAGCGCGGAGGCGTCCAGCTCGGGCGAGCCGAACGCCCCCGTGTACGCGCCGACCCGGTCGTCCCAGCCCTCGCGCAGCACGGCGGCCCGGATCTCGTCGCGGGTGCGCGCCCAGCGCCGCGGGTCGGCCCGGTCGCCGAGCCGGGGCGCGAGCCGCACCGCCCGGTCGATCGCCACCCAGCACAGCACCTTCGACGACAGGTAGTGCCGGTCGGCGTCCCGGGTCTCCCAGATCCCCCGGTCGGGCAGGTGCCAGGTGGCCGCCACCTGCTCGGTGAGGCCGAGCACCATCTCGCGCAGTTCCTCGTCGAACGTCTCGCCCAGGTAGTCCCGCAACCGCCAGACCGCCGAGATCACCTCGCCCGGAACGTCGAGCTGGCGCTGCCGCCAGGCGTCGTTGCCGACCCGGACCGGCAGGCTGTCGGCGTAGCCGCGCAGGTGGTGGCACTCGTACTCGGAGACGTCCCGCTCCCCCTCCAGCCCGAAGAGCACCGGCACGGGAGCGGGGCCGACCCGGCCGATCGACCGGGCCGCCCAGGCGAAGAGGCGGGACGCCTCCGACGGGCACGCGGCCACCCAGAGGGCACGCATGGTCATCGCGAAGTCGCGCAGCCACGAGTAGCGGTAGTCGTAGTTGCGGTCGCCGCCGATCCGTTCCGGCAGCGACGTGGTCAGGGCCGCGGCGACCGCGCCGCTGCGGGCGTACGTGAGGCCGGTGAGCACGGTCGCGCTGTGCCGGACCTGGCCCGGGTAGCGGCCGTCGTAGTGGTGCGCCTCCCGGTACGCCTGCCACGCCCGCACCGTCTCGGCGAGCGCGGTCACCGGGTCCAGCCGGACCGGCGCCGCCCCGTACGCCCGCCCGTACGCCACGTCGAAGCCGACCACCTGCCCGGCGGCGACCTCGAAGTCCTGCCGGACGCGGTCCCGCTCGACGGTCAGCGGGAGCCCGCCGGCGCGCAGGCTCAGCACCACCGGGCCGGCCGCGGCGAGCACCCCGCCGTCGGGCCGCTCGTGCAGGTAGGGGGTGAGCAGGCCGTACTCCGGGCGGGGGCGGAAGTCCAGCGACATCCGCACCCGCCCGGTGAGCCCCTCGACCACCCGCAGCAGCACCGCCGGCGAGTTCATCCCCAGCTCGTGGCCCCGGGCGCCGAGTTCGGCGGCGAGCGCGTCGGTGACCGCCACGCTGCCCTCCGGGGTGTGGTGCACGGTGCGCAGCACCAGCGTGTCGGCGAGGTACGCCCGCTCCGCCCGGTGGCCGGGCAGCCCGGCCGCGACGGGCGCCAGCCGCCAGTGGCCGGCCGCCGGGTCGAGCAGCCGGCCGAAGACCGACGGGGCGTCGAACCGGTCCGGGCACCACCAGTCGATCGAGCCGTCCCGGCCGACCAGTGCGCCCGAGCGGCAGTCGGAGAGGAATCCGTAGTCGGAGATCGCCGGCTGGTCCACCCGCTGCGGGTACCCCGTTCGGCCCGCCTCAGACGGCACCGCCCGGTGGACGGGGTCAGGAGGTGGGCGGCTCGTCCTCGCCGGCCTCCTCCGCCGCGTCGGCCTCCTCCTTCGTCCGGTGCACCGCCTGGTCGGCGTGCTCCGGCGGACCGTAGACGGTGTAGAGCACCAGCGGGTTCGGGCCGGTGTTGACGAAGTTGTGCTTCGTGCCGGCCGGCACCACCACCAGGTCGCCCTGGACGACCTCGCGCTTCTCCCCCGCCACCCGGGCCTCGCCGGTGCCGCTGACGAAGGTGAGAATCTGGTCGATGTCCTCGTGGACCTCCTCGCCGATCTCACCACCCGGCGGGATCGTCATGATCACCAGCTGGGTGTGCTCACCGGTCCACAGCACCCGCCGGAAATCCGGGCTCTTCTCGGCGACGGTCGCGATCGTGTAATGCTCCATGCCGAGGCACATACCCGCTCGGGAGCGACGCCACGCCGAGACGTGCAGATGATGGAATTCCCCACTGATCCCAGGTTTGGCGCCCCCGTGGGCGGGGATCGAGACAGGGACGGGCGCACGGCGCCGGTCGAGCCAGGTCCCCGCTGACGTACCGCCGTACGGCTGCGGTGGTGGGAGACGGCCAGAGCGCGGCGACGTTCCGATCCCGAGGGGTCTGAGCGGCGCCGCGCGCTCGTGTCCCGCGCCAGGGCGGAACGCCCGTCGTCACGCGCTCCTCGACGGCCGTGGCGCGCTCAGTCGTCGTCCGCGGCCGCCACGGGCTCCCGGCCGACGCAGCGCACCTTCAGCTCGAACTCGCCGGCCGGGCCGGCGAACGCGACCTCCACGTCGTCGTCCGGCCCCCGGTCGACGTCGGAGACGCGGTAACCCTGCGCCGGGGCCCAGGAGACCAGCCGCACCCCGTCCGGCCCGCACTCGGCCACGGCCGTGCCGCCCGCCGTGACGAAGGCCCGGCGCTCGCCGTGCGGAGCGGAGCCGGTCGGTGCCGGCGACGACGGCCCCGCGCCGGTGGCGGTCGACTCGGGCGAGGCCAGGGCCCGCTCGACCTCCTCCTGGCTCAGCACGACGCCGCCCGGGGTGCCGGCGATGCTCTCCCCCACCCACCGGATCGCGGCCACCCCGATCAGGGTGGCGACGGCGGCGGTGGCCAGCCAACCGGCGACAGCGAGGAACGAACGGCGGCGCATCCACCGAGTGTCCCCGATCCCGGGTTGGGCCGAGCCCTGGCCGAGGCTAAGGGACGGTTAAGGACCCGGGCCGGCGCGTCCGGCGGCGGCTACCCTGCCCCCTGTGGCCCGCCTGCTGCTCATCGAGGACGACCTGACGATCCGTACGCCGCTGCTGCGGGCGCTGCGCGAACGGGGACACGCGGTGGCCGCCGCCTCGACGGCGATGGCCGGCCTGCGCGACGCGCTGGACGACCGGCCCGACCTCGTCGTGCTGGACCTGGGCCTGCCCGACCTGGACGGCCGGGAGCTGCTGCGGATGCTGCGCGCCGTCAGCGTCGTGCCGGTGATCGTGGCCACCGCCCGCGACGACGAGACCGAGATCGTCCGGGTGCTCGACGCCGGGGCCGACGACTACGTGGTGAAGCCGTTCACGGCGGCGCAGCTCGACGCGCGGATCCGGGCGGTGCTCCGGCGCGGGGCGGGGCCCGTCCCCGAGGACCCGGCGCTGGTGGTCGGCGGGCTGCGGGTGGACCCGAGGTCGCGGCAGGTCACCCTGGACGGCGAGCCCGTCGAGCTGACGCCGCGCGAGTTCGACCTGCTGCACCACCTCGCCGGCCGGCCGGGCCAGGTGGTCACCAAGCGGGAGTTGCTCGCCGAGGTGTGGCAGATCCCGTACGGCGGCGCCGACAAGACCGTGGACGTGCACCTGTCCTGGCTGCGCCGCAAGCTCGGGGAGAGCGCCCAGGCGCCCCGCTACCTGCACACGGTCCGGGGTGTCGGGGTGCGGCTCGAAGCGCCCGGGAGCGCCGGATGAGGGCGCGGCTGGCCCTGCTGGTCGCCGCGGTCAGCGTGCTCACCCTGGTCGCCTTCCTGGTGCCGCTGGCGCTGCTGGTGCGGACCGTCGCCGAGGACCGGGCCACGGTGCGGGCCACGGCCGACGCGCAGAGCCTCGTCACCGTCGTCGGCACCGCCGACACCGCGACGATCCGGTTGACGGTGGAGCAACTGGCCGCGGAGTCCGACCGGCCGGTCAGCGTCTTCCTGCCCGACGGCACCGTGCTCGGCACCCCGGCCCCGCGGACGCCCGCGGTGGCGCTGGCGGCGCGGGGGCAGAGCCTCACCGCGGAGTCGGGGCGGGGGCGCGAGGTGGTGATCGCGGTGCAGGGCCGCCCCGACGGCACCGGGGTGATCCGCACGGTGGTCCCGCCCGAGGAGCTGACCGCCGGGGTGACCCGCTCCTGGCTGGTCCTGGCCCTGCTCGGCGTGTTGCTGGTGCTGATCGGGCTGGCCGTCGCCGACCGGCTGGCCCGCACCCTGGTCCGGCCGATCGGTGAGCTCTCCGCAGTGTCGCACCGGCTGGCGAACGCCGAACTGGACGCGCGCGTCACGCCCGCCGGGCCGCCGGAGCTGCGTGAGGTGGCCGGCGCCCTCAACCACCTCGCCGGGCGGATCCAGGTGCTGCTGGCGCAGGAGCGAGAGGAGGTCGCCGACCTGTCCCACCGCCTGCGCACCCCGCTGACCGCGCTGCGGCTCGAGGCCGAGTCGCTGCGCGACCCGGAGGACGCCGCCCGGGTGACCGCGGCGGTGGACGGGCTGGAGCGGGCGGTCACCGGCCTGATCCGGCAGGCCCGCTGGCGGGCGCCGACAGCCGGGGCGGCCAGCGCGGACGCGGCCACGGTGGTGGCCGAACGGGTCGCGTTCTGGTCCGTACTGGCCGAGGACACGGGGCGCGCGGTCACGCTGGACCTGGCGCCGGGACCGCTGCCGGTGGGCGTGCCCGCCGACGAGTTGGCGGCGGCCGTGGACGCCCTGCTCGGCAACGTCTTCGCGCACACCCCGGACGGCACGGCGTTCGCCGTCCGGCTGACGGCCGGCGCGGGCCGCGCCGTGCTGACCGTGGCGGACGAGGGGCCGGGCATCGCGCCCGACACCGTCGACCGGGGCGCCAGCACCGCCGGTTCCACGGGACTCGGCCTGGACATCGCCCGGCGCGCCGCCGAGGCCGCCGGCGGCCGCCTCACCCTGCACACCGCGCCCTCCGGCGGCGCCGAGGTACGCCTCGAACTCGGCCCGCCGACGCCCTGACCGGGCAGCTCGCGCCGCGCCGGGCGGGCGGTCGCGGTCCCGGCGGCCGGACGCGGCGACCGGACGCGGCGACCGGACGCGGCGACCTTAACCCGGGCTTAGCGTTCGGGCAGCGTGCCGCTATCCGGCCCGGCGCGATCCTCGTGGTCAGGAACCGAGGAAAGGCGAACGAGATGAAGCGCAACCCCCTGATCCTGGCGTCGGTCGGCGGCATGGCCGTGCTCGCCGTAGCCGGCGCGACCCTCGGCGTCACGGCCGCCGACAGCGGTCCCGCCCGGGCGACCACGCTGACCGCCGCCACGACCGCCCCGACCACTGCCGCGACCCCGGACGACAGCGCGACCAGCGCCCCGGCGACCGGCGGCACCTCGGCGGCCCCCGGCACGCCGTCGGGCAGCGGAGCCCCGGCGACCGGCGGGGACGCCGTCAGTGAGCAGCGGGCCCGCGAGATCGCGCTCGCCCGGGCAGGCGGCGGCCAGGTCGTCGAGATCGAGGCCGAGCAGGAGCACGGTCGGCCCGTGTGGAGCGTGGAGATCGTCGCCGGGCAGACCGAGCACGAGATCGACGTCGACCGGGAGAACGGCACCGTGGTCAAGGCCGAGCAGGAGCCCGTCGACGACGATGACGACGACCGCGACGACGACGATGACGACCGCGACGACGACGATGACGACCGCGACGACGACTCCGACGACGACTGACCCCGGTGCCGCCGCCTCCCACGTCAGGGGGGCGGCGGCGTCGTCGTCGGCCGGCCGGGTCGCGTCCGGACCTGCCGCCAACGGCGGACGTCGGGCGTCCCGCCTACGGCGTCAGGCGTGCCGCGTACGGCGTGAGACGTCGGGCGTCCGGTGGCGGGCGTCGGCGGACGGCGTTGCGGGGCGTACCAGGGCGGGCCGGTCGACCCTGTGACCGACACCGATGTCTGGCTACATTGGGGTATGGTGCCCGCCCACGGAGGCCGGGCGGCGGAACCGGTCTACCGCCCCATCCTCGCCAGCCGGCGGGGCGAGCTGGAGGCGCTCGGTCATCTCGACGACGTCGTCACTCCCCTGCTCGCCCCGGTTCTCCAGGTGTCCATCCTGGACTCGTACACACTGGACTTTCTCGGTCGGCTGCCCACCGGGCTGCTCCCGGCCGTCGACGTCACCGGTCTGCCCGACGCTCCGGAGACCGAGCTGGCCCGCTGGGGCGTACCGCTGGTGCCGGTGATCGGATTCGCGGACAGCGACCGGCGCCTGGTGGCGCACGGCGCGGCGGCGCGGGGCCACGCCCACCGGGCGGTGGTCCGGCTGCGGGTCGGCCAGGACCGGGCCGGCCCGGACGCGACCACGGCGGCGGTGGAGCGCGTCTGGCGCCTCACGCGCCTCGTCCCCGAGCAGTGCGACCTGCTCCTCGACGCCGGGGACGTGTGCTGCGCGGCCGACGTGCGGCTCGCCGAGCCGCGGCTGCGCCGGCTGCTGGAGTGGGCCCGCCGGCACGCCTGGCGGTCGGTGAGCGTGGCGGCCGGCGGGATGCCGCCCGCGGTGTCCCGCCTCCCCACCGACGAGCCGGTACGCCTCGACCGCTGGGACTGGCGGCTCTGGCAGCGGCTGGCGGACCTCGGCGTCGGGTACGGCGACTACGGCGTCGGCTCGGCGGTGCCCGGCGCCGACCAGCCGGGCGACCGGCTGCCCACCGTGCGCTACACCACCGACGACGCCTGGTGGGTGTACCGCTGGTCGCGGCGGGGTGGGCGGGGCGACGACCGGTTCGCGGACCTGTGCCGCGCGTTGGTCTCGGCGCCGCACTGGCCGGCCGCCGGGGCCGACTTCTCCTGGGGCGACCACGAGATCGTCCGGCGCGCCCGACGGGGCGCCGGTGCGGGCTCGGCCAGCAACTGGGCGGCGTGGAGCACGTCGCACCACCTGGCGCACGTGCTGGCGACGCTGGCCCGCCCCGGACGGGAGGCCCGCCCGGGGCCGTGGCGCTCCGGTCAGCCGGCCGCCGAGCGGGGGCGGCCCGCCCGGCCGCACCGGGGCGGGGAGACCCGCCGGGCCGGCTGACCCGCTACCTCAGCGCCGTCGACCCGCACGGGGCACGTCACTACTTCTCGGTGAACCCGAACTGCACGATGCCCTCGTCGTCGACGGTGGCATCGACGGAGGCGTCGCCGAGCAGCTCGGCGGCGTCGGAGTCCAGGAAGATCCGGGCGCCCTGGTTGTCGACCACGTGGTCGCCCTTGACCGGTTCGGCGACCAGCTCGACGGTGAGCGAGCCCGCCTGGGTGTCGGCGGCGATCCGCACCCCGCCGTCCTCGGCGACGTCCTGCTGGTTGGCGAGGTCTCGGATCACCATCACGGCGTTGTCGGTCATGGTGAGCATGGCGGAACTCCTCGTGGATTCTCGGATACGCGGTGCGGACCGGGATTCGGCCCGCGCACGAGCGCACGTGGGAGGCGATGGAAGGGCGACACGCACATCGCCGTCGCAGGTCAGGGGCAGGTCATGGCCCCTCCACGGCCTACGTTGCCCCCTGTCGGGGCATCCGTCAAATAGAGCATGATCAGTGCCCGGCGCCGGCCGGGGCGAGCAGTGCCCGGATCTCGCGTACCGCCGCGCGGCCGGCCCGGTTGGCGCCGACGGTGCTCGCCGACGGTCCGTACCCGATCAGGTGGATCCGCTCGTCGGCGACCACCCGGGTGCCGTCCATCGTGATACCGCCGCCCGGCGCGCGCAGCCGCAGCGGCGCGAGGTGGTCCAGCGCGGCCCGGAAGCCGGTGCACCAGAGGATCACGTCCGCGGGCACGAACCTGCCGTCGTCCCAGGCCACGCCGTCGGGCGTGATCCGGTCGAAGACGGGTAACCGGTCCAGCACGCCGCGCTCGCGCAGCCGGCGCAGCTCGGGCGTGAGCGGCAGCCCGGTCACCCCGACCACGCTGGCTGGCGGGCGGCCGGCGCGGACCGCCGCGTCGACCAGGGCCACCGCCGCCCGCCCCCGTTCGGGGGTGAACTCCTCGTCGCGGAAGTCGGGCGGGCGCCGGGTCACCCAGGTGGTGCCGGCCGCGACGGCGGAGACCTCGGCGAGCAGTTGGACGGCGGACGTCCCGCCGCCGACCACCACGACCCGCCGGCCGGCGAACTCCGCCGGACCCCGGTAGCCGGCCGTGTGCAGCTGGCGGCCCCGGAATTCCGACCGGCCCGGGTAGTGCGGCCAGAACGGCCGGGTCCAGGTGCCGGTGGCGTTGACCAGGGCCCGGGTGGACCAGGCAGCCCCGTCGGTCAGCACGTCCAGCCGGCCGTCGGGCCGGTCGCGCACCTCGCGGACCCGCACCGGACGCCGTACCGGCAGGGCGAACTCGCGCTCGTACGCGGCGAAGTAGGCGCTCACCACCTCGGCCGCCGGCCGGTCGGGATCCGCCGCCGGGAACGGCAGGCCGGGCAGGTCGTGGAAGCCGTGCACCCGGTCGAGCCGCAGCGTCGGCCAGCGGTGTCGCCACGCCCCGCCGGGCCCGTCGTCCCCGTCGAGGATCACGAAGCCGGCACCGGGGGCGAAACCGGCGCGGCGCAGGTGGTAGCCGGCGGAGAGGCCGGCCTGGCCGGCCCCGATCACCAGCACGTCGACGGAGCGCTCGTCCATGCCGGGTACAACAACGCACGCCCGGTCCTACTGCCCGCCGGGTGGCGTCTCGCCGCTCACACGGCGCGCCGCGCCGCCGGCGTCGTGGCGTTCCGGTTCGGGTAGGAACCGGGCCGGAACACCGGGAGTCTGATTCGGCGTACGGGCCGGGCTCGGGCGGGAGGCGGAAATGGGTGGACGGCGGGGATGGCGGGCGCTGCTGCCGGCGGCGGCGCTGGGCGTGCTGCTGAGCGGCTGCACGGGCGTCGGGGTGGCCGAGGCGCCGACCGAGGGCAGGGCGTCGTACGAGGCGTGGGGGCTCAACGAGGCGTCGAGCGACCTGAGCGGCGGGGACCGGACGGTGGTGCTCAACGGCGACCTGGAGCGCGACAGCAAGGCGTTCTTCAGCGTCGACGGGCGGTGGCGGGCCGACGGGTTCGTGCTGGACGACTCCTCGGCCGAGAAGGTGCGCGCCCTGGCCGGTCGGCTCCCCGACCGGACCGGCGACCCCGAGTGCCGGCGGCTGGTGCTGGTGGCGGAGGGGCTGGTCGACCGGGCGGTCGCCGTCCTCACCCCGGAGGCGTCCGGCGGGCCGGTCACCGCCGCGCCACTCGACGGCTGAACGGAAGTTTTCTTTCGGTTGGCGGACTTCTCTGGCGAATACCTCCGTGGCAGCATCAGCGCATGCATCGTCGTCTCTTCCCCCGGACGCTCGCGCTGGCGGCGCTGGTGGCCGCCGCCGCCACGGCCGGCGCCCCGACCGCCACCGCCGAGTCGCCGACCCCCGCGGCGACCCGCCTGAACGCCACCATCGACGCGATCCTCGCCGACTCCCGGCTGGCCGGGGCGCAGGCATCGGTGGTCGTGAAGGACGCTGCCACCGGCGAGACCGTCTACCACCGCAACGGCGACCGCCGCCTGGTGCCCGCCTCCAACACGAAGCTGCTGACCTCGGCCGCGGCGCTCGAACTGCTCGGGCCCGGGCACCGCTTCGCCACCGAGGTGCACACCACCGGCACCCGGCGCGCGGGCCTGATCTCCGGCGACCTCTACCTGCGCGGCGGCGGCGACCCGACCATGCTCGCCGCCGACTACGACGCGCTGGCCGCGCAGGTCGCCGCCAAGGGCGTACGGGTCGTCACCGGCAACCTGGTCGCCGACGACACCCGCTACGACAGCACCCGCCTCGGCCCCGACTGGACCTGGGACGACGAGCCCTACTACTACGCGGCGCAGGTCTCCGCCCTGACCGTGGCTCCCGACACCGACTACGACGCGGGCACCGTCATCGTGCAGGCCGCACCCGGCGCGAGCGCCGGCGCCCGCCCGGTCGTCACCACGACCCCGGCCACCGGGTACCTGAAGATCGACAACCGGGCCCAGACGGTCGCCGACGGGGAGACGTCGATCTCCTTCGAACGGGCGCACGGCGGCAACACGGTCGTGGTCACCGGGCAGATCGCGCTCGGCGACGCGCCGGAGAGCGACTGGGTGACCGTCTGGGAGCCGACCGGCTACGCCGCCGACGTCTTCCGCTCCGCGCTGCGCAAGCACGGCGTGCGGGTGCTCGGCCGCACCGTGCTGGGCCAGGCCACCCCGGAGGACGCGGCCGAGGTGGGGCGGCACGAGTCGATGCCGCTGGCCCAGTTGATGGTGCCGTTCCTCAAGCTGTCCAACAACGGGCACGCCGAGGTGCTGACCAAGGAGATCGGCCGGGTGCTCTCCGGCACCGGCACCTGGACGGCCGGGCTGACGGCGATCAGCGAGTACGTCGCCGACGCGGGGATGGACACCGGCACGCTGCGCCAGCGGGACGGCTCGGGGCTCTCCCGGCGCAACCTGATCCCCGCCGACGAGTTCGTGGACCTGCTCACCGCCGTCCGGGCCGAGCCCTGGTTCGACACGTGGTACGCCGCCCTGCCGGTCGCCGGCGACGCGGACCGCTTCGTCGGCGGAACGCTGCGCAGCCGGATGCGCGGCACCCCGGCAGCGGGCAACGTGCACGCCAAGACCGGCAGCCTGACGGGCGTCTCCGGCCTCTCCGGCTACGTCACCGACGCCGACGGGCGGGTGCTCGCGTTCTCGATCCTGCTCAACAACTACCTGGCCTCGTCCGTGAAGGGGCTGGAGGACCAGATCGCGATCGCGCTCGCCTCGTACACCGAGAAGGGCGCCGCCGCGGCGCGGGTCGCGCCCCCGACGGCGCCCGACGCCCCCCGGGTCCCCGAGGGCCGGGAGTGCTCCTGGGTGAAACCCGTCGCCTGCTGACGGGCGGCGGGGCCCGGGCCGGGCCCCGCCGACGGGCCGGCGGGGCCGGGTGCGAGGGCCCCGCCGGCGCTCAGGCGCCCGGGCGCTGCGGCGGCTCGGCGGTCGGGTCTCCTTGCGCGATCAGCGCGGCGATGTCGGCGGGGCGCAGGCCGCGCTGCGCCAGCACCCGGACGCCCCAGCGGTGCAGCCGGCACGGGTGCGGGCTGGCGTCGTTGCGACAGACCGTCCCGCCGGACCAGCTTCGGGGCGCGTGCACCACCACCGCCCGGACGGCGAACTGCGCGTCCTCGGCGGTGACGTACGGCGGCAGCGGGATCTCCCGGAGCACCTCCCCGGACGGCTCCCCGGCGCCGCGTGGGGCGGGCGGACGGACGGTGCGGGCGATGGTGCTGCTCATCGGTCGAGCCTCCACAGAGGATTGTCGGACGTGGACAGCAGAAAGTTACGACACGACCAACGCAGCGCGACGGACAAACTGTCCCGACCCAGATGAACGACTCTGGTCAGGCTCGGACTTCGCCGGGTCAGCGGGCGGCGCGCTCCCGCAGCCGGGCCGCCGTGCGGCGGGCGTCGTAGTCGGGGGCGACCCCGTCGACGATCAGCGTCGCGCCCGGGATGTGCCGGGTGCGCAGCGCGATGATCTCCTGGTAGGCCGGCGAGTCGTACCAGGCCCGGGCGCGCTCCAGGTCGGGGAACTCCACGATGACCACGGTGCCGGGCCAGTCGCCCTCCTTGACCTCCACCTCGGCGCCGTGCACCCGGAACCGGCCCCCGAACGGGTCCAGCGTGGCCTGGATCCGCTCGATGTAGGTCAGGACGTCCTCGTTGATCTGCGGTGCGTACAGGTGGGCGAGCGCGAACGCGGGCATGGGTCCTCCCCGTGGGCCGTTCCGCCCGGCCGGGTCGCCGGTGCGGTACGCCGAGTCTCGCGTCGGCGCCCGCCCGGCGTCGATTACCCAAGGGGGTAACGGCGACCCGCCGCCCCTGGTCAGAGGCGGTCGAGCACGACGACCGGGATGTCCCGGTCGGTCCTCGCCTGGTACTCGTCGTACGACGGCCAGATGGCGGCCATCGTGGACCACATCCGCGGCTTCTCCTCGGCCGTCGCGGTACGCGCCCGCGCGGTGAACCGCTCGCCGCCCACCTGCACCTCGACCAGCGGCTCGTCGAGCAGGTTCAGGTACCAGGCCGGGTGCTTCGGGTCGCCGCCCTGCGAGGCGACCACCAGGTACGCGTCGCCGTCGCGGCCGTAGATGAGCGCGGTGCGCCGCAGCTTCCCGCTGCGCCGGCCCCGGGTGGTCAGCAGCAGCGTGAAGACGCCCGGCCGCCACTCGTGGCCCTCGGCGCCGTCGGTGTCGACGTAGCGCCGGATGTGGTCGGCCACCCAGCCCTGCGGGCTGTCCAGCACCTGCTCGCCCGACGTCATCCGCCCTCCCGTTCGTCCGTGTCGCTCCTCGTCGCGCTCACGCTACCCCCGGACGCGGCCGGCCACCGGGCGAACACCCAGGGCCTCCCGCGGGGTTCAGTGCCGCTGGCGGCGGTGCAGCCCGCGGCCGGGGTGCCAGCTCTCGATGACCAGGTGGTCCGGCGGATCGCCCACCCGGGTCAGGACGACCTCGGTCAGCTCGATCCGGAACCGGTGGGAGCCGTCGTCGCCGGGCGGCTCCTCGTGCGCCCGGCCGGCGATCTTCGCGTCGCCGCCCCAGGAGTGCGGATCGTCCTCGGGAGCGTCCTCCGTCGGGCAGTGCAGCGCAACCCGTGGGTCGCGGCGCAGGTCGAGGGCCTTGAGCGCGCCGGCCATGCTGCCCAGCCGCAGGTGCTCGGGGCCGAAGTCGAACTCCGTGCCGCTGATCCGGGGCGAGCCGTCCCGGCGCAGCGTCGCCATCGTGCCGTGCTTGCGGACCGCGAAGCGGGCACGCACCCGCTCGGCGAACTCGGGTTCCTCGCTGAGGAGGTCGGACCACCATGTCATGGGTCGAGCGTGGCAGCCAATCCGGACAACCCGTGGCGGCTTTCCTCAGCGGATCTCGAACCCGAGCGCCTGCGCGATCACCACGGTCTGCTCCGGGTCGACGATCGCCCCGGCCCGCTCCACGACGGTCGGGTCGAGCGCGGTCAGGTCGCTGCCGCGCAGGTCGGCGCCGGACAGCCGGGAGCTGTGCAGTTGCGCGGCGGAGAGGTCCACGCCGGTGACGGTGGCGCCGGTCAGGTTGGCCCCGGTGAGGTCGACCTCCCGCATCCGTACGTCGGTGATCCGCACGCCGCGCAGGTCGGCGCCGGGCAGCGCGACGAAGGACCAGTCGCCGCCGGAGATCGTCAACGGCCGCAGGTCGCACTGCGCGAACGTGCTGCCCACCAGCTTGCAGCCGGTGAACTCGGCCTCGAAGAAGTTGCACCGCTGGAAGGTGCACCGGGTGAAGGCCGAGTCGGTGTGCCGGGAGGCGTTGAACCGCACGTTGCCGAAGGTGCACCCGTCGAAGACCGCGCCCTGGCTGACCGCCTCGGTCAGGTCGACGTGGAAGAACGAGCAGCCGACGAAGTGCCGGTCCACCAGCTCCTCGCCGTACCAGTCCTCGTTGCGGAAGGTCGCGTCCTCGGTCAGCTCGGGCATCGGGCCAGGCTACTGAGCGGGTACGACATGTGTGGTGGCCGACCCTTCCGGTGCGAGGTACCGACTAGTAGGTTCGGCGGCGTGAGTGTGGCACGCAGCATCGACCCGGACCAGATCGGCTTCGACCCGGCGCGCCTGGCGCGGATCGACGAGCACTTCGGCAGGTACGTCGACGACGGCCGGCTCGCCGGCTGGCAGGTGGTGGTCACCCGGCGCGGCGAGATCGCCCACTCGTCGACGTACGGGCTGCGCGACGTCGAGGCGGGGGCGCCCGTCGAGGCGGACACGCTCTGGCGGATCTACTCGATGACCAAGCCGGTCACCTCGGTCGCCGCGATGATGCTCTGGGAGGAGGGCCGCTTCGAGCTGACCGACGAGATCAGCCGTTGGCTGCCCGAGTTCGCCGACCTGCGGGTCTACAGCAAGGGCTCGGCCCTCAAGCCGTACACGGTGCCGGCGATCGAGCCGATCCGGGTCTGGCACCTGCTCACCCACACCGCCGGCCTGACGTACGGCTTCATGCAGACCTCGGTGGTCGACGGCCTCTACCGGGCCGCCGGCTACGACATCTACCCGCCGGCGGACGTCGACCTGGCCACCGCCTGCCAGGCGTTCGGCGAGCTGCCCCTGCTGTTCCAGCCCGGCACCGCCTGGGGCTACTCCGTCGCCACCGACGTGCTGGGCCGGCTGGTCGAGGTGGTCTCCGGGCAGAGCCTGGACGCCTTCTTCGCCGACCGGATCTTCCGCCCGTTGGGCATGACCGACACCCACTGGTGGGCCGACGGTGACGCCGCCGACCGGCTCGCCGCGCTCTACGCGCCGGACCCGCGCACCGGCCGCGCGTTCCGCTACGACAAGCTGGGCGCCCTGGCGTACGAGAAGCCGCTGCTGCTCTCCGGCGGCGGCGGCCTGATCTCCTCCGCCGCCGACTACCACCGGTTCACCCAGATGCTGCTGCGCGGCGGCGAACTGGACGGGGCGCGCCTGCTGGGGCCGCGCACGGTGCGCTTCATGACCCGCAACCACCTGCCCGGCGGGCAGGACCTGGGGACCCTCTCCACCGGCGGCTTCGCCGAGACCACCTTCGACGGGATCGGCTTCGGGCTGGGTTTCGCGGTGGTGGAGGACCCGGTTCCCAGCCGGGTGCCGAGCAGCGTCGGCGAGTACTACTGGGGCGGGGTGGCGAGCACGGCGTTCTGGGTCGACCCGGCCGAGGAGGTCACCGCGCTGCTCTTCACCCAGCTCATGCCGTCGAGCACCTACCCGCTGCGGCCGCAGCTGCGCCAGCTCGTCTACTCCGCCCTGGTCGACTGAGCCGGCCGGGCACGGTCGGATCGCCGGTTACCGCACCGGCCGGGCCACCCGCTCCATAACCTGGGAGGCGGACGGCAACCCGGCGGGCGGGCAGGCAGACGGTCACCGCCCCGGCCGGACGGGGGCGGGAGGCGGTCATGAGCAACATCGTCGTGTTCGGGGCGGGCGGCACCGCGGGCTCGCGGATCACCGCCGAGGCGGTCGGCCGGGGGCACCGGGTCACCGCCGCGGTGCGCCGCCCGGAGGCCACCTCGTACCTGCCGCCGTCGGTCAAGCTGGTCACCGGCGACGCCACCACCGAACTGAGCGTGCGGGAGCTGGCGCCCGACACCGACGTCATGGTGGTGGCGATCGGCGGCGGGGAGCGCGGCCTCTGGCTCAACGCGGCGCGGACCCTGGTCGGCACGCTGCGGAACCTGCCGGCCGCGCCCCGGATCATCCACGTGGGCGGCGGGTCCACACTGCTCACCCCGAAGGGCACCCGCTACCTCGACGAGCCGGACTTCCCCGACGAGTACCGCGACGCCGCGCTGGGCCAGGCCGACGCCCTGGACTTCTACCGCTCGTCGGCCGACGGGGTGACCTGGACGTACGTCTCCCCGCCGCCGCTGGAGTTCCATCCCGGCGAGCGCACCGGGCACTACCGCACGGGCGGCGACCAGCCGGTCACCGACGACGAGGGCCGCTCGGTGCTCAGCTACGAGGACCTGGCGGTGGCGATCGTCGACGAGATCGAGACCCCGCGCCACACGAACGAGCGGTTCACCGCCGCGTACTGACGGTGCCTTGGCATACCCCGGGTGACCGTCAGTCAGTCAGCGTGGGCGGGGCGCGGCGCGGCCGGCGGCGGGCTGGGCGGGGACCCGGGGGCGGACCGAGGGCCGCCAGGCGCGGCCGTTGGCGTAGATGATCCGGAAACCGAGGTACGACGCGAGGGGCGCCCAGTGCGCCGAGCCCATCCGCAGCTCGGCGGCGTTGTGCCGCTGCCCGTTGGCCAGCACGTCGAGCAGTACGGTTTCGAAGGCAGCCGATTCCACCCAGTCCACTTCCCGGGTGAAACCGCAGATCAGCGCCGCTCCCGTGGCGGCCAGGAAGTCCCGCAGCGCGGCGTCGGAGGCGCGCAGCACGGAACAGCTGCCGAAATAGAGCCGTCGGCCCTCGCAACGGCCGGCCATCAGTTCGGCGACGTCGGCGAGTTCGACGGATTCCCAGTCGGTGAGGCAGAGCCGGCTCGGTTCGCCGTGCATCGCGAAGAAGCCCACCCGGTGGTCGGCGTACTGCTTGAGCAACCAACGGTCGACGAAGTAGAAGAGTTCGTCGCGGGTCGCCGCGTCCTTGTGGATGAAGCGGATCTTCCCGAGCCGTTCGAGCAGTTCGAGGGTGGGCAGGACCGAGCCGCGTTCGTTGAGGTCCCGGTGCCACTGGCCCTCGACGCAGAAGACGCCACCGCGCGCCACGCCGCCACCTCCCCGTTCCCGCCGGCGCTGACGTTACCGCGTCGAACCGCCCGTAGAACATCACCCTCGGTGTCGCCGATTGCGACGCCGCGTGCCGTTCGCGGTTCTCTGCGGCCGGTTCGCAGCGATTGGGCGTTTCGCAAATGGGCCCGATGCCCGGACAGGACCCCGGAACCGCCAATCGTGAGGACAATTCTCGTTATTGCCGCCAAAGGGCCGCCCAGGTGTCAAGGTGGAAATGCGGGACGCCCCGGTCGATGCCCCGAAAGCCACCCCAATCGCACTCCTATCGGGAGGACTTCTGTGCGCGTTAACACCCTGAAACGGGCGCTTGTCGCATTCGCCCTGGCGATGCCGGGAGCCGCGATCGCCACGGTGGTCGCCGCGCCGGCGGCCCATGCCGACGCCTGCTACACGTGGAACCGCAACCTCTACCAGGGGCGCTCCGGCGAGGACGTCCGCCAGCTGCAGATCCGGGTCGCCGGCTGGGCCGGCAACCGGGACATCGTCGAACTCGACGGCCGCTTCGGGCCGAAGACCGCCGCCGCGGTCCGGCGGTTCCAGGCCGCGTACGGGCTGCGGGTCGACGGCGTCGCCGGGCCGCAGACGTACGCCAAGATCTACGAGCTGCAGGACAACGACTGCACCCCGCGGCACTTCAGCTTCGCGGAGATGGACGACGGCTGCGGCCGCGGCGGGTGGACCGGCGGCCCGCTGTCGGCCGCCCAGACCCGGCAGAACGCCCTGCAGACGATGTGGAAGCTGGAGGCGATGCGGCGCAGCCTCGGCGACAAGCCGCTCTACGTGAGCAGCGGCTTCCGCAGCCGCGCCTGCAACGACCAGGTCGGCGGAGCGTCGGACAGCCAGCACCTCTACGGCAACGCCGCCGACGTGGTCTCCCGCACCAGCTCGCTGTGCGAGGTGGCCCGGGACGCCCGCAACCGGGGCTTCAGCGGGATCTACGGGCCGGGCTACCCGGACCACGACGACCACGTGCACGTGGACTCGCGGCGGGAGAACAACAGCGACCGCACGCCGAACACCACCAGCTGGTCCGCGCCGGACTGCGGGATCGGCGCCGCCAACACCCGGGCCGGCCAGGAGCCGGCGGACCGGTAGGACGGGCACGGCGACGCCGGCCGGGAACGGCCGGACAGGTGGAACGCGCCGGCCGGGAACGGCCGGACAGGTGGGACGTCACGGCGACGCCGGCCCGGAGCGCGGATAGGGAAATCCCCGCGCCCCGGGCCGGCGTCGTGCTGCCCCGGGTCGCCGCGAGCCGGCCCGAGTCAGACCAGGCCGGCGTCGTGGACCAGCAGGGCGACCTGGACCCGGTTGTTCAGGTCGAGCTTGACCAGCAGCCGCGACACGTACGCCTTGACGGTGGCGACGCTCATGAACAGCTCGCCCGCGATCTCGGCGTTGGTCCGGCCCTGCCCGAGCGCGACGGCGACCTCGCGCTCCCGCTCGCTGAGCCCGGCGAGCTGCCGCAGCGCCCGCTCCCGGCGGAGGTCGGGGCCACCGGGCGCGCGGGGGGCCGTCACATGGTCGATCAGCCGGCGGGTCACCGCCGGGGAGAGGGTGGCCTCCCCGGCCGCCACCCGGCGTACCGCCCGCACGATCTCGGCGGGCGGGGTGTCCTTGAGCAGGAAGCCGCCGGCCCCGGCCCGCAACGCCCGGAGCACCTGCTCGTCGGCGTCGAAGGTGGTCAGCACCAGCACCTCCGGCGGGTCGGGGGACGCCCGCAGCGCCTCGGTGGCGGCGAGCCCGTCGAGCCGGGGCATCCGGATGTCCATCAGCACCACGTCCGGCGCGCACGCGGCCACCGCGTCGGACACCTCGCTGCCGTCGGCGGCCTCGCCGACCACGAGCACGTCCGGCACACCGCCGAGGATCATCGACAGCCCGGCCCGGACCAGCGCGTCGTCGTCGACGATCAGCACCCGCACCGGCCCCTCGGTGGCGGCCGTCGCCGGCCCGGTCACGCCGGCCACGGCAGCCAGGCGGTCAGCCGGAAGTCGCCCGAGTCGTCCCGCCCGTGCTCCAGCCGACCGCCGGCCAGGCTGACCCGTTCGGCGATGCCGACCAGGCCGGTGCCCGCGCCGGGGATCTCCGGGCCGGTGATGGCGCCGACCGGCCACCGGTTGCGGATCTCCACGGTCAGCCCGTCGCCGGGGCCGCCGCCGACGTCGACGGTGACCGCGGCCCCGGCGGCGTGCTTGCGGGCGTTGGTCAGCCCCTCCTGCACGATCCGGTAGACGCTGCGCCCCGCCGCCGCGGGCACCTGTTCCGCCGCCGTGACCACGTCGCGGACGCTGACCCGCACCCCGGCCGACCGGGACTCCTCGATGAGCGCCGGCAGGTCGCCCAGGGTGGGCTGCGGGCGCTCCGGGTCCTCCTCGGCGGTGGTCTCCGCGCGGAGCACCCCGATCACCTCGCGCAGGTCCTGCAACGCGGCGTGCGCGCTGTCCCGGATCACGCCCGCCGCCCTCGCCACCTCCTCCGGTGGGGCGTCCGGCCGGAACTCCAGCGCTCCGGCGTGCAGGCTGAGCAGCGAGATACGGTGCGCCAGCACGTCGTGCATCTCCCGGGCGATCCGGGTGCGCTCCAGGTGCCGGGCCTGGGTCACCCGCAACTGCTGCTCCGCCTCGGCCCGCTCGGCGCGCTCCCGCAGCGACACGACGAGCTGCCGCCGCGCCCGGACGAACATGCCCCACGCGAGCACGGAGAGGCTGAGCACCACGCCCCAGACGGTCGCCACCCAGTACGGCAGGTTTGGGTCGGGACGCAGGTAGCTGAAGAAGAAGTTGGTGACCAGACCGGCGGCGGTGATCCCCAGCGCGACGGCCGTGCGGCGGTGCACCACGACGGTGAAGTAGATGATCAGCAGCGGGACCGCCGACGCCATCGAGAAGGCGGTCAGTGGCAGGGTCGCGACGGCCAGCCCCAACGGCCACCGGCGCCGCAGCCAGAGCAGCACGCAGCAGACGAGTCCGAGCAGGGCGTCGACCGGGACCATCCAGCGCTGCGGCAGCGGGGTCGCGAACTGCGGGTCGGGCGCGGCGGCGTCCGCCGTGACGAGCAGGACCCAGCCGAGGGCGAGCAGGAAGCAGAGGCTGTCGACGAGCCAGTCCCGGGTGGTCCGCCGACTCCGCCCGGCCGCCCCGGCGAGGGACCCCGGCAGCAGCCAGGGATGGTCGGGTACGGCCGCGCTGGTCACGCCGCCATGCTAGGCAGCCGCCCCGGACGCCGGCCAGCTACCAAAGTCGAGACCTCGACGTCGACCTAGGTAGCCGCCGGGCGAGACCCTCGGCCGCTGCGGACAGCCGGCCGGCGCGGGCAGCCTGACCGACATGATCGACGTGGAACACCTCACCAAACGGTACGGGCGGCACACGGCCGTCGACGACGTGTCGTTCCGCTGCGAGCCGGGCACCGTCACCGGCTTCCTCGGGCCGAACGGCGCCGGCAAGTCCACCACCATGCGGATGATCTGCGGCCTGACCCCGGCCAGCGGGGGCGGCGCCACGGTCGCCGGCCGGCCGTACCGGGAGCTGCCCAACCCGGGCCGGGAGGTCGGCGTGCTGCTGGACGCCTCGGCCCAGCACGCCGGGCGCACCGGGCGGGAGGCGCTGGCCGTCGCCGCCGCGACCATGGGCGTGGACCGCCGGCAGGTGGCCGCCACGCTCGACCTGGTCGGGCTGAACGCGGTCGCGGCCAGGCGCCGGGTCCGGGCGTACTCGCTGGGGATGCGGCAGCGGCTCGGCCTGGCACACGCGCTGCTGGGCGACCCGCGGGTGCTGATCCTCGACGAGCCGGCCAACGGCCTGGACCCGGAGGGGATCTTCTGGATGCGCGGCCTGCTGCGCGACTTCGCCGACCGGGGCGGCACCGTGCTGCTCTCCTCCCACCTGCTGCGCGAGGTGGAGGCGGTCGCGGACCGGCTGGTGGTCATCGGGGGCGGCCGGATCGTGGCCCAGGGCGACAAGGACGAGCTGCTGGCCGGCGGCGGCACCCTGGTCCGGGCGCGGGACACGGCGGCGCTGCGCGGCGCGCTGGACCGGGCCGGGCTGCCGGTCACCGAGGGCACCGACGGGCTGCTGGTCCGCGCCGACGCCGCAGCGGTCGGGCAGGCCGCCGCCGACGTCGGCGTCGCCCTCACCGAGCTGCGCGCCGCCGGCAGCGGCGGCCTGGAACAGCTCTTCCTCACCCTGACCGCCGGCGCGTCGACCCGGGAGGCCGTCCGATGACCACCACCACCGCCGCCACCCCGCCCACCGTCGCACCCCACCGTCGTCCGGCGGTACGCCGACCGTCGCTGCTCCGGCTCACCGGGGTGGAGCTGCGCAAGCTCGTCGACACCCGGGCCGGGCTGTGGCTGCTGATCACCATCGGGCTGCTCGCCGCCACCCTCGTCGTGGTCCAGCTCGTCTGGACGGCCGACGCCGACCAGACCTTCGCCAACTTCTTCCTCCCGACGCTGCTGCCGGTCGGGGTGCTGCTGCCGGTGCTGGGCATCCTGTCGGTCACCGCGGAGTGGTCGCAGCGCACCGCGCTGGCCACGTTCGCCCTGGTGCCCCGCCGCGGGCGGGTGATCGCGGCCAAGCTGGCCGCGATGGTGCTGGCCGCCCTGGCCTCGGTGCTGGTCAGCCTCGGCGTGGCCGCCGCGGGCACGCTGGTCGCCGGGGTCACCGGCGGCGCGGGCACCTGGCGCTTCGAGGGGTCGCTGCTGCTGCACGCGGTGGTGCTCCAGGTGGCCAGCGTGCTGATGGGCGCCGGCTTCGGCCTGCTGCTGCTCAACACGCCGCTGGCCATCGTCGGCTACCTGCTGCTGCCAACCCTCTGGTCGATCCTCGGCGGGCTGATCCGGCACCTGGAGGGTCCGGCGGGCTGGCTGGACACGGGCCGCACCATGGAACCGCTGTTCACCCCGGACGTGACCGCCGGGCAGTGGGCGCGGCTCGGCGTGTCGCTGCTGGTCTGGCTGGTCGTCCCGCTGGTCGCCGGGCTGGTCCGCACGCTGCGCCGCGAGGTGTCGTGACGGTGGTCGGCCACGGTGCTCCCACCGTCGTCGACGGCGGCGTGGCGGAGCTGGCGCTGTTCTGGGGCGGCTTCCCGGCGCTCGGGGCGGGTGCCGGGTGGCTGCTCGCCGCGGGCGCGGGGTGGCTCGCCGAGCTGCCCTGGGCCCCGGCGCAGAAACTGTTCGGGCTGGTCGCCGGGCTGCCCGACCCGCAGGCGAGCATCGGCGGGCTGGCGGTCGGCGCGCTGGGCGGCCTGCTGGTCGCCGCCATCGGCACCGCCGAGCGGCTCGCCGTCACCGTCGGCGCCGAGCGGGTGGCGCTACGCCGCGGCGGCACCCGCCGGGAGGTCGAGCGGCGGGGAGTGCGGGCGGTGTTCCTCGACGGCAGGGACCTGGTGCTGCTCGGCCCGGACGACGGGGAACTGGTCCGGGAGAAGTCCGACCTGGCCCCCGACCGGCTGCGCGCCGCCTTCCGCGCGCACGGCTGGCCGTGGGCGGAGGCCGACCCGCACCGGGACGCGTACCGGCGGTGGGTGCCGGGGCTGCCCGGCCTGCCCGTCGGCGCGGACGCGCTGCTGCGGGCCCGGCAGAAGGCGCTCGACGACGACCGGGGCGGCGAGGCCCGGGAGCTGCGCGGCGAACTGGCCCGCTCCGGGGTGGTGGTCCGGGACGAGCGCAGACGGCAGTACTGGCGGCTGACCCGGTCGGCCGTGCGTAACCGGCCGGAGGACGCGACTTCGCCTGAGCCGGAGGTCGACGGACGGTAGCGTTGCCTTCGACGGGGCCCTGGGCACGGGGAGCGCGCGATGACCGAGCAGCAGCCGTACCGGGTGGTGACCCGGCACCCCGGCTTCGAGCTGCGCCGCTATCCGCCGTACCTCGTCGCCGAGGTGCAGGTCGAGGGAACGTTCGAGCAGGCCGCCCGGGACGGCTTCCGGCCGCTGGCCGCGTACGTCGGGGGTGCCAACCGGCCCCGCGCCGCGAGCGGGAACGCGGCGCGGGAGGCCGGCCCGGAGACGATCGCGATGACCGCGCCGTACCTCCAGGAGGAGGCCGACCGGCCGGGCTGCTGGCTGCTGCGGCTGGTGCTGCCGGCGGCCTGCGCCCCCGACACGCTGCCCGAGCCGACGGACCCCCGCGTCCGCACCCGGCAGGTCCCCGCGCAGCTCGCCGCCGCGGTCCGGTTCCGGGGCCGGTGGACGGCGCGGGCGTTCGACCGCCGGGCGACCGCGCTCGGCCGGGCGGTCACCGCGGCCGGGCTGCGCCCCACCGACGCGGTCCGGTACGCGCGCTTCGACCCACCGTGGAAGCCCTGGTTCCTGCGCCACAACGAGGTGGTGCTGCCGGTCGCCGAGTGAGCCCGTGCCGCACCCCGGCACGGGCGTCCTCGTTGGAGATTTACCCGCGTCGTTCGCGGGTACCGGCAGGGACGCACGGGTGACCGCCCGGGCGGGTTCGGAAGGGGGACGACGATGACCTCCGCGGGAAGCGCCGCGGGCGGCGGCGGCACGGGCATCTTCCGCCGCAAGCCGGTCGAGGAGATCGCCGACGAGCGCGGCGGCGGGCTGGCCCGATCCCTCGGCCTCTGGCAGCTCACCGCCATCGGGGTGGGCGGCATCATCGGCGCCGGCATCTTCGCCCTGGCCGGGGCGGTGGCGAACGAGACCGCCGGCCCGGCCGTGCTGATCTCGTTCCTGATCGCCGGGCTCGCCAGCGCCGCCGCCGCCCTGTCGTACGCGGAGTTCGCCGGCATGATCCCGAAGGCCGGCTCGGCCTACACCTACGGGTACGCGGTGCTCGGCGAGGCGGTGGGCTGGTTCATCGGCTGGGACCTGCTGCTGGAGTACACGGCGATCGTGGCCGTGGTGGCCATCGGCATCTCCGGCTACTTCTCGTTCCTCGTCACCGAGCTGGGGGCGGAGCTGCCGGCCTGGATGCTGGGCGCCCCGGGCACCGGCGACGGGCACGTGGTGGACCTCTTCGCGGTGATCCTCTGCCTGTTCATCGCGTTCCTGCTGAACCTCGGCATCTCCTCCGCTGCCCGCTTCGAGACGTTCGTCGTCGCGTTGAAGGTCGCCGTGGTGCTGCTGGTCATCGTGGTCGGCTTCTTCCACGTCCACACCGCGAACTACTCGCCGTTCTTCCCGTTCGGACTGAGCGGGGCGTTCACCGGCGCCGCCACGGTCTTCTTCGCGGTCTTCGGCTACGACGCGATGAGCACCGCCGCCGAGGAGTCGAAGGACGCCCGCCGGCACATGCCCAAGGCGATCCTCTACTCGCTGGCCATCTCGATGGCCCTCTACGTGCTGGCCACCCTGGTGCTGACGGGCATGCAGAACTACCGCGACATCGACCCGGAGAGCGGCTTCTCCTCCGCGTTCGCCTCCGTCGGCCTGTCGGGCCTGGCCAGCGTGATCGCCGTCGGCGCGATCATCGGCATCCTGACCGTGATGTTCACCTTCATGCTCGGCGTCACCCGGGTGTGGTTCTCGATGAGCCGGGACGGCCTGCTGCCGGGCTGGTTCGCCAAGGTGCACCCGGTCCGCCGGGTGCCGAGCCGGGTCACCTGGATCGTCGGCGTCGGCTCAGCCCTGATCGCGGGCTTCCTGCCGATCCGGGAGGCCGCCGAGCTGACCAACATCGGCATCCTGCTGGCCTTCGTGGTGGTCTGCGTCGCGGTGATCGTGCTGCGCTACCGCCGCCCCGACGCGCCACGCACCTTCCGGCTGCCGGGCATGCCGGTGGTGCCGGCGATCGGCGCCCTCTTCTCCCTCTGGCTGATCACCTTCCTCGCCCCGGTGACGTGGCTGCGCTTCGCGGTCTGGTTCGTGATCGGCGCGCTGATCTACGCCTTCTACGGCTACCGCCGCTCGAAGCTCGCCCGGCGGGGCTGAGGACGGGCCACCGACGCCAGCAGTTCGTCGAGGGCGTCGACCTCCGCCCAGCCGTTCACGGCGATCCCGCCAGCGGCGTCGACGGTCACCTCGACCCGGTCCGGGCTGCACGACACCGCGTCGAGCAGGCCCGGGAAGCGGTCGCCGAGCAGCACGAACTCCTGGTTGGTGGAGCCCACCCAGGGTCGCCGGGCGTCGAGCCGGTCGGCCAGGAACGGCCCGGCGACGAGGAGGTCGGTCGCCGCGAGCAGCGCCGCGACGTCGTCCCGACCGGCGTCGACCGCCCGGTCCAGCTGTGCTCTGGTGTAGCCGGTGAAGGTCATCACCGAGCGCCCGGCGGCGCGTACCCCGGCGGCGACGGTCGCCAGCGGGGCCGCCTGGTCGAAGGGCTCGCCGCCCAGCAGCGTCAGCCCCTCGGTGCCGGCGTCGAGCACCCGCCGCACCAGGTCGGCCGGGGCCACCCGCTCGCCGCCCCGGAAGCTCCACAGGTGCGGGTTGAAGCAGCCGGGGCAGCGGATGGCGCAGCCCTGCACCCAGACGGCGGTGCGCTCGCCCGGCCCCTCGGCCCGGGTGGCGCCGAGGAACCGGGCCACGGCGACGGTCTCCGCCCCGCCCGCCGCGCGGGGCGCCGGGCCGAACGCCGCGCCGGGCGCCGGGCCGAGCGCCGCGCCGGGCGCCGGGCCGAGCGCCGGCCCGGGTACCGCGCCGGGTGCCGGGGAACTCTCAGACATCGAGGACCCGGCCGAGCGGCGGTTGCTGCCCCGGCGCCGGGCCGGCGGGCCGGGCGCAGACCAGGACGTCCCGCAGGCGCGCGTACTCGTGGGGGGCCAGGTTGGCGGCGGCGGCGAACTCGGCCAGGCTGCCGAACCCGCCCCGCCGGTCCCGCTCGGCCAGCACCTGCCGGGCACGGTGCGGGTCGAAGCCCGGCAGCGCGGCGAGGTCGTCGTGGCCGGCGGCGTTGACGTCCACCGGCCCGGAGGGCCGGGCCGTGACCGGTTGGCCGGGCCGGGGCACGGGAGCCGCGACCGGTCCGGTCCCGTAGTAGTCGACGGGCTGGTACGGCACCATCGTCGGGTCGGCCGGCGGCTGCGACCCCGCCGGCACGGGCGGGTGGGTCGGCGCGGAAGGCGGGTACGCCGGCGCTGACGGATATCCGGGCGCCCCCGGCGGAAAGGCCGGCGACGCGGGCGGGTACGCCGGCGACGCGGGCGCGTGGACCGGCGCCCCGGGCGGGTAGGGCCCGGTGGCGGGCGTGAACGCACCGGCGGGGGCCGCCCCGGGGGGCGGGGCCAGCGGGCCGGGCGGGTACGGGCCGCCGGGCCACGGCGCCCCCGGCTGCGGGGCGTACCAGGGGCGGTAGCCGGCCCGCCAGCGCAGCCACGCCGAGTTGACCAGCAGGGCGTGCAGGATGCCGGCCGCCGTGACGGCCAGCAGCGCGCCGACGGCCCAGTCGCTGGCGGCGGCCTCCTTGTCGGTCTCGCCGACGACGACGAAGGCGGTCCAGCCCACCACGGTGTAGACGATGCCGGGGATCCACCACGCCGGCCGCCCGGCGCGGAGCCCCACGTAGATGAACCCGAAGCCGCCGAGACAGCTGCACCCGAACAGCGGCAGCAGCAGCCACCAGCTGTGCAGCAGCCGCCACCTCAGGCTCCCCACCGGGCCGGCCGGGCCCGGGGCGGTCGGGTGCGGCCAGCCCGGGCTAGGCGCGCTCGACATCGCGTTGCTCCTGCCGTTCGGTCACGGCGGCGCGGGCGTGGTCCGCCGTGTACGCGCTGCTCACCGCCCGCGCCGCCAGCAGGTCCTCCAGCACGGCAACGTAGTCGAGACAGCGGTCGCCGAGCACGTCCCGGGTCTCGGCGCTCACCACGCCCTCGCTGGAGACGGTGACCACGATCCGCGGCTGCCCACTCATCAGGACCTACCCTCCACGGCGAACACCAGGCGAACGCTCGCGTCCTCGGTGACCTGCTCGGACTCCAGGCGCAGGCCGGCGACGGGGGCCTGCTCGCGCAGCCGGGCCAGCACGGCCCGCTGGACCTGCCGACCGTAGGCGGCGTCGATGGCCCGCACCACCTCGACCGCCCGCTGCTCGTCGACCTCACCGGTGAAGTGCGCCGCCCAGACGCCGTCCTCGCCACGCCGGAAGCTCGCCCGCACGCCGGCCCACTCCGCGGTGATCGCGTCCCCGTCGGTGCCGACCACCGCATCCGTGTCCCGCAGCGCCGCGGCGAGCAGCGTCTCGTCCCGCATCCGGGTCTGCACCTGGCAGACGACGCGGCCCTCCCGGTCCCGCCCCGCGGTGGCGCCATGGGTCGCGGCGACGGCGGCGACGGCCAGCGGCAGGAGTATCAGTGAGACGCTCATCGGGCACCTCTCCTTCCAGTCGAGGCACACACTAGAACTCGACCGCTCGTCCGCCCTGCCCCCGCTGCGGGGGAGGGCCGGGGCGGGAGCGCGGGCCGCCGGGACGGCCGCCGAGGTCCCAGTCCTCGGCCGCGGTGGCGGCGACGGCACGGGTGTCGGCCCAGGAGCGTACGGAGTCGATCCGCTCCGCCTGGGTGACGCTGAGCGGCACCATGCTGACCAGCGCCCGGACCAGGTCGTCGCGGCGCAGCGGACGCCGCTCGGCGAACGCGTCGAAGAGCCCGCCGACGACGGCCTGCTCGATCTCGGCCCCCGAGTAGCCCTCGCTGAGCCCGGCCAGCTCGCCGAGCAGGGCGTCGTCGAGGGCCAGGCCACCGGCGACGGCCGGGTTGCGCAGCCGCCGGGCCAGGTGGACCCGCCAGATCGACGCCCGCTCCGCGCGGGTCGGCAGGTCGACAAAGAAGATCTCGTCGAAGCGGCCCTTGCGGAGCAGCTCCGGGGGCAGCCCCTCGAAGTCGTTGGCGGTCGCGATGACGAAGACGGGCCGCGTCTTCTCCTGCATCCAGGTCAGGAAGGAGCCGAAGACCCGGGCGGAGGTGCCGGAGTCGCCGGCGCCGCCGGCGAAGCCCTTCTCGATCTCGTCCACCCACAGCACGCACGGCGCGGTCGCCTCGGCCGTCCGGATGGCGGTACGCATGTTCTGTTCGCTCGACCCGACGAGCCCGGCGAAGACCCGGCCGACGTCCAACCGCAGCAGCGGCAGGCCCCAGGCCGCGGCGATCGCCTTCGCGGTCAGCGACTTGCCGCAGCCGGGCACGCCGGTGATCAGGACGCCCCGGGGCGCGGGCAGCCCGTACGCCGCCGCCTCGGCCAGCCAGGAACCGTCCCGCCGGGCCAGCCACCGCTTCAGGTTCTCCAGCCCGCCGACGTCGGCGAGGTCGACGGTGACGTCGACGAACTCCAGCAGCCCCGACTTGCGTACGGTCTGCCGCTTCTCCTCGTGCACCACGGCGAGGTCACCGTCGTCGAGCACCCCGTCGTTGACCATGGCGCGGGCGAACGCGTTCTCCGCCTCGTGCAGGGTGAGCCCGAGCGCGGCCTTGGCGAACCGTTCCCGGCCGAGATCGTCCAGGCCCATCCGGATCCGGCCGCTGGCCGAGTTGGCAGCGATCATCCCGTCCAGCACCCGCCTGATCTCCGCCTCGGTGGGCAGCGGGAAGTCGACGATGGTCACGTCCTTCTCCAGCTCCACCGGGATGTGCAGCACCGGCGAGACGAGGACGAGGGTGCGCGGCACCGGCCCGGCCTTGAAGGCCGCCGCCAGGTCCCGCAGCCGGCGGACCACCCCGGGGCCGCCCCGCTGGTCGCCGCCGCCGTGCGCGGGGTGCAGGTCCTTGAAGATCAGTACGCTCGGGTGGTCGACCCGCAGCGCCGCGTCGAGCGCGTCCGCGGGGTCGGTCGTGCCCTTGCGGGCGACGCCGTCGGGCTGCACGAGCCCCGTCGTCTGCGACCAGGTCCACACCGCGCGGGGCGTGCGGACCGCCAGGGCGTCCTGGGCGACCGCGCAGACCTCGGCGACCACCCGCTGTTCCTCGAACGACTCGACGTAGAGGATCGGGAAGCGCGCCTTGAGCAGTTGTGACAGCGCGACCCGGAACGGCACCACCGTCGATCCCTCCCCCACACCGCGCACTTGAGCAGCGCAGACTCTAACAGCCGGATCGACCGGCACCCGGGCCACCGACCCGGCGCGGGATCGGTGGTTGAGCGCCCAGACCTCGCGGGCGAGGTGGGCGAGGCGGCGGCCGGAGCTGTCCCGCGGGCGATCCGCCCGCCCGTTACCGTTCCCGGTCGGGGAGGTGCCGCCGATGTACGTGGTGTCCGTAATCAACTACAAGGGCGGGGTCGGCAAGACCACCGTCACCGCCAACCTCGGAGCCGAACTGGCCAACCGGGGCATGAAGATGCTACTCGTCGACCTCGACCCGCAGGCCAGCCTGACGTTCGGCTTCTACGAACCCGACGACTGGCGGGAGCGGCTGCGCGACGGTCGGACGGTGAAGCGCTGGTACGACGGGCTGCGCGGGGACACCCGCCGGTGACCCTGGGCGAGCTGGTCGTCTCCCCCGGCCCGACCAACGCGCGGCTCACCGGCGCCGGCCGCCTCGACCTGATCGCGTCCCACCTCCAGCTCGTCGACATCGACCTGACCCTCGCCCGGGGCGTGGCCGACGGCGAGGAGTACGACGCCGGGCTGTTCCGGGTACGCGGCTCCCCCGCCGAGGGGCTGCACGACGATGCACTGGGCGGCTACGACCTGGTGCTCATCGACTGCCCGCCGAGCTTCAACGTGGCCTAGCGAGGAATCCCGGTCCCTTCAGGGACGGGAGGAATCGCGTCACGAGCCTGGACGTTTCTGGTTTTCGATGTACGCGCGGATGACGGCTATGGGTGCCCCACCGCACGATCCGGCGTAGTACGACGGTGACCACAGGTGGCCGTGCGTGATGTGCCGGTTGATCCGGCCGGTGAACTCCTGCCGAAGGTAGTGCGCGGAGACGCCCTTGAGTCTGTTGACCAGGGTCGATATCGGTAGCTTCGGCGGGTAGTGGACGAGGAGATGGACGTGGTCGTCTTCGCCGTTGAACTCCCGCAGTTCCGCACCGAGCTTGGCGCACACGTCAGCCATGATCTGCCCACACCGGGTGAGCATCGCGTCATCGAGCACGTCCCGCCGATACTTGGTGACGAAGACAAGATGCACGTGCAGGTTGTGCACGACGCTCCGACCACGGCGAACATCGGGGTCTGGGGCCCATCGGGGTGACATAGACAAGAATGATAGACTGTGGACGTGAAAATCGTCGTGCAGGTCCGCCTGTTCCCCAACGCCGACCAGGAGGCGGCGTTGCGGAACACGCTGAGCCTGTGCAACGAGGCCGCCAATCTCGCCTCGGTTGAGGCGTTCCAGCGGCGAATCCACGCGAAACAGGCGCTCCAGCGGCTTACCTACGGCCGCTTGAAGGCCCTGGGCTTGTCGGCGCAGCCGGCGATCCACGTCGCCCGTAAGGTCGCCGGCGCGTACGCCACCCTGAACGCCAACATTCGTGCCGGAAATCTCGGCAAGCCCGGGTCGAAACGCCGCCGCACGGCCGAGGCGAAGCCGATCGGATTCCGTCGGGACGCCGCGCAGCCGTTCGACGACCGCTGCCTGTCCTGGCAGATGCCCACCCGCACGGTCTCCATCTGGACCATCGCGGGGCGGCAGGCCGGTATCCGGTTCGGCTGCTCCGCGCAGCAGTACGCGGTGCTGTCCGCCCACCGCAAGGGCGAATCCGATCTGGTGCACCGTGACGGCAAGTGGTTCCTGTACGCCACCTGCGACATCCCTGATGTTGAGGTGAAGGAGCCTGACGGGTTCCTCGGTGTCGATTTGGGCATCGCGAACATCGCCACCACCAACGACGGCACCCGGCACTGCGGCAAGGGTTTGAACCGGGTGCGCCACCGTAACCAGCGGCTACGGGCCAAACTCCAGCGGATCGGTACCAAGTCGGCCAAGCGGCTGTTGAAGGCCCGCCGCCGTAAGGAAGCCCGGTTCGCGGCCGACACCAACCATCGCATCGCCAAGCAGATCGTGACCGAGGCCGAACGCACCGGCCGCGGGATTGCCCTGGAGAACCTTACGGGCATCCGCGACCGGGTACGGCTCCGACGGCCCCAGCGGGTCACACTGCACACGTGGGCGTTCCACCAACTCGGCCAGTTCATCGCCTACAAAGCGACACGAGCCGGGCTGGCCCTTGTCCGCGTGGACCCGGCGTACACCTCGCAGGGCTGCTCCACCTGCGGGCACACCGCCAAAGCCAACCGCCCCCACCAATCCACCTTCCGATGCACGTCCTGCGGCTTCGCTGAGCACGCCGACGTGAACGCAGCCCGCAACATCGCCACACGCGGTGCTACGGACTGGGCAGCAGTCAGCCTGCCGAACGCGGCGTGACCGATACAGCCAGCATCGAGCACGATCTGCAAGCTCAGCCCTTTGGGGCCGAGAAGCTGACCGTGGTCACCCAGTCGGCCATCATCGCCAGCGACCACCTGCTCATCCCCGCGAAGGCGGACTACCTCTCCACGCTGGGCATCGACTACCTGCACGGCAACGTCCGGGAGCTGGTCGAGCACTACAACGCCGACGCCCGCCGGTTCGCCACCACCCGCCGGCACCACAAGGTCGCCCCCGGTGTGGCCGGGGTGGTGTTCACGATGATCCAGCTGATGGCGCAGCGGCCGATCGCCGCGCACCAGGGCTACATGGACCAGGTCCGCGCGCTCGGCCTGCCGGTCTTCCCCACCGCCCTGCGGGAGAACGTCACGGCGTTCGCCACGAACACCCCGCGCGGCGTGCCGGTGGTGCTGCGCGACCGGATCACCGCTCCGGTGGTCCGCGACGAGCTGCGTCAGCTCGCCACGGAGTTCCTCGAACACCTCCAGCCCGAGCGGGTCGTGGCGTGACCGGGCCGGGTCGCGACGTCACCGACCTGCTGACCGCGCTGCTGCGGGACCTGCCGGCCGCCGACCTCGCCGCCCTGGTCGAGGGGCGTGCCCGGCTCGCGGTGGTGCCGCTCGACGGGGCCGCGCCCGGTCCGCCCACCGCCGCGCGCCCGGTGCAGCACGCCCGTCGGGCCGCCGCACCCCCGCGTCCGGCCGGCCAGCCGGCGGGCCGGTCCGGCCCACCCGCGGATCCGGCCGGCCAGCCGGCACGTCCGGTCGCCCCATCCGCGGATCCGGCGGGCCCGGCCGCGCGGTCCGCCCGGCGGGCGGTGCCCGCGACCGACCCGGCCCGTGCCCGCGCCGCGCTGGCCGCCATGTCCCGCCGCGCCGACGGTACGGCGTACCTCTCCGGCTGGACCGCCCGCGACCTGCGGGCGCTGGCCGCTGGCCTGGAGCTGCGGGGCGTCGCCGGGCTGCGCAAGGCGGACCTGGTCGACCGGATCGTGGACCGCACCATCGGCTTCCGCCTCGACTCCACCGCCATCCGCCGCCGCTGAGTCGGCGCTGAGCCGCCCCCGGGCCGACGCCGGTCCGGCGCGCGAGCCGACGCTGACCCGGCACGCGAGCCGACGCCGACCCGGCCCCCGGGCCGACGCCGAGCCGGCGCGCGGGCCGACCGGCGGGCCGCCGGCCCCTAGGCTGGCCGTACAGGGGGCGAGGAGGTCGCATGGACAGGTGGGTGGCGCTGTTGCGCGGGGTCAACGTCGGCGGCGCGAAGGTCGGCATGGCCGACCTGCGCCGGCTGGTCGCCGGCCTCGGGCACGACGACGTGAAGACCTACCTCCAGAGCGGGAACGTGGTCTTCGGCAGCACCGTGCGCGACGCCGACGCGTTGGCGCGGGGCATCGAGCGGGCGATCGCCGACGAGCTGGGGCTGACGGTGCCGGTGCTGGTGCGCGGCGGCCGGGAGTTGGCGGCGGTGGCCGGCGGCAACCCGTACGCCGACGGGGAGGACGACCCGACGCGGCTGCTGGTCGCCTTCCTCGCGACCGCGCCCAAGAAGTCCGCCGTGGACGCGCTGACCGTGCCCGGCGGCGAGAACGTCGCGTTCACGGTCACCGGGCGCGAGGTCTACCTGCACTACCCCGACGGCGGCTACGGCCGGTCGAAGTTCACGAACAACTACCTGGAGAAGAAGCTCGGCGTCGTAGCGACCACCCGCAACTGGCGGTCGGTGCGCGCCCTCGCCGAGCTGGCGACACCCTGACCCGACCGGGCATGGTCGGGGCACGCCGCCCCCTGTCAGCGGCGCGCCCCGAGCGGGTTCCGGGGACCGGTCAGCTCAGGTCGACCCGGATCAGGTTGGTGCCGCGGGTGGTGAAGAGGGCGCGCACGCCGTCGGTGACCACCTCCGGGGCGCCGAACCAGGACTGGTTCAGCCCGTCCGCCAGGACGGTCAGCGTCGGCTGGCGGCGGCCCACCGGCACGGTCCAGAGGCGGGTGCCGTCGACGCCGAAGACCCGGTCGTCGATGACGGCCAGCTTGCCGCCGGCCGCGCCGACGTCGATCCGCCAGAGCACCTCGCGGGTACGCGAATCCAGCGCGAAGAGTTCGCCCTCGCTGGTGACGCCGACCAGCACCCGGCCGATCAGCTTCAGGTCCACGATGACGCCGCCCGAGGTGGGCTCGACGAGCCAGGCCAGGCGCTCGCTGCCGTAGTCGAAGTAGCCGAGCCTGGCCCGGCTGGTCGTCGGGGTGGTCCCGTAGCCGTTGCGGATACTGCCGCCGAGGAAGACGCCGTGCGGGTCGGGGCAGAGCGACTGCACGGTCTGGTCCGGCAGGATGCCCCGCCAGCTGCGGATCCGCTGCCCGTCGTAGATGTTGAGCGCGCCCTCCCAGCGGCCGTAGTCCGGTTCGGTGGACATCAGCACCAGGCCGCGGCGCCGGTCGACGGTCAGCGACGTCGGGCGGGTCTGTTCCTGCCCGGCGTCGACCCGGGCCACCTCGGTGGCGGCCCGTCCGTCGACGGGCAGGGTGAGGTAGCGGGCCAGCGTGTAGACGCCCATGTGCACCACGCCGCCGTACGTCTCCATGTCCTTCGCCTCGCCGCCGAACGGCACCCGGAAGGTGTCGAAGGCCGCAGTGGCCTCGGTGGAGACGACCTGCACGCCGAGGGTGCCGCCGACCACGATCCGGTCGCCCGCGTGGCAGAGGGACATCGGCCGTTCGGGGGTGGGGGCGAGGTCCGGCGAACTCATGTCCAGCGCCTCGGTGGTGCGGGTGTCGAGGTCGTAGAAGATGCCCCCGGCGGTCTGCACGGCCCAGAGCCGGCCGTCGTCGAGGAAGCCGATCCGGACGTTCGACGCCTCCGCGATCGGGACGCCGACCAGGGTGGGCGCGGTGTCGCCGAGCCGGAACCGGTAGAGCGAGCCGCTCGGGCGGGTGGTGTAGAAGATCTCGTCGCCGCGGCTGGTGATGCCGACGACGAACGAGTCGTTCGGGGTCTTGAGGATCTGGTGGCGGCTGTGGTCGCGGGTGTCCACGACGAGGATCTCGGCCGTGGGCGAGATGCCGACGACGAGGTGGTCGCCGGCGAGGTGGCAGACCGCGCCGAAGGTGCGGTCGCGCAGTGCGGCGGGGAGGATGTCGGCGCGGGTGCCGGTGGCCCGGTCGTAGGCGACGAGCCCGGCGTGGGACCCGATGCCGCAGTAGACGGTGGTGTCGGTGGCGACGAGGTCGCGGACGTAGGTGTCGTCGGGATCCATCCGACCGTGGTCGGTGGCCCGGTCGGTCGCCGGGTCGTACTCCCAGAGCTTCGCCGAGGGGTAGGTGCCGACGAAGACCCGGCCGTCCGGGGACGCCTTGACGGTCCAGCCGACCTCCTCCTTCAGGTCGAGCACCCGGGTCACCTCCAGGGTGACGGTGTCCACCTTGAACAGCAGGCCCGGGGAGTACGAGGAGACGAAGAGGTCGGTGCCGACCGCGTCGATGCCCCACAGGCCGGGTACGCCGGGGATGAGGGCGGTCTTGGTGATCCGTCGCTGGGTCAGGTCGTACGCGGCCACCCGGGTGGGCAGGATCTGCCGGGTGGCGAACCAGATCTCGTCGCCGACGCGGACGCCGTTGCCGAAGTTGAGCACCCGGGAGGCCGCGCCGAGGTCGGTGATGGCGACGTCGAGCGTCTCGCCGAGTTCGCCGTCCGGGGCGGCGAGGGCCGCCCGAGGAGATACGGCTGCCGCCGTTACCGCACCGAGCCCGGCGAGTAGTGCCCGCCGCGAAAGATTTCCCGACATCATGCGCCCTTCCGGCTGGGTTCACCCTGAGACGACCAAAGCCTCCACGGTTACGGCCCTGACCGTTAACGGGGAACCCTAGGACCGGGAGAGTCGGCCGTCAACGGGGTGACGGAGCGGTCGTGGGGGGGGGGGGGGGGGGGGGGGGGGGGGGGGGGGGGGGGGGGGGGGGGGGGGGGGGGGGGGGGGGGGGGGGGGGGGGGGGGGGGGGG
>NZ_JBVJGT010000021.1:0-101067 GCF_055587185.1 Micromonospora sp. NPDC048040 | reverse complement strand
ACGCCCGGTTACATTCCGAACCCGGAAGCTAAGCCCTCCAGCGCCGATGGTACTGCACTCGGGAGGGTGTGGGAGAGTAGGACACCGCCGGACAACCTTTCGTTCAGGGCCACCCCCGTTTGGGGGTGGCCCTGAACGCATTCCCGGGCCTTTGTTCGCCGACCCGGAAAGACGTTCCGGCGGACACGGTGAAGACGCCTGCGGACCGGGAAACGACCCTTCCTGCGGGCATGGGGAAAGGGATGCTTGTCGGGGCCCCAATGTGGGCATGAACGCGGCCACCAGGGCCACCAGGGCCGCCATGGTGACTGGGCACCGCCCCCGCCGAACCGAGCCCGGCCGGGAAGACCCCCGCAAGCACGGGAAAGCGGCCCGTCGCGGACCCGCAACATGGGCGTGAACGCGGGCCGTGAAGGCACGGACGACGGGTGACCTCGACGGGGGTGGGGCCTGCCGTGCCCGGCGTAGGGATCAAGCCTGACCGCCCGGAGCCGGGCACGGCAGGCCCCACCCCACCCACCCGACACCGCAACAGATGCTCAGGCAGCACCCACCCCACCCGGCACCGCAACAAACGAGAACGAGTTCAGGCAGAGGGCCACCCGACCACCCCAGCCCCCACAACCGGACACGGAGGCGGGGCGGCGTCACTTGCGGGTCTGTATCTCCTCGCGCATCTCGCGGAACAGCCCGCCGGCGTCATCGACGGAGCGGCCGGGGAACATCGCCATCACGACGCTGCCGTGGTCGGCCCACCCGCAGACGGCGAAGTCGCCGCCGTCGCCGCTGGTGGTGCCGCACTTCATCACGCCGCCCAGACGGCCTGCGGGCACCTCCCGCAGCCCCGTCACCTTGCCGGTCTCGTCAGTCAGCAGGCCGAACAGACTGTCCAGGTCCCGCTCCGGCTGCCAGAGCAGCGTCGTGCCGCCGAAGACGAGCACCGAGCGCTTGTCGTCTGCCGGGTCCCGGTAGACGGTGCCGAAGCTGCCGTCCAGGTCGATGTCGGCGGCGAAGCCGCTGCGCAGGTAGTCCGACGTGCTGCGGGCCCGTTCGCTGTCGTCCCGGACCAGTCCCGCCACCCGGTCCGGGGTGGTCAGGTCCGCGTCCTTCTGCTGGACCACCCGCCACCCGGCCGTACCCAGGGTGGCGGCGCCCGCGAGCCCGACCAGCGCCGCCACGGCCCAGGCCACCCGCCGGCGCCGCGACCGGCGCCCGGTGGCGTGCTCCGGGTCCCGGTTGCTGAGCTGGATGGGCTCGTCGGTCAGGTCGATCGGCTCGGAGCCGTCGTTGACCGTCCGCTCGGTGAGATGTGCGTCGGACATAGCCGACACCGTACGCGAACGGCAGGTGGCGCACGTCGGGTCCGGAGAAGCCCTCCGTAGACTTTCAGGGTGACCGAGAGACTGGATGCCCGACGCCCCGACGCCCCGACCCTGCCCGGCCAGTACCAGCCGGGCGAGGTAGAGCAGCGACGGTACGAGCACTGGGTAGCCGCCGGCCACTTCCGGGCGTCGGCGGAGAGCGACAAGCCCCCCTTCACCATCGTCATCCCGCCGCCGAACGTCACCGGCTCCCTGCACATGGGCCACGCCCTCGACCACACGGTGCAGGACGCGCTGGTGCGGCGTAAGCGGATGCAGGGCTACGAGGCGCTCTGGCTGCCGGGCATGGACCACGCCGGCATCGCCACGCAGAACGTGGTGGAGCGGCGGCTCGCCGGCCAGGGCCTGTCCCGGCACGACCTGGGGCGGGAGCAGTTCGTCGAGCGGGTCTGGCAGTGGAAGGCCGAGTCCGGCGGCGCCATCCTGGGGCAGATGCGCCGTCTCGGCGACTCCGTCGACTGGGACCGCGAGCGCTTCACGATGGACGAGGGGCTGTCGCGCGCCGTACAGACGATCTTCAAGAAGCTGTACGACGACGGCCTGATCTACCGGGCCAACCGGATCATCAACTGGTGCCCCCGGTGCCTGACCGCCCTGTCGGACATCGAGGTGGAGCACACCGACGACGACGGCGAGCTGGTCTCGATCCGCTACAGCGACGAGGTGGTCGTCGCCACCACCCGGGCGGAGACGATGCTCGGCGACACGGCGGTGGCGGTGCACCCGGACGACGAGCGCTACCAGCACCTGATCGGCACCGAGGTCGAGCTGCCGCTGACCGGGCGGCGCATCCCGATCGTGGCCGACGCGCACGTCGACCCGTCCTTCGGCACCGGCATGGTGAAGGTGACCCCGGCGCACGACCCGAACGACTTCGAGATCGGCCAGCGCCACGACCTGCCCGCGCTCACCGTGATGGACGAGCGCGGCGTGATCACCGTGCCGGGGCCGTTCGAGGGCCTGGACCGCTTCGAGGCGCGCCCCGCGATCGTCGCGGCGCTGCGCGAGCAGGGCCGGATCGTCTCGGAGAAGCGCCCGTACGTGCACGCGGTGGGCCACTGCTCGCGCTGCCGTACGACGGTCGAGCCGCGGCTGTCGCTGCAGTGGTTCGTGAACACCTCGCCGCTGGCCAAGGCCGCCGGGGACGCCGTGCGCGACGGGCGGGTGCGGATCGAGCCGGCCGAGCTGGCCAAGCGGTACTTCGCCTGGGTCGACAACATGCACGACTGGTGCATCTCCCGGCAGCTGTGGTGGGGTCACCGCATCCCCGTCTGGTACGGCCCGGACGGCGAGGTCGTCTGCGTCGGCCCGGACGAGCAGCCGCCCGCCGGGGAGGGCTGGCGTCAGGACGAGGACGTCCTGGACACCTGGTTCTCCAGCGCCCTCTGGCCGTTCTCCACGCTCGGCTGGCCCGAGCAGACGCCTGACCTGGCGAAGTTCTATCCGACGAGCGTCCTGGTCACCGGCTACGACATCCTCTTCTTCTGGGTCGCCCGGATGATGATGTTCGGCCTGTACGCGATGGACGGCCGGCAGCCGTTCGACGTGGTGGCCCTGCACGGCATGGTCCGCGACCAGTTCGGCAAGAAGATGTCGAAGTCGTTCGGCAACGTGGTCGATCCGCTGGACTGGATCGACCGTTTCGGCGCCGACGCCACCCGGTTCACCCTGGCCCGGGGCGGCAACCCCGGGCAGGACGTGCCGGTGAGCGAGGAGTGGTGCCAGGGCTCCCGCAACTTCTGCAACAAGCTCTGGAACGCCACCCGCTTCGCGCTGATGAACGGCGCGCACACCGACGGTCCGCTGCCGGCCGCCGAGCAGCTGTCGACCGTCGACCGGTGGATCCTGTCCCGGCTGGCGCACGTCACCGCCGAGGTGGACGAGCAGTTCGAGGCGTACGAGTTCGCGAAGGTGTGCGACCTGCTGTACCACTTCGCCTGGGACGACGTCTGCGACTGGTACGTGGAGCTGACCAAGCCGGTGCTCGCCGAGGGGGACACGGCCGCCGAGGCCACCCGCCGGGTGCTCGGGCACGTGCTGGACCAGCTGCTGCGGCTGCTGCACCCGATCATCCCGTTCGTCACCGAGGAACTGTGGATCGCGCTCACGGGGGGCGAGACGGTGATGACGGCCGCCTGGCCGGCGGCCGACCGTACCCTCGTCGACGACGCCGCGGAGGCCGAGGTCGGCACCGTCCAGCGGGTGGTGACCGAGATCCGGCGGTTCCGCTCGGACCAGGGGCTGCGCCCGACGCAGCGGGTCGCCGCCCGGCTCGACGGCCTGGCCGCCGCGGGCATCGTCGCGCACGAGCCGCTCATCCGGTCGCTGGTGCGGTTGGACCCGGCCGGCGACGGCTTCCAGGCCAGCGCGACCCTCGCCATGCCCGGCGAGGTGAGCGTGGCCCTGGACACCCGGGGGTCGATCGACGTGGCCGCCGAGCGGGCCCGGCTCACCAAGGACCGGGCGGCCGCCGAGAAGGAGGCCGCGCAGGCCCGGGCCAAGCTCGACAACCCCGCGTTCGTCGGCAAGGCGCCGGAACCGGTGGTCGCCAAGATCCGCGACCGCCTCGCCGTCGCCGAGGCCGACCTGGTCCGCATCGACGCCGCTCTGGAGGCGCTGTCCTCGTGACCGACCGCACCGATTTCGCCGCCGTCGAGGCCGAGCTGGCGGGCCGCGGGTTCACCCGCATGGCCTTCGAGCTGGACAAGATCGAGTCGCTGCTGGACCTGCTCGGCAGCCCGCAGCGGGCGTACCCGTCGATCCACCTGACCGGCACCAACGGCAAGACCTCGACGGCCCGGATGATCGACTCGCTGTTGCGGGCGTTCGGGCTGCACACCGGCCGCTACACCAGCCCGCACCTGGAGACCGTCCGGGAGCGGATCAGCCTGGACGGCGAGCCGGTGGGCGAGGAGCGGTTCACCGCCACGTACCGGGAGGTCGAGCCGCTGGCCCGGCTGGTGGACGAGCGCTCGGCGGAGCCGCTGACGTACTTCGACATGACCACCGCGCTGGCGTTCGCGACGTTCGCCGACGCCCCGGTTGACGTGGCGGTGGTCGAGGTGGGCCTGGGCGGCGCCGAGGACGCGACCAACGTGATCCAGGCCGGGGTGTGCGTGCTCACCCCGATCGGGCTGGACCACACCGAGTGGCTGGGCGACACCATCCAGGACATCGCGCTGGCCAAGGCTGGCATCATCCACTCCGGCGCGACGGTCATCTCCGCCGCGCAGGAGGAGGAGGCGGCCCGGCCCGTCCTGGAACGCTGCGCCGAGGTCGGCGCGACCATCGCCCGGGAGGGCTCCGAGTTCGGGGTGCTCCGGCGGGCGGTCGCCGTCGGCGGGCAGGTGCTCACCCTGCAGGGCCTCGGCGGCGTCTACGAGGAGGTCTTCATCCCGCTGCACGGCGCCCACCAGGCGCAGAACGCGGCGGTGGCGTTGGCGGCGGTGGAGGCGTTCCTCGGCGCCGGCGCGAAGCGGCAGCTCGACGTCGAGACCGTCCGGGAGGGGTTCGCCACGGCCACCTCGCCCGGCCGCCTGGAGCGGGTACGTAGCGCGCCGACCATCCTGCTCGACGGCGCGCACAACCCGCACGGCATGGCCGCCACGGTGACCGCGTTGCAGGAGGAGTTCGCGTTCAGCAAGCTGGTGGCGGTCGTCGGCGTCCTCGGCGACAAGGACGCGGCCAGCCTGCTGGAACTGCTGGAGCCGGTGGTCGACCAGGTCGTGGTGACCCGGAACAGCTCGCCCCGGGCGATGCCGGCCCGGGAACTCGCCGCGCTGGCCGCCGAGGTCTTCGGCCCCGACCGGGTCGAGGTCGCCGAGGAGATGCCGGACGCGATCGAGACGGCGGTGGCGATGGCCGAGGAGGACGTACCGGGGGAGCTGAGCGGGGTCGGGGTGTTGGTCACCGGATCGGTGGTGACCGTGGCCGACGCCCGCCGGCTGCTGAAGCGATGACCGGCCCGGTGCGGGGCACCGCGGGCGACGACCGCCCGGAGGGCACGGCTGCCGGGGGCGACCCGGGCCGTCCGCCGGCGGGTGGGCCGCGACGGTCCGGGCTGCGGAACCCGGAGCGAGCGGTGCGCGGGCTGGGGGCCGGCACGCTGATCCTGGAGGCGCTGGTGCTGGTCCTGGCCATCCAGCCGATCCGCATGGTCGGCGGCGACCTGGGTGGCGCGGCGATCGGCGCGGTCCTGGCGCTGGCCGTGGCGGCGGTGCTGCTGGCCGGCATGATGCGCCGGCCGTGGGCCTGGCACGCCGGCACCGTCCTGCAGGGACTGCTGATGCTGGCCGGCCTGCTGCACTGGTCGCTGCTCGCGCTGGGCGTCGTCTTCGCCCTGGTCTGGGCCTACGCCCTGCACGTCCGCCGGGTCATCCTCGGCTGACGGGCTGACGGGCCGACGGCCGTCAGCCCGGCAGCGGGGTCAGGCGTCGGCGCGTTCGCGCCACTGGGTGAGGGCGATGCCGTGGCCGTCCGGGTCGCGGAACGCGGCCGCCCACACCTCCAGCTTCGTGCCCCGGTTGACCACGCGGGGGGCGTACGTGAACCGGACGCCGGACCCGCGCAGCCGCTCGTACGCGGAGTCGATGTCGTCCACCTCGAGGTTGACGTGCACCAGGCGGCGGCTGATCGGCGCCGCCTCGGTCACCTCCCGCAGCACCAACCGGGTCGTCCCGGAGGCGAGGACGGCGTTGCCGGAGCCCCGGTCGACCTCGGTGAAGCCCAGGTCCCGGTAGAAGGCCAGGGAACGCGGCAGGTCGGTGACCAGCAGCGTCAGGCCCACCCCGGCGATCGGCGCGCCGAGATCGTCCTCGTCCTCCACGACCCCGGTCTCGTCGTCACCGGTGGTCGCCTCGGGGCCGAAGATCGCCTCGTCCAGCTCCTCCGGGCTGATCCGCTCCTCGCGCGCCCGGTCCCGGGGCGGGATCGGGTCGTCCAGGGGCAGGTCGATCGGGTCGAGCGGCTCCGCCGGCGGCCCGGGCGGGTCGGTGCGCCCGCCGGCCGGGGCCGGCGGGTCGAACCGCTCCTCGGCGGGCGGGCGGGGCGTCGGGGTGGCCCGGCGTGGCAGGGTGCCGGTCGTGGACTGTTCGACGAGGGTGCCCTCCAGCACGACCGGCCCGCCGGGGCGCTGGTGCACCACGACGGGCTCGCGCTCCTCCGGGCGCCGGACGGGCTCCCCGCCGAGCGGATCGCCGAGCGGATCGCCCAGCGGGTCGACCAGCGGCTCGCGGAAGTCGTCCCGGAAGTCGTCGTCCGGCGCACGGTCGGCCCACGGCGGCGCCTCCTGCTGGAGCAGCACGTCGTCCAGCGGGTCCGGGCCCGCGTACTCGGGTGGGAGGTCGGCGGCGACGGTGGCGGCGGATTCGGCGTGGGTGGGCACCTCGTCCCAGAGCACGCGGACGTGCCGCTGGTCGTCCAGGGCCACCCGGATCGGCAGCGTCTGCCCCAGCGACGGCCACTTCGCCACCGGCACCCGCGGCTCGATGATCTTTTTGGAACGGGGCGGCAGGCCCGGCGCGTCGATCACCAGTTGCAGCTCGCAGCGGCCGAAGGCGTACTGGGTGGGTGGCTCGGAGGCGCTGTGCACGTGGCCCACGCCGACCACCCAGGTGCGCCCGCCGCCGCGCACGGTGGCCAGCGCGATGGCCAGCACCAGCAGGGCGACCCCGAGCGCCACGATCGCCCAGCTGGTCATGCCCAGCCCGAAGAGGATCACGAAGGTGGCCACGGTGCCGAGCACCGCGGCGATCAGCTTGCGTACCGGCGCGATGGGCCGGTTCCCGCCATTCGCCACTGTGGACCTCCCGGGGGTCAAGGGCCAGGCTAGGCCGGATCGGCCGCCGGGGGAAAGACCGGCCGCCGCGCCGGCGCCGGGACCGGGTCGCTAGGCTGACCGTACCCAGCCCGACCGCCTTTCGCGCACAGGAGGAATCCAGCGTGTCCAGCAGCAGCCCCGATGAGCGCACCCTCGTACTGATCAAGCCCGACGCGGTCCGCCGCGGGCTGGTCGGCGAGGTGATCTCCCGCTTCGAGCGCAAGGGGTTGCGGATCGACGCGCTGGTGTCCCGGACCATGGACGCCGCGCTGGCCGACGAGCACTACGCCGAGCACGTGGACAAGCCGTTCTACCCGCCGCTGAAGGACTTCATGACCGGCGGCCCGCTGGTGGCGCTGGTGCTCTCCGGCGACCAGGTCATCGACGTGGTGCGGGGGCTGGTCGGGTCGACCGACGGGCGCAAGGCGGCGGCCGGCACGATCCGCGGCGACCTCTCGCTGTCCAACCGCGAGAACCTGGTGCACGCCTCCGACTCGCCGGACAGCGCGAAGCGCGAGATCGCGCTCTGGTTCCCCGAGCTGGGCTGACGGCCGACCGACGCCGCGAGCAGCGGTCGTGCCGGACCCGGCACGACCGTCCGCTCAGGGCGTCCGCCGCGACGCGTCCAGGCCGTCGACCGGCACGACCGTCCGGTCAGGCCGTCCACGGCAGCTTGTCCGGGTTGCCGACCACGTAGAACCCGGTGATCCGGCCGCCGGCCGCGCCCAGGGTCAGCGCGTACCTGCCGCCGTCGGGGCGGATGATCAGGGCGGCCGGCTGGCCGTTGAGTTCCAGCCGGCGCGCGGTGAAGTGTCGGCCCGGGCCGTACAGGCCGACGAAGAAGCGGGCGACCCGGTCCGCGCCGGTGACGGGGTTGCGCGCCGCCTTGACCCGGCCGCCGCCGTCGGTCCAGGCGATGGCGTCCCTCGCCACCAGCCCGGTCAGCGCGGCCAGGTCACCGTCGCGGGCGGCGGCGAGGAAGGCGTCCAGCAGCCGTTCCTGCTCGGCCCGGCCGGCGGTGAACCGCCGCCGGTCCTGCCCGATCCGGGCCACCGCCCGGTGGTGCAGCTGCCGGCAGTCCGCCACCGACCGGTCCAGGATCTCCGCGATCTCGGCGTACGGCAGGTCGAAGGCGGTGTGCAGCACGTAGACCGCGCGCTCCGGCGGGGTGAGGCGTTCCAGCAGGTGCAGCAGGGCGGTGGAGATCGAGTCGCGCAGCTCGACGGAGTCCAGCGGCCCGAACGGTGACGGCGCGGTCGGCACCGGCTCGGGCAGCCACGGCCCGACGTACGTCTCCCGGGCGGCCCGCCGGGCGCGCAGCCGGTCCAGCGCCAGGTGGGTGACCACCCGGGACAGGTAGCGGCGCGGCTCGGCGACCGCCGCCCGGTCCGCCCCCAGCCAGCGCAGGTACGCCTCCTGGAGCACGTCCTCCGCGTCGTGCCGGCTGCCGAGCAGGCGGTACGCCAGGGCGAGCAGCATCGGCCGGTGCGCCTCGAGCGCACCGGCCGCCTGCGTCGCGTCGGTGACCGTCACACGTCCGTCGGGAGTTCGTTCCGGCAGGTCACGGCGATACGGTTCCACACGTTGATTGTCGCGATGGCCATCAGCAGGTCGACCAGCTCCTTCTCGGGCCACACCTTCGCCGCCGCGTCCCAGACCTCGTCGGGCACCCCGTGCTCGCCGAGGCGGGTCACCGCGTCGGTGAGCGCCAGCGCGGTCCGCTCCCGCTCGTCGAAGAAGGGCGCCTCGCGCCAGGTGGAGACCGCGAAGAGCCGCCGGCTCGACTCGCCCTCGGCGAGCGCGTCCCGGCTGTGCATGTCGACGCAGAACGCGCAGCCGTTCAGCATCGACGCCCGCATCTTCACGAGGTGGAGCACGGTGTGGTCGACGTTGGCCCGGACGTACTTCTCCAGCCCCAGCACCGCGTGGTACGCCTCCGGCGCCACCTTGGCCGCGTTGATCCGCTGCATGACAACCTCCCTGATCCGTGGTGGTGACACCGACACGACGACACGACGGGGGTTCGGCGTGACGGTCCGGGCCTGTGACGCCGGTCATGCCGGCCGGACCACCGACCACCCCGGACCACCGGAGTTCCGGCCCCGGTCACCCGGCACGCCGCCGCCGGTCATCTCCGCCCGGTAGACCCACGGGGGCAGTCCCCGATCCGGGAGGAACGATGACCGAACTTGACCGACGTACGTTGCTGCGCGCCGGCCTGATCGCAGGTGCCGGTGTCGCCGGCGGCGCCCTGCTCGGCGCGCCCGCCGCGCCCGCCGCACCGGCCTGGCGGCCGACCGGCCGACCGGTGCTCACCCACGGCGTGCAGAGCGGTGACGTGACCGCGGACTCCGCGTTGGTGTGGACCCGTGCCGACCGCCCCGGTCGGATGCTGGTGGAGGTGAGCCGCCGGCCGGACTTCCGCGGTGCCCGGCGGGTACGCGGACCGGTGCTCGACCCGACCGGCGACTTCACCGGCAAGGTGCGGCTGCGCGGGTTGCCCGGTGGCGAGCGGCTGCACTACCGGGTCCGGGTGGAGAGCCTGGACCGGCCGGGACTGGCCAGCGAACCGCTGACCGGCACGCTGACCACCGCCCCGGGTCGGCACGACCGCGGGGACGTCCGGTTCGTCTGGACCGGTGACATCGCCGGGCAGGGCTGGGGCATCGCCCCGGACCTCGGCGGCATGTCGATCTTCCGGGCCATGCGGGCCACCCGGCCCGACTTCTTCCTGTGCAGCGGCGACACCGTCTACGCCGACGGCCCGCTCGCCGAGACGGTGACCCTGCCCGACGGGCGGGTCTGGCGCAACCTGGTCACCCCGGAGAAGAGCAAGGTCGCCGAGACGCTGGCCGAGTACCGGGGGCAGTTCGCGTACAACCTGCTCGACGAGCACCTGCGCGCGTTCGTCGCGGAGGTGCCGCAGATCAACCAGTGGGACGACCACGAGGTGACCAACAACTGGTACCCGGGGGAGATCCTGACCGACGCGCGGTACACCGAGCGCCGCGTCGACGTGCTCGCCGCCCGGGCCCGGCAGGCGTTCGACGAGTGGCTGCCGGCGCCGGTCGACGGGCCGCGGTACCGGCGGCTGTCGTACGGGTCGCGGCTGGACGTCTTCGTGCTGGACATGCGGACCTGGAAGGACCCCAACGACGGCAACACCTACGCCGACCCGGCGCGTGGCCTGCTCGGCCGGGAACAGCGGGAGTGGTTGATCCGGGAACTGACCCGGTCCCGGGCCACCTGGAAGGTGATCGCCGCCGACCTGCCGATCGGGCTGGTGGTGCCGGACGGGGCCGCCGCCCAGGAGGGCGTCGCGCAGGGCGACCCGGGCGCGCCGGCCGGGCGGGAGCTGGAGTTCGCGCAGGTGCTCGGCGCGGCGCACCGGGCCGGGGTGACCGGGATCGTCTTCCTCACCGCCGACGTGCACTACACCGCCGCGCACCACTACGACCCGGCCCGGGCGTCGGTCGCCGAGTTCACCCCGTTCTGGGAGTTCGTCTCGGGGCCGGCGCACGCCGGCGCGTTCGGCCCGAACGCCCTGGACGGCACGTTCGGGCCGAAGGCGGTCTTCGTCAACGCTCCGCCGCGGGCCAACACCTCCCCGGCCGAGGGCTTCCAGCACTTCGGTGAGGTCGCCGTCGACGGCGCGTCCGGTGCCTTCACCGTCCACCTGCGCGACCGCGACGGGGTCTCCCTCTGGACGACCACCCTGCCCGCCCCGACCCGCTGACCTCGCCGTCCGTCCGTCGACCATGAGGCTGTCGCCACCACCCGCCGGGGGCACCGTGACAGCCGCATGGTCGCCGCGGGTGGGATCAGCGGGTGTCGAGCAGGGCCCGGCGGCGAGCGGCCGCCGTTACTCGGCGGCGATCCCGGCGGGCGGTCGGGTAACCTTGACGGCCGTAAGGCGATGACCCGGCCATCACCGGCGAGCCTCCGGAAGAACAGCCGGGTGACCGGCCCAGTAGAACCGGACGGGTCCGGCCCGTCACAGCCGGCCAACGAGCGGGCGGTCGATCCTGACCGCCAAGCGGGGTGGTACCGCGGGCCACCCGGGGCGCCGGCACGGCGTACCGGATCGGCTCGTCCTCGCAGACCCACACGACCGTGAGCTGCGCGAGGAGAGCGACCCCCGATGGCCTATCCGTTGCACGACCCGACCGCCGCCGTCCCGGCGAGCCCGGACCTGCCCGCGGTCGAACGCCGGGTCCTGGAGCACTGGACGGCCGACAAGACCTTCGAGGCCAGCGTCGAGGCCCGTCCCGCCGGCACGGACGGGAAGAACGAGTACGTCTTCTACGACGGCCCGCCGTTCGCCAACGGCCTGCCGCACTACGGCCACCTCTTCACCGGCTACGTCAAGGACGTGGTGCCGCGCTACCAGACCATGCGCGGACGCCGGGTGGAGCGGCGCTTCGGCTGGGACTGCCACGGCCTGCCCGCCGAGGTGGTCGCCGAGAAGCAGCTCGGCATCACCAGCAAGGCGGAGATCCTCGACCTGGGCGTGGCCCGGTTCAACGAGGCGTGCCGCACCTCGGTGCTGGAGTTCACCCAGGACTGGGAGCGCTACGTCACCCGGCAGGCCCGCTGGGTCGACTTCGCCAACGACTACAAGACCCTCGACCTGGACTACATGGAAAGCGTCATGTGGGCCTTCAAGACCCTGCACGACAAGGGTCTGGTCTACGAGGGCTTCCGGGTGCTGGCGTACTGCTGGCGCTGCGAGACGCCGCTGTCGAACACCGAGACCCGGATGGACGACGTCTACCGGGACCGGCACGACCCGACGCTGTCGGTGTGGTTCGAGCTGACCCCCGACGAGAGCGCGCCGGAGCTGGTGCGCGGGCCGGTGCGGCTCGGCGTCTGGACCACCACGCCGTGGACCCTGCCGTCCAACCTCGCGCTCGCCGTCGGCCCCGACATCGAGTACGCGGTGCTGGAGCGCGACGGCGCGCGGTACGTCGTCGGGGCGGCCCGGCTGGCCGCGTACGCCAAGGAGCTGGAGGGGTACGAGCAGGTCGGCACCGTCTCCGGCCGCGACCTCGTCGGCCGCCGCTACACCCCGCTGTTCGACTTCCTCGTCGAGCAGGCGGGCCCGAACGCCTACCAGGTGCTCGGCGCGGAGTTCGTCACCACCGAGGACGGCACCGGGATCGTGCACCTGGCCCCGGCCTTCGGCGAGGACGACCAGAACACCTGCAACGCCGCCGGCATCCCGACCATCGTCACGGTGGACGACCACACCCGGTTCACCGCGCTGGTCCCGCCGTACCAGGGCGAGCAGGTCTTCGACGTCAACAAGCCGGTGATCCGGGAGCTGAAGGAGCGGGGGGTGGTGCTCAAGCAGGACACCTACACCCACTCCTACCCGCACTGCTGGCGCTGCGACACCCCGCTGGTCTACAAGGCGGTGTCGTCGTGGTTCGTCGCGGTGACGCAGTTCAAGGACCGGATGGTCGAGCTGAACCAGCAGATCAACTGGACCCCGGGGCACATCAAGGACGGCTCGTTCGGCAAGTGGCTGGCCAACGCCCGCGACTGGTCGATCAGCCGGAACCGGTTCTGGGGTTCGCCGATCCCGGTGTGGAAGTCCGACGACCCGAACTACCCGCGGCTGGACGTCTACGGCTCGCTGGAGGAGATCGAGCGGGACTTCGGCGTACGCCTGACCGACCTGCACCGGCCGGCGGTGGACGAGCTGGTCCGCCCCAACCCGGACGACCCGACGGGGAAGTCGATGATGCGCCGGGTGCCGGAGGTGCTGGACTGCTGGTTCGAGTCCGGCTCGATGCCGTTCGCCCAGGTGCACTACCCGTTCGAGAACCGCGACTGGTTCGAGCACCACTACCCGGGCGACTTCATCGTCGAGTACATCGGGCAGACCCGCGGCTGGTTCTACACCATGCACGTGCTGGCCACCGCGCTGTTCGACCGGCCGGCGTTCCGCAACTGCCTCAGCCACGGCATCCTGCTCGGCTCCGACGGGCGCAAGATGTCCAAGAGCCTGCGCAACTACCCGGACGTCTACCACGTGTTCGACTCGTACGGCTCGGACGCGATGCGCTGGATGCTGATGTCCTCGCCGGTGCTGCGCGGCGGTGACATGGCGGTCACCGAGTCGGGCATCCGGGACGCCGTCCGGCAGGTGCTGCTGCCGCTGTGGAACGTCTGGTACTTCTTCTCGCTCTACGCCAACGCGGACGGCCACACCGCGAAGCGGCGGGTGGACTCCACCCACCTGCTCGACCGGTACGTGCTGGCGAAGACGAACGAGCTGGTGTCGACCGTCGGCGCGCAGATGGACGCGTACGACATCTCCGGCGCCTGCGCCACCGTGCGGTCCTACCTGGACGCGCTGACCAACTGGTACGTCCGGCGCTCCCGGGACCGGTTCTGGTCCGGCGACGCGGACGCGTTCGACACGCTCTGGACGGTGCTGGAGACGCTGTGCCGGGTGGTGGCGCCGCTGGCGCCGCTGACCGCGGAGGAGATCTGGCGCGGCCTGACCGGTGAGCGGTCGGTGCACCTGACCGACTGGCCGGACGCGGCGCAGTTCCCGGCCGACCACGAGCTGGTCGCCGCGATGGACGCCACCCGGGCGGTCGCCTCGGCGGCGCTGTCGCTGCGCAAGGCCAAGGGGCTGCGGGTGCGGCTGCCGCTGTCGAAGCTGACCGTCGCCTCCCCGGCGGCGGAGCAGCTGCGGCCCTTCGCCGACCTGGTCGCCGACGAGGTCAACGTGAAGGCGGTGGAGTTCACCGGCGAGGTGTCCGCGTACTGCCAGCAGGTGCTGACGGTGGTGCCGCGCGCGCTCGGCCCCCGGGTCGGCAAGCAGGTCCAGCAGGTCATCAAGGCGGTCAAGGCGGGCGAGTGGGAGCTGGTCGACGGCGCCCCGGTGGCCGCAGGCATCACCCTCGCCGAGGGCGAGTACGAGCTGCGCCTGGTCGCCGCCGACGCCGAGCACTCCGCGCCGCTGCCCGGCGGCGAGGGCGTGGTCGTGCTGGACACGGAGGTCACCCCCGAGTTGGCCGCCGAGGGGCTGGCGCGGGACGTCGTCCGGGTGGTGCAGCAGGCCCGCCGGGACGCCGACCTGGACGTCTCCGACCGGATCGCGCTGCTGCTGTCGGCCTCCGAGGAGGTGCGCGCGGCGGTGGCCGGGTACACCGACTTCGTCGCCCGGGAGGTGCTGGCCGACTCCGTCGACTTCGCCGACGGGGTGGCGGGCTTCACCGGCGAGGTCGGCGAGGGCGACCGGGTGACGGTCGCCGTCCGGCGGGTATGAGGCACTAAGACGGTGGCGGTCCGGCGTGCTCCGCCGGGCCGCCACCACCGGCCCCGCCCGCGCCCGACAGGCCCGCTCACCAGCCGGTCGGCCCGCCACCCCCGCGGGGCCACGTGGACCCGTCCGCTACCGTGACACCGCCTGCCCGCACACGATCCGCCGGAGGACCAGTGCCCCTGCTCTACACCATCGGCAAGCTCACCGTGGCGCCCGCGCTCCGGTTGGCCTTCCGTCCGACCGTGGAGGGGTTGGAGCACATCCCGGAGACCGGTGGTGCGATCTTCGCGGGCAACCACCTCTCCGTCGCCGACGAACTCTTCCTCGGCACGGTCGTGCCCCGGCACCTGGCGTTCTGGGCCAAGTCGGAGTACTTCAAGGGCACCGGCCCGAAGGGCGCCTTCTCCAAGTTCGTGCTCACCGGCCTGGGGGCCATCCCGGTCGAGCGGGCCGGCGGCCGGGCGGCGCTGGCCGCGTTCGACGCCGCCATCCCGGTGCTCAAGGCCGGCGACCTGGTCGCCGTCTATCCCGAGGGGACCCGCTCGCCGGACGGCCGGCTCTACCGGGGGCGCACCGGCGCGGCCCGGCTGGCGGTGGCGGCCGGCGTGCCGGTCATCCCGGTCGGCATGATCGGCACCGACAAGGCGCAGCCCATCGGCACCCGGGTGCCCCGTCCCGGCCGCGCCAAGATCACCGTACGGTTCGGCAAGCCGCTGGACTTCACCGGCCGGCCGGACGACCGCACGTCGCTGCGGGAGATCACCGACGAGATCATGACCGAGATCCAGAAGCTCACCGGGCAGGAGTACGTGCCCCGCTACGCCCCGCCCCGCGCGCAGCCGCCGCTCGCCGGCGAGCAGGGCGCCGGCTGAGCTGTCACGGTGCGGCGTCGCCGCGCCGCTTCTCCTGGCGGACGACGTCGTCCACGTCGCCGAGCCGGCCGAGCTGGGCGATGGCGCGGGCCATCCGCGCGTTGGGCGGGATCCGGTCGCGGTTGCGGGCCAGGAAGGCCCAGTAGCCGGCGGTGTACGGGCACGCGTGCTCGCCGACCCGCTTCTTCGGGTCGTACCGGCAGCCGCCGCAGTAGTCGCTCATCCGGTTGACGAACGCGCCGCCGGAGACGTACGGCTTCGTGCTCATCCGGCCGAGGTCGGCGTACTGGCTCATGCCGACGACGTTGACCGTCATCACCCAGACGTAGCCGTCGACGAAGCTGCGGTGGAAGAAGTCCACCATCTCGGCCGGACGCCAGCCGCGCTGCAACCCGTAGTTGCCGAGCACCATCAGCCGCGGGATGTGGCGCACCCAGCCGTGGTCGCGCAGGTCGGCCAGGACGTCCGACAGGCAGTGCGCCTGCACCGCGTCGGCGTCGAGGTCGCGGAACCAGTCCGGCACCGACCGGCGGGCCGTCAGCTCGTTGCTGGCCTGGTAGCCGGGGCCGAAGTACCAGTACAGGTTCCAGACGAAGTCCCGCCAGCCGATCAGTTGCCGGACGAAGCCCTCGACGCTGGCCAGGGGCGCGCCGTCCCGGCGGTACGCCTGCTCGGCGCCGCGGACCGCCTCCATCGGGTCGAGCAGGCCGAGGTTGAACGAGGACGACAGCAGGCTGTGCGCCAGCCACGGGTCGCCGGCCAGCATCGCGTCCTCGTACGGGCCGAACTGGGCCAGCCGGTGCCGGAGGAAGTGCCGCAGCCGCGCCTTCGCCTCCTTCGTGGTGGCCGGGAACCGGCGCGGGCCGTCCCGCCCCACGAACCGGATGCCCTCCCGCTCCCAGCGGTCCAGGTCGGCCCGGACCTCGGCGTCGATGTCGTCCTCCTTCGGCATCGGCGGGGCGGGCAGGTCCAGGCGTTCGGCCCCCTTCGGCGGCGGCCGGCGGTTCTCGACGTCCAGGCTCCACCGGCCGCCGACCGGCTCGTCGGAGTCGACCAGCACCCGGTGGTGCTCGCGGGCGAACCGGTAGAACGCCTCCATCCGCAGCGCGCCCCGCTTCGCGTCCGCCCACCGGGCGAAGTCGTCCAGGGCGGTCACGAAGCCGCGCGGCGGCAGCACGGTGACCCCGTCCAGGCCGCGGACGAACTCCAGGGCGGCGCGCGAGGTCGGGTGGCACACGTCCAGCGGCTCGCGTACCTTCCGCAGCCCCTCCCGGTAGGTCTCGGTGCGCAGGAAGATCGCCTGGTCGCCCAGCTCCGCCGCCCGGTGACGCAGGGCGGAGAGAACCAGGTGCGCCTTCTGCCGGTGGAACGCGCGGCGCCGGAAGACCGCCTTCGACTCGATCAGCAGCACCGGCTGGCGGCGGTCGTCGAGGAAGTGCGGCCCCAGCTGATCGGCGAAGAGCCAACGCCGCGGCATGCCCGGATTGTCCCCCGGGAGCCAGCTTCGGCGAGGGAAGAAAGGCCCGGTTCAGCCCTGTTTGGCGGTAACGATTTGGTCCCGCAGGGTGCCGAGCAGGGTGGCGCTGTCGTCGACGGAGAGCCGGGTGAAGACCGCGGTGGCGATGCTGCCGTGGTCGACGGAGGTGCAGACCACCACGTCGCCGCCGTCGACGCGGCCCACCGCGCAGCGCGCGTGCCGGCCACGTACGCCGGTGTCGACCTCCTGCGCCTCGCCGAGGGAGTACTGCTCGGTGAGCCGGGTGATCTCGTCCTGCGCGTCCGACTCGGGGGTGAACCGGAAACCGGTGCCGCCGAAGACCGTCACCCGCTTGCCGCCGGGCGTGCCGTAGACGCCGGCGAAGGTGTCCTCGGCCAGCCAGTGCGCCTTGCGTACCTCCGCCTCCAGTTGCCTGGCGGTCTCCTTGCTGCGGCTGTCGTCGCGCAGCCGCAGGTCGGCCACCTCGGCGGGCAGGGCGGCGCTGGCCGGGTACTGCGTGACCATCGGCGTCCCGTAGTAGGCCGGGCAGCCGCAGCAGCAGGCCAGGGTGAGCAGCAGCACCCACGGCCAGCGGCGACGCTTGCGGACGGCGACCGGGACGTACCCCTTGGGGGCCTGGAAGCCGGGCGGCGGCCCGGCCGGCGGCGTCTTCGCCCGCCGCTGCCTCGGCGGCGTGGGCGGCGGGGGCGGGGCAGGCGCCGGCCGCACCGGGACGGGCGCCCGGGAGGCCGGCGGCGGGGCCGGGTAGGCGACCGGCGGCGGCGACACCGGGTAGGCGACCGGCGGCGGGGCGGAACGCGGCGGGGGCGGCGGCGCGGGGGAGCGGACGGGCGGTGCCGGCGGCACGGGGTGTGACCGGGCCGGTGGCGCGGCCGGGTACGGCAGCGTGGGTGGCAGCGGCGGCAGCTCGGCCGGCGGCAGGTCCCACCCGCCGGTGTCCGCGCCGGCCCACGGGTCCACCGGGGTGCGGTGCTCGGGCGGCTCCGTCGGGCTCGGCGGCACCGGCGTGGGCTCGGCCGACTCGCCCCAGGCCCGCTTGCGCGGCGGCGGGGGAGGGACGGGCGCGGAGCCGCTCCACCGGGGTGCGGGGGGCTGCTCGTCGGCGGGGAGCATGCGGGTGCCCTGCGGTCCGGCCGCCGGGCGGTCGGCCGGCGGTTCGTCGGCGGGGAGCATCCGGGTGCCCTGCGGCCCGGCCGCCGGGCGGTCCGTCGCGGGCCGGTCGGCGGGGAGCGGGCGGGTGCCCTGCGGTCCGGCGGCGTCGGTGCCCTCCGCTCCGGCGGTGTCGGACCCCTCCGGCCCGGCGGTGTCGGACCCCTCCCCTCCGGCGGTGTCGGACACCTTCGGCCCGCTGGCGAGGGCGCCGTCCGGGGCGGTGGCCGCGTCCTGCCGGGCGTCGGCGGTGCCCTGCGGAGCGTCGGCGTCCGGCGGAGCGGTGGCGGTGGCCGGCGGGGCGGTCACGTCGGCGTCGGCGCGGTCGGTCGCGGTCGCCTCCGACCCCTCGACGGGCAACTCACGGGTGCCCTCCGGGCCCGCGGGGCCGGCGGGGGCGGCGGGGGCGGCGGCTGCGGGGGAGGACGTGTGCTCCTCGGTGACCGCCGGATCCCGGCCCTGGTCCGGGCCCGGGATGCTCCCGTCGGCCGGCCGGTCCGGTCCCGGCTGCGGCTGCGGCATCGCGGCAATCTCCTCTCGCGCCGGTCCGAGGTTAGTACCGACTCGCCAGCGCGGCGATCCCGGCCACCGCTCGGGCGGCAGGGGCCGGGCCGACGTCCGGTCGGAAGCTGTGGCGACCGACCGGCCCGCGCGGCGGCGTCCGCGCGGTCGCCGCCGACGGGGCGCGTACCCTTGGGCATCATGAGCGTCCCGTCCACCACGCCGCGTCCCGTCGCGGCCAATTCCGTCTGGCCCCGGCTGGAGCCGCTGCTGCCCCAGGTGACCAAGCCCATCCAGTACGTCGGTGGCGAGCTGGGTGCGGTGGTCAAGGACTGGGACACCACAGCCGTGCGCTGGGCGCTGATGTATCCCGACGCCTACGAGGTCGGCCTGCCCAACCAGGGCGTGCAGATCCTCTACGAGGTGCTCAACGAGCTGCCCGACGTGCTCGCCGAGCGGACGTACGCGGTCTGGCCGGACCTGGAGAAGCTGATGCGCGCCCACGGCGTGCCGCAGTTCACGGTCGACGCGCACCGCTCGGTGCGCGACTTCGACGTGTTCGGCATCTCCTTCTCCACCGAGCTGGGCTACACCAACCTGCTCAGCGCGATCGACCTGGCCGGCATCCCCATGCTCGCCGCCGACCGCACCGACGCCGACCCGGTGATCGTGGCCGGCGGTCACGCCGCCTTCAACCCGGAGCCCATCGCCGACTTCGTCGACGCCGCGGTGCTCGGCGACGGCGAGGAGGCCGTCCTGGAGATCACCGCGATCGTCCGGGAGTGGAAGGCGGAGGGCTCCCCGGGCGGGCGCGACGAACTGCTGCTGCGCCTGGCCCGCACCGAGAGCGTCTACGTGCCGCGCTTCTACGACGTGGACTACCTGCCCGACGGCCGGATCCAGCGGGTCGTGCCGAACCGGGCGGACGTGCCGTTCCGGGTGCACAAGCGCACGACCATGGACCTGGACGCCTGGCCGTACCCGAAGAAGCCCCTGGTGCCGCTCGCCGAGACGGTGCACGAGCGGTACGCGGTGGAGATCTTCCGGGGCTGCACCCGGGGCTGCCGGTTCTGCCAGGCCGGCATGATCACCCGGCCGGTGCGCGAGCGCTCCATCACCACCGTGGGGCAGATGGTGCAGCAGGGGCTGGAGTTCTCCGGCTTCCACGAGGTGGGCCTGCTGTCGCTGTCGTCCGCCGACCACTCCGAGATCGGCGACATGTGCTCGGGCCTCGCCCAGCAGTACGAGGGCACCAACGTCTCGCTCTCGCTGCCGTCGACCAGGGTCGACGCGTTCAACATCGACCTCGCGCAGGAGCTGTCCCGCAACGGGCGGCGCACCGGCCTGACCTTCGCGCCGGAGGGCGGGTCGGAGCGGATCCGCAAGGTCATCAACAAGATGGTGTCGAAGGAAGACCTGATCCGCACCGTCGTCACCGCGTACACGAACGGCTGGCGGCAGGTGAAGCTCTACTTCATGTGCGGTCTGCCCACGGAGACCGACGAGGACGTCCTCGAGATCGCGGACATGGCGCACGAGGTGATCAGGGCGGGTCGGGCGGCCACCGGGTCCAAGGACATCCGCTGCACCGTCTCCATCGGCGGTTTCGTGCCGAAGCCGCACACCCCGTTCCAGTGGGCGTCCATGGAGCGGCCGGAGGTCATCGACGGCCGGCTCAAGCTGCTCAAGCAGGCGATCAACTCGGACCGCTCGCTGGGCCGGGCGATCGGCTTCCGCTACCACGACGGCGAGCCCTCGTTGATCGAGGGCCTGCTCAGCCGGGGCGACCGCCGGGTCGGCGCGGTGATCCGCAAGGTCTGGGAGAACGGCGGCCGGTTCGACGGCTGGAGCGAGCACTTCTCCTACCAGCGCTGGGTGGAGGCCGCGGCCGAGGTGCTGCCGCAGTTCGGGGTCGACCTCGACTGGTACACCACCCGCGAGCGCGACGAGCTGGAGGTCCTGCCCTGGGACCACCTGGACTCGGGCCTGGACAAGGACTGGCTCTGGCAGGACTGGCAGGATTCGCTCAGCGAGTACGAGCAGGACGACTGCCGGTGGACCCCGTGTTTCGACTGCGGCGTCTGTCCCGCCATGGACACCGAGATCCAGATCGGCCCGACCGGGAAGAAACTCCTCCCGCTCACCCCGATCAACGGCCTGAAGCTCCCCACCGGCGCCCAGCAGTAGCCCGCCGCGGGCGGGTGGCGCCCTCGCGCCGCCCGCCGCGCACCGGGTCGATCATGCGGCTGTCGTCAGCGGCACGCGCGTTGTCGCGCGGGTGCCTTCACGACCAGCCGGTCTCTGACACCGAGGAGCACGACGATCAGTAGGAAACCACAGCCAGAGGGCGGCCAGGCCCCGGTCGTCCAGCGCGTCCGGATCCGGTACGCCAAGCGCGGTCCGCTGCGCTTCACGTCGCACCGGGACTTCGCCCGGGCGTTCGAGCGGGCGTTGCGCCGGGCCGGCGTGCCGATCGCCTTCTCCCAGGGCTTCACCCCGCACCCCAAGATCTCGTACGCCAGCGCGGCCCCCACCGGCGTAGCGAGCGAGGCCGAATATCTGGAGATCGGCCTTCGTGAGCCGGTCGACCCGCAGGAGCTGCGCGCCGCCCTGGATGCCGCGCTCTCGCCGGGGCTCGACGTGCTCGACGCCGTCGTGGCCGGCGGCGGGAGTCTTGCCGACCGGATCGAGGCGTCGCACTGGCGGATCGAGCTGCCCGAGGTCGACCCCGCCGTCCTGGAACGGGCGGTTTCCGCCTTCACGGCCGCGGACGAGGTGCTCGTCGAGCGGATGACCAAACAGGGCCGGCGCACCTTCGACGCCCGATCAGCGGTGATTCACATCGATGTCGCGGCGTCGACGGAGACGCCTTCCGGGGTCCCGGCCGTACCGTGTGCGATACTCGAACTGGTCGTGCGGCAGGTCACCCCCGCCGTGCGGCCCGATGACGTCCTTTCCGGCCTCCGCGTGGTGGCCGACCTGGAGCCGCCGGTCTCCCCGAGGGTGATCCGGCTGGCACAGGGCACGTTGACCGCGCAGGGTGCGATCGCGGATCCGTTGGACGCGGACCGCGACGGGGCAACCATCGGTGAACGCTGACCGACGGTCGGCGTTCAGGCAGGCAGACTTCGGCGGTCGCGCATCCTGCGTGCCCGGCGGAAACACTTTTGCGGCAACCCTGCGTGGCAGCGCTCACCCGCGCCCGGGGCAGCCAGAACTGGAGAACGTCCATGCTCGAGAACGAGCCCGAGGGCGGCGAACGGACCGGTTCACAGCCGGCCGACGAGACCGCTGACAACAGCACCACCGAGAACGCCACCGGCCCGAGCGGCGCCACCGAGGCGGGGAGCACCGCCGGGGCGGAGAACGCCGCCGTCGGCACGGCGGACGCCGGAGCCACCGAGGCGGGACAGGCCCCGGTCGCGCCCGCCCGACGCCGTACCACTCGGCGGCGCGCCGCGCCCCTGAACCAGCCCGAGCAGACCGACGCGCCGGTGCAGGCGTCGACCGAGGCCGTGCCGGGCAGCGCCGAGGCGCCGCAGGCCGAGGTGCTCGCCCCGGTCACCGGCGACCTCGACGCCGCCCCGAAGGCGCCGCGCCGCCGCCGCAAGGCCACCACCGCCAAGGCCACCGGGGAGCCCGCGGCGCAGGCCGAGGAGCCCACGGCGCAGGCCGAGGAGCCCGCGGCGCAGGCCGCCGGAGAGCCGTCGGCCGCGGTGGAGGAGGCCCCCGCCGAGGCGGCGAAGCCGGTCAAGGCCACCCGTGCCCGCCGGAAGAAGGCCGCCCCCGCAGCGGCCGAGCCGGCCGCGGAGACCCCGGCCGGCACCGCCGAGCCGGCCGCCGGTGACGAGGCCGCCCAGGCCGCGCCCGGCGAGGCCGAGCAGCCCGGCCGGGCCGAGCCGCAGGCCGGCACCGAGTTCGGCGCCGCCGCGCCGCCCGCCACGGCCGGCGGCGCGGAGACCCGCGCCGGCGAGGTGCCGCCGGGCGCCGCGCCCGCAGCGGAACCGACCGCCCAGGAGGAGGCCGCCGCCGAGCCGGAGCCGCGTACCCGCCGCCGGCGGGCCGCGCTCTCCGCGCCCACCGTGCTCTTCATGGCCCCGCAGCCGGAGGAGATGCCGCCGGCCCGGGTCGTCACGCCCGCCCCCGCCGCCGTGGAGCCCGCCGCAGAGGAGGAGCCGGCCGAGCCGACCCGCCGCCGCCGGCGCGGCCGCCGCGACGTCGAGCTGGCCGAGGCCGTCGAGGCCGAGGAGGAGCCGACCGAGGAGGCCGAGGAGGCCGCCGAGGACGAGGAAGAGGACGAGGACGACACCGCCGCCCGCCGTCGCCGCCGCCGGGGCCGCCGGGGCCGGGGCCGGGGCAAGGGCGGCGCGGAGGACATCGAGGACGAGGAGGCCGAGGAGGCCGCGCAGGCCGAGGCGGAAGAGGCCGAAGGCGAGGAGGACGAGGAGGCCGAGGGCGGCGACGCGCTGACCCGCCGTCGCCGGCGGCGCCGTCGCCGGGGCGCCGGCGACGTCGAGGCGGGTGCCGACGACGGCGTGCCGACGGTCGTCAAGATCCGCGAGCCGCGCAAGACCGTCGACGAGGTGCAGGGCGTCTCCGGCTCGACCCGCCTGGAGGCCAAGCGCCAGCGCCGCCGCGACGGCCGCGAGCAGCGCCGGACCCGGCCGCCGATCCTCAGCGAGTCGGAGTTCCTGGCCCGCCGGGAGGCCGTCGACCGGGTGATGGCGGTACGCCAGCGCGGCGACCGGACCCAGATCGCCGTCCTCGAGGACGGGGTGCTGGTCGAGCACTACGTCACCCGCAACTCCTCCGGCACCATGGCCGGCAACGTCTACCTCGGCAAGGTGCAGAACGTCCTGCCCAGCATGGAGGCGGCCTTCGTCGACATCGGGCGCGGCCGCAACGCCGTGCTGTACGCCGGCGAGGTGAACTGGGACACCACCGGCCTGGAGGGTCGGGCCCGCTCGATCGAGCAGGCGCTGCGGTCCGGCGACTCGGTGCTCGTGCAGGTCACCAAGGACCCGATCGGCCACAAGGGTGCGCGGCTGACCAGCCACATCGCGCTCTCCGGCCGGCACCTGGTCTACGTGCCCAACGGCAACGCCTCCGGCATCAGCCGGAAGCTGCCCGACACCGAGCGCAAGCGGCTGCGGGACGTGCTGAAGAAGCTGGTGCCGGACGGCGCGGGCGTGATCGTCCGGACCGCCGCCGAGGGCGCCAGCGAGGACGAGCTGGCCCGCGACGTCAAGCGGTTGCAGGCGCAGTGGGAGGACATCCAGGCCAAGGCGGCCGAGGGCGGCGCCCCGGTGCTGCTCTACGAGGAGCCCGACCTGGTCATCCGGGTCGTCCGGGACCTGTTCAACGAGGACTTCCGCGAGCTGGTGATCGAGGGCGACGAGTCGTACGACGTGGTCGAGTCGTACCTGTCGCACGTCTCGCCGGACCTGGTCGCCCGGCTGCGCCGGCACGTCGGCACCACGGACGTCTTCGCCACGTACCGGATCGACGAGCAGATCCTCAAGGGCCTGGACCGGAAGGTCTTCCTCCCGTCCGGCGGCCACCTGGTGATCGACCGCACCGAGGCGATGACCGTGGTCGACGTCAACACCGGCAAGTACACCGGCGCGGGCGGCAACCTGGAGGAGACGGTCACCCGGAACAACCTCGAGGCCGCCGAGGAGATCGTCCGCCAGCTCCGGCTGCGCGACATCGGCGGCATCGTGGTGATCGACTTCATCGACATGGTGCTGGAGTCGAACCGCGAGCTGGTGCTGCGCCGGCTGACCGAGTGCCTGGGGCGGGACCGCACCAAGCACCAGGTCACCGAGATCACCTCGCTCGGCCTGGTGCAGATGACCCGCAAGCGGATCGGCGCGGGCCTGCTGGAGGCGTTCAGCGAGACGTGCGAGTGCTGCAAGGGCCGGGGCCTGATCATCCACACCGAGCCGGTGCCGGAGAAGCCGCGTTCCGGCGGCGGCGCGGGGGAGAAGGTGAAGGCGGTCGCCTCGGCGGTCGCCGCCCCGGCGGCCGAGCAGGGCGGCGGGGCGTCCCGGAAGCGGGCCCGCAAGAGCGCGCCGGCCGAGCGGACCGTGGCCGAGGTCACCGAGCCCGACACCGCGACCAGCCCGGACGCCGACTACCACGACACCATGGGCTACGACCTGTCCCGCTACGAGACGGACACCCCCGCCGCGCCGGAGATCGCCGACAGCCAGACGGGCGAGTCCGCCCGGCTGGCCGCCCCGGACGACCCGGACGCGCTGGCCGACACCGACGGCGACGAGCCGGAGGGCGGCTCCGGCCGGCGCCGGTCCCGGCGCAGCGGCGCGCGGCGGCGCACCCGGCCGTGACCGGCTGAGCAGCCCGGCGTTTGGCAGGGCCCCTTTCCCGGCAATGTCCCGGGGAGGGGGCCTTGTCGTATGGTCGATCCCCGGCCACGATCGGCCAACCGGTCAGGAGAAGAACTATGCGCCGTCTGCTCGCCGTCGCCACGGTCACCGCTGTCCTGCTCACCGGCGCCGGGTGCGCGGCCGAGCGGCCGGAGCCGGCCGCCTCGGGCGCCGCGTCGAGCGGGCCCACCGGCGGTCCGGGCGGCGGGGCGACGGGCACCGGGCCGGGTGGCGGGCCGGGGGCCGGCAGCGGGGCGGCGGGCGGCAACGCCCCCGAGGTGTGCGCCGCCGCGCAGGCGGCCGGGGACACCGCCGTGCGGACGTACGTCGAGGAACTCGGCAAGATGGTCGCGGCGGTCGGGGCGAACGACGGCACCGCGGCCGAAACCGCCCGCAAGCGCATCTCCGAGGCGCTGACCGACTGGCGGGCCGCCCTGCGGCGGGAGTCGGGCCGGGCCGAGGACGCCCAGCTCAAGACGCTGCTCGCGGACATGGCGGCCGAGGTCGGCACGCTGGGCACCGACGTCGACGCGATCGACGAGACCGAGCTGGACCGGCTCCGGCAGCGGCTCGACCAGCTCTGCGCCCGCTGACCTGCGGGGCCGGTTTGGGCGTCGGCCCTCCCATGGCGTACGCTTGCCTGCGGCGCACTTTGGTGTGCCGAGTTCCCGCGCGCCCGCGCCGCCGTGCCTCTGCTACCCGGCGAGCCGCCGTGGGAACACCCGCCAGCAGCCTCAACGACAGGGAGTCCGCCTCCGATGTACGCGATCGTCAAGACCGGCGGCAAGCAGTACAAGGTCGCCGAGGGCGACGTGATCGAGGTCGAGAAGCTCGCCGGTGCGCCCGGCGACGCGGTGAAGCTCACCGCGGTGCTCCTCGTCGACGGTGACGACCTGGTGACCGACGCGGCGAAGCTTGCCGAGGTCGCGGTGTCCGGCGAGATCGCCGCGCACACCAAGGGCCCGAAGATCCGGATCCACAAGTTCAAGAACAAGACCGGCTACCACAAGCGCCAGGGTCACCGTCAGCCGCTGACCCAGGTCAAGGTGACCGGCATCTCCAGCGGGAAGTAGGTCGTCCTCAGATGGCTCACAAAAAGGGTGCGTCCAGCTCGCGCAACGGTCGTGACTCCGCGGCCCAGCGGCTCGGCGTGAAGCGCTTCGGTGGTCAGGTCGTCAGCGCGGGTGAGATCCTCATCCGTCAGCGCGGCACCAAGTTCCACCCCGGTGACCTGGTCGGCCGTGGCGGAGACGACACGCTCTTCGCGCTGGCCGCCGGTTCGGTCCAGTTCGGCACCAAGCGCGGTCGCAAGACCGTCAGCATCGTGCCGCAGCAGTAGTTTCTCCGGCGCAGCGGGCCGCGGACCTCGTGTCCCGGCCCGCTTCGCCTTTTCTCGTGCGGGGAGTCGACCTCGCTGGAAGGATTGACGCCCGTGGCGACGTTCGTTGACCGGGTCGTCCTGCACCTGCAGGCCGGCGATGGCGGGCACGGTTGTGTCTCGATCCACCGGGAGAAGTTCAAGCCCTTCGGCGGCCCCGACGGCGGCAACGGCGGGCACGGCGGCAGCGTGTCCCTCGTGGTCGACCCGCAGGTGACGACGCTGCTCGACTTCCACTTCCGCCCGCACGTCAAGGCCGAGAACGGCCGGGGCGGCGCCGGGTCGAACCGGGACGGCGCGAACGGCCACAACCTCGTGCTGAAGGTGCCGAACGGCACCGTCGTGCAGGCCCTCGACGGCACCGTGCTGGCCGACATGGTCGGCGCCGGCACGACCTTCGAGGTGGCCCGGGGCGGGCGCGGCGGCCGGGGCAACGCGTCGCTGGCCAACGCCCGGCGCAAGGCCCCCGGCTTCGCCGAGCTGGGCGAGCCCGGCGAGCAGCTCGACGTGGTGCTGGAACTCAAGAGCGTCGCCGACGTCGGCCTGGTGGGCTTCCCGTCGGCCGGCAAGTCGTCGCTGATCTCGGTGATCTCCGCCGCCAAGCCGAAGATCGCCGACTACCCGTTCACCACCCTGGTGCCCAACCTGGGCGTGGTCCGGGTGGACAACCACACCTTCACGGTCGCCGACGTGCCGGGCCTGATCCCGGGGGCGGCCACCGGCAAGGGCCTCGGCCTGGAATTCCTCCGGCACATCGAGCGCTGCTCGGTGCTGGTGCACGTCATCGACACCGCCACCCTGGAGCCCGGCCGGGACCCGGTGGCCGACATCGACACCATCGAGGCCGAGCTGACCGAGTACGGCGGCCTGGCCGACCGGCCCCGGCTGGTGGCGCTGAACAAGGTCGACGTGCCGGACGGCCGGGACCTGGCCGAGATCGTCCGCCCCGACCTGGAGGAGCGCGGCTTCCGGGTGTTCGAGGTCTCGGCGGCCACCCGGGAGGGTCTGAAGGAGCTGACGTACGCCATGGCGGAGCTGGTGGAGCAGGCGCGCAGCGCCGCGCCGCCGGCCGAGCCGACCCGGATCGTGATCCGGCCGAGGGCGGTCGACGACGCCGGCTTCACGATCGAGGCCGCGCCGGACGGCGGCTGGCTCGTGCGCGGCGTCCGTCCCGAGCGGTGGGTGCGGCAGACGAACTTCGACAACGACGAGGCGGTGGGCTACCTGGCCGACCGGCTGGCGCGCCTGGGCGTCGAGGAGAAGCTCGGGAAGGCCGGCGCGGAGCCGGGCGACCTCGTCCGGATCGGCGACCGCGAGTTCGACTGGCAGCCGACCCTCTACGCCGGCGCCGACTTCGTCCCGGGCAACCGGGGCACGGACGTCCGGCTGGAGGAGAAGTCGACCCGCGCCTCCGCGGCGGAGCGGCTGGCGGCCCGCAAGGCCCGCCGGCAGCGCCCGGCCGACGAGGTCGAGGCCGGCCCGTCGGACGAGGTCGGCCCGTACGACGGGGTCGGGGAGGGCGACGCCGAATAGCTCGTCGCGCTCCGTGAGCGGGTCGACTGCCGGAAACCTGCCCGAAATCCGCGCCGCCTAGCGTGGCCTGATGCTGATCGAGTCCCGCCCCGCCACGGATCCGGAGATCGACGCCCTGGTCACCGCCCAGCAGCGCGAGCTGCGTGAGGCGGACGGCGGGTTGGACGGCCAGGCGACCGTGACCCACGACGACATCCGCTACCTCGTGGTGGTGGCCGACGGGCGGGCGATCGCCTGCGGCGGGATCCAGGCGCTCGACGACGGCACCGGCGAGCTGAAGCGGATGTACGTCCGCCCGGCGTACCGGGGGCGGGGCATCGCCCGGCAGTTGCTGGCCGCGCTGGAGGAGTTGGCCTTCCGGCAGGGGCACGCGGTGGTCTGCCTGGAGACCGGCACGTACCTGCCGGCCGCGATCGGGCTCTACACCTCGTGCGGGTACGAGCCGATCCCGGTGTACGGCGAGTACGTGAGCAACCCGTACAGCGTCTGCTTCGCCAAGCGGCTGCGCGTGCCGGCCTGACGGCGCCCGCGCCCGGCGCCGGCCGGCCGGTCAGTCGCCGGTGTGCGAGTGCGCGGCGGTGACCGGCTTCGACTCCGGCGACGCGTGCTGACGAGAGGCTGTTCCGGTAGACCACCAGCGGCAGGCCGCTGACGCGCACCGGCCAGGGTGAGTCGGGGGTGGCGCGTCGCTCGTCGTCCTCGGGGCGGTCGGTCTGCCCGACGGGCTTCGACTCGGCCGAGCCCCGCTGCACCAGGTACGCGGTGAGCAGGACGTAGCCGCCCATCTGGAGGAACTCGGACTCCCAGTTCTCGAAGACGGCCTCGGCGAAGTGCCCGCTGCGCAGGTACGCCGGCCAGGCCACGGGCGCCGCGCCGAGATCGGTCAACTCCTCGTTGCGGGCGTGCCAGCCGAACACGCTCTGCAACGCGAGGAAGACGAGGAAGGCACCGAACATCGAGATCGTCAGCGCGTGGTCCCGTAGCCGGCGGAGCATGACGACCTCCATGTCGCGATCCCGGGCCTCCGCGGTCAGGGGCGGTCGAAGGGCCTGTCCAGACGGCCGCCGGTGCCGACCTGGTTGGACAGCAGCAGCCCGAGGGCGAGCATGCCGAAGCCGAGGGCCAGGTGCAGCCAGTTGTCGGCGTCGTTGACCGGGATGAAGTTCAACACGGTCTCCCGGTCGATCGCGAAGCCGTACAGCCACAGGCCGAGGTAGAGCGCGCCGCCGCCGGCGAGGAAGACCCGGGCCCCGGCGACGGTGCGGGCCAGCACCAGCCCGGCCAGCCCGAAGCCCAGGTGCAGCGCGTTGTGCAGGATCGACACCTGGAACAGGCCGAGCAGCCGGGCCTCGGAGTGGTGACCGGCGAACGTCATGTCGCCGTAGTCGGTGGTGACGCCGGGGATGAACCCGAGCACCCCGACCAGGGTGAAGATCCCGGCCGCGGCCACCGCGGCGAACTGCACCGCGGGCTTCGGTCCCGATGGGGCGCCGCGTGCGTTCCGTGCCATCGATGTCACCTCCGTGGACCCGCGGAACGCCCTGCCCGCGGCGCGGGTCGCGGCGACCGACCGTCACTGTCCGTGATGGCATCGGCGTCCGGCCCGACGATCCTCCATTTTGTAGTCCTCGCGGGACGGGCCGCAGGAGAAGTCACGAACGAGGTATGGAAGCGGCGACGGAGGGTAGGTCAGAGGCGGCGACGGCAGCAACGGCGGTCGCATCCCCCCAGCACAACCGCGACGACTTTCCGAGCGGAAGGGACATCATGACTTACGATCTGTCACCCACGACTTCCACGTACGGGCAGGAGTCGACCAACGGCGGCGGTGTCCGCGAGCAGGCCCGCCAGGTCGGGTCGGAGGCGAAGCATGCCGGCGGCGCCGTCGCCGGGACGGCCAAGGAACAGGGCAGGGAGGTCGTCGGCGAGGCGACCCGCCAGGCGCGCAACCTCTACGGCGAGGCCCGCAGCCAGGTGGCCAGCCAGGCCGGTGAGCAGCAGCGGCGCGCCGCCGGTGGGCTCCGCTCGCTGGCCGACGAGATGCGCTCGATGGCCGAGCAGGGTGGTCAGGCGGGGCCGGTGAGCGAGATCGCCCGCCAGGCCGCCGACCGGGTGCACGGCGTGGCCGGCTGGCTGGAGCAGCGGGAGCCCGGCGACATCATCGCCGAGGTGCGGGACTACGCCCGCCGCAACCCGGGCACCTTCCTCGTCGGTGCCGCCGTGCTGGGCGTGCTCGCCGGCCGGCTGACCAGGAACATCTCCGCCGCCGGCGACGGCCAGGGCGGCAACGGCCACTCCGCGTACGGCTCGGGTGCCGGCTACGACCCGGACCGGACGGCGGTCATCCCGACGACGCCGGCCGCGCGTGCGGTGCCGGACGCCGTGCCGCCGGGTGGCTACCTGGAGCCGGCCCCGGGCGCGTACGCCGATCCGCAGACCACCACCGGCTACGCCGACCCGGCGGGTGGCGTCGGTCAGCCGCTGCCGCCGGTGACCCGGACCGACCCGCTGCCGGGCGTGCCGTCGAGCGGGACCCGTCCGTGAGCCCACGAGTCATCCGAAGGGAGGCGGCGGCATGAGCGTGCCGACGCAGGGTGCGGGGCTGAACTCCGGTCACCACCCCCACGACGCGGACGAGATCCGGGGCAGCTCGATCGGTGAGCTGATGCGTCAGGTCACCACCGACCTGTCCACCCTGATGCGGCAGGAGGTCGAACTCGCCAAGGCCGAGATCCGCCAGGAGGGCAGGAAGGCGGGCAAGGCCGCCGGCTTCTTCGGCGGCGCCGGCTTCGGCGGCTACATGGTGGCCCTGTTCCTGTCGCTGGCCCTCTGGGCCGGGCTGTCCAACGTGATGGACGCCGGCTGGGCGGCGCTGATCGTGGCCGTCATCTGGGGCGCGATCGCCGCGGTCCTCTACTCCATGGCCAGGAAGAACGCCGAGCGGATCCGCGGCCTCAAGCAGACCAACGAGAGCGTGCAGCGGATTCCCGACGCGCTCAAGCCCCACCCGCAGGAGGTCACCCGATGAGCACCGACCCGGACCAGATCCGCCGGGAGATCGAAGCCACGCGGAGCAACCTGAGCTCCGACGTGGACGCGCTGGCGTACAAGGTCAGCCCCGCCCGCATCGTCGACGACCGCAAGCAGCGGGCCCGCAACGCACTGCAGAATGTGAGGGACAAGGTGATGGGAACCGCTTCCGACCTGGGTCACAGCACCAGGCACGGCGCCCACTCGGTGGGCGACCACGCCTCGTCGGCGGCGTCCGGCGTCAGCGACAGAGCGCACTCGGCCGCTTCGACGGTCAGCGACGCCGCGCACTCGGCCGCCTCGACGGTCAGCGACGCCGCGCACCGGGCCCCGCACGCGATCCGGCAGAAGTCCGAGGGCAACCCGCTGGCCGCCGGCCTGATCGCCTTCGGCGTCGGCTGGCTCGCCTCCTCGCTCATCCCGGCCACCCGCCGCGAGCAGCAGGTGGCGACGCAGGTCAAGGAGAAGGCAGGCGGGCACGCCGGGGTGGTGAAGGAGAAGCTGGGCGAGGTCGCCAGCGAGCTGAAGGAGGAACTGCGGGAGCCGGCGCAGCACGCCACCGAGTCGGTGAAGTCCACCGCGCAGGAGGCCGTGCACGCCGTCAAGGACGACACCCGCTCCGCCGCGCAGGACGTGAAGGACCAGGCGCAGCAGTCACGCGAACAGGTGCGGTACTGACCGACCCGGCCACCGCACGCCGCAGCTCGCGGCCACTCCCGGGAACGTTCCGGAGAGTGGCCGCGAGCTGTCGCGTGCGTCCCGCCCCCGCGCCGCCCTCCGCCCTCCCGGCCGCCGCGATCTTGCAGTTTGCGCCCACCATCTGCGGCTTTGTGGCCGGATTATCCGGGCATGAAGCGCAAGATCGCGTGGGTGTGAGCGTGGGCGTCCGGGTGGCGCGGGAGAGGCGTGGGGCGGGTCAGCGGAGGCGGCGGCGGAGGGTGCGGTCGAAGTGGGCGGCGCGCCGGACCCGGCCGCCGGCGTAGCGGACCCCGCCGAAGAGGAGCCGCCGGCCGAGGGCGAGCCAGCTGCACGCGCCGCGTTCCAGCACCCAGAGCGGCGCCGCCAGGGCGGCGGTCGGCGGGAAGACCGCGCTGCCGCCGGCCCGGCGCCGGCCCGCCTCGGCTAGCACCACGGTGGTCCCGGCCGCGCCGAGCAGCAGCCCCGGTCGCCGGGCCGCGACCGCCGCGGCCAGCGCCGGCAGGACCGCGAGCGAGGCCACCAGGCGGGCCGGCTGGGCCAGGTCGTCGTACGCCTGGCGCACCCGCTGGCGCAGGAAGTGGGCGGTGTCGGGCGGCAGCCGGCGTACGTGCAGCCAGGCGGGTGCCGCCTCGGTGCCCCCGTACGCGCGCACGGTGCGGATCAGCTCCAGGTTCTCGAAGAGCACGTCCGGGTCGTAGCCGCCCATGGCGAGGAAGGTGCTCCGGCGCACCGCCAGGGTGCCGGGGTAGTCCACGCCGAGCGCCCGGTTGAGCAGGGTCCGCCCGGTGTCCCACCACGCGTGCCAGGGCAGCGGGTCGAAGTAGTTCTGCGGCCGGACCAGGTCCACCCGGTCGAGCAGCCGGTGCACGGCGCGCAACCCCGCCTCGTCGTACCGGACGTCGTCGTCGGCGATCACCACGTGCTCGTGCCGGGCCGCGGCGACGCCGGTGAGCACGCCGGTCACCTTCCCGTTGACGCCCCGTACGGCAGGATCGGGTGGCAGGTGCCGGACCCGCTCCCGCCAGGCCACCCGGTGCCGGGCGAACAGCTCCGGCGGCGACCCGTCCACCACGGTCACGTCGACCCGCGAGCTGAGCCAGCGCAGGTAGCCGGTCAGCGCGGGGAGCCCGGCGTCGTCGGTCCAGCGCAGCGGCAGGACGTACGCGACCGGCAGCCCGCGGTCGTCGACGGTCGCGGCGTCCGGTGCGAGGTGGGCGTACGTCTCGTCGTGGACCTGGGCCACGTGCCGGCCGTACTCGCTGGCGTCGAAGGACAACGGGTCTCCCGGTGACGGTGGGTGCCCGCAGCAGGTGCCCGCATGTCGGCCGGTCAAACCGGTTCGCCGATCCGTCGGGCGGTCACGGGCGGCGAGCCGGGAGCGGGCGGCCCGTCCCCGGGCACCGGTCGCCGACCGACCAGACCGGCCGGGGTGGTGCGCTCAGGCGGTGCGGCGGACGTTCGTGATCACGAAGCCGCTGGGCGGCAGCGCCGGCATCCGGCTCAGGCTCAGCGCCAGGTCCTGCGGGGGCACGTCGTAGCGCATGGCGGTGGTCAGGTTCGTCACCGCCCGCCTCATCAGCTCGATGGTGATCCACTCACCGGCGCAGCGGTGGCCGGACAGATGGTTCCCGCCGCCCTGGGGGACGAAGCGGAACGGGTCGTCCCGCCAGCCGGTGAAGCGCTCCGGGCGGAACCGCTCCGGCTCGGGCCAGAGCTCCGGGTGGTGGTCGGTGCCGTACAGGTCGAGCAGCACCCGCCGGCCGCGCGGGAAGTGGTAACCCTGCCAGTCGAAGGAGCGACGGACCCGGGCGGCGGCCACCGGGAAGAAGGGGTAGAAGCGGCGTACCTCCTGCACGAAGCTCTCGGTGGCCTCCTCGCTCTCGCGGGTCCGCTGCCGCCAGGACGGGTGGTCGTGCAGCGCGAGCGCGGCGAACACGACGAACCGGTCGACGGCGACGGTGGGGCGCAGCACGTTGAGCAGTTCGACGGCGGCGATCCGGCGCGGGAGCAGCCGCCCGCGGGCGTCGCGGTGCTCGGCGATCACCCGCAGCGCGCTGCCCTCGGGCGCCGGGAGCGTGCCGACGCGCTCGCGGTCGATGACGCCGCCGATCCAGCGTTCGCCCCGGCGGCGGCCCAGCAGGCCGCGCCAGTGCCGGGGGCCGAGCGCCGCCGGCCCCTCGATCATCGCGTGCAGGTCGGCGGTGCGCCGGTCGACCTCGGAGGCCGCCAGCGGCACGCCCGCCCAGGCGCAGACCGCGCGCGTCAGCATCCGGCCGACCTCGTCGTACAGCACGACGGGCCCGCCCGCCTCCCAGGCCGGGACGCGGGCCCGCCACTCGTCGTCGAAGAGCTGGCCGAGGTGCCGGACCGCGGTCGGCGTCATGATCGACATGATCATGGCCTTGCGGTCGCGGTGGTCGGCGCCGTCCAGGCCCTGCACGCCGCCCCGGCCGGTCAGGGTGCGCTGCGCCCGCATCGGGGTCGCACCCGCGCGGACGAACCGCTCGGTGTCGTAGAACAGCTCGGCCGCCGGGCGGCCGCGCAGGCAGATGGTGCGCTCCAGCAGCAGCCGGGCCTGGAAGATGTCGCCGCCGTGGCGGTCGCAGCGGCGGCCGACGAAGCGGTAGCCGTCGCGCAGGAACGCCACCGAGCTCTCCGGGCTGCGCTCCGTCGGGATGGTCGCCATCGGGCCTCCTGCAGCGGGCGGCGGCCGTTGCCGGCCGGCCGGTCTCGTCGATGCCTCTGCGTCTACCCAGGCCGGCCGGGCGCAATCCCGCGGCAGGCGGAACGTGAGGGGAGGGGGCCAGCGCACGGCGCGCCCGCTGGCCCCTCCCAGGGGAGCGGAAAGCTGGTTGGCTCGGGGGAGCGGTCCGGTCGGGCCGCCGACGGCGTGCCGACGGCAGGCAGCCGGGCCGGAACCCGGGCGGGTCACCTGGGGGAGGGCCGCGTCCACGATCGCCACGGGAGGACCCATGCGGGACAACAGGCCGCCGTACTGGCGGCAGCGGCAGGCGCTGGGGGCGCTCGGCGCGGCACGGGACGCGGCCGGCGCCCCGTTGATCGCGCCGCCTCGCCGCCCGGCCCGGCCGGGCCGGTTCTTCACCGTGCACCTCGGCTTCACCGCGCCCGACCTGGAATCGGCCCGGGAGGTCGCCGTCGGATACGCGGAGGCGCTGAGCCTGCTGCGACCCGAGCTGGCCCTGGGTGCGTCGGCGCTGTCGCCGGCCGAGGCGTGGCAGAACGCCGAGCGGCTGTTCTGCGGCGCGTCCGGGCCGGACGGCGAGCGCTGCGTCGACGTGGCCGGCCACCCCGGCTTCCACCACGCCCCCGGCCCCGGCGGACTGGGCTGGGGCGACGGCGACTAGGGCCGCGCGGCCCACGGGATGCCCGGCCCGCCCGCGGGGGCGGGCCGGGGGCCGACGGCGGTGTCGCCGACCGACCCGACCGGCGTCCTCGGCTCAGTCCAGGTCGAACTCGCCGTCCTGGGCACCGGCGACGAAGGCGTCCCACTCGGCCTGGGTGAAGACGAGCACGGGGCCGTCCGGCTCGGCGGAGTTGCGCATGCCGATCAGGTCGTCGACGAAGGCCACCTCGACGGCGCTCTCGGAGGTGTCGCCTTCGGCCCGCTGCCAGACCGCCCGGGAGAGGTCGAAGTCGCCCTTGGGGTGCGAAGCCATGGTTCAGTCCTCCAGTGCCACGGGGTCATGGGAAACACGTGCGGATCCCCATCGGGCAGGATAAGCGGATGCCGAGCCTGACCCGTGTAGAGGCGACCGCGCGTGGCGCGGCGATCACCGTCGAGTCCTACCAGGTGGACCTCGACCTGACCGGCGACGGCGAGCGGTTCCGCTCGACCGCCACCATCCGGTTCCGGGCCGCCGCCGGGGCGCAGACCTTCGTCGACGTCAAGCCCGCGAAGCTGCTGACGGTACGCCTCAACGACCGGGACCTCGACCCGGCCGCGCTGGCCGACGGCCGGTTCCCGCTGGCCGACCTGGCGGCGGAGAACACGCTCACCGTCACCGCCGAGATGGCGTACTCGAACACCGGCGAGGGGATGCACCGCTTCGTCGACCCGGCCGACGGCGAGACGTACTTGTATGCGATGTCCTTCCTGGACGAGGCGCCGCGCATCTTCGCCGCCTTCGACCAGCCGGACCTGAAGGCCCCGGTGACGCTCTCGGTCACCGCCCCGGCGGAGTGGACGGTCGCCGCCAACGGGGCGCTCGCCGCGAACCCCCGGCCGGGGCGCTGGGAGTTCGCCCCCACCGCCCCGCTGGCCACGTACTTCTTCTCGGTGGTCGCCGGCCCCTGGCACGTCCGCCGCGACTCCCACGACGGCATCCCCCTCGGCGTGTACTGCCGCCGTTCCCTCGCCGCCCACCTGGACGCCGACCTCGACGAGATCCTCACCGTCACGAAGCAGTGCCTCGACCGCTTCCACCAACTCTTCGCCGATCGCTACCCGTTCGGCAAGTACGACCAGGCGTTCGTGCCCGAGTTCAACGCCGGCGCGATGGAGAACCCCGGCCTGGTCACCTTCCGGGACGACTACGTGTTCCGCTCGGCGGTCACCGACAGCCAGCGCGAGGTGCGCGCCACCACCATCGCGCACGAGATGGCGCACATGTGGTTCGGCGACCTCGTCACCATGCGCTGGTGGGACGACCTCTGGCTGAACGAGTCCTTCGCCGAGTACCTGGGCACCCGGGTGACCGCCGAGGCGACCCGCTTCGACCGGGCCTGGACGACCTTCGCGATCCGCCGCAAGTCCTGGGGCTACACCGCCGACCAGCGGCCGTCGACCCACCCCGTCGCCCCGGCCGAGGTTGCCGACGCCGCCGAGGCCCTGCTCAACTTCGACGGCATCTCGTACGCCAAGGGGGCCAGCGTGCTGCGGCAGCTCGTCGCCTGGCTGGGCGACGAGGTGTTCCTCGCCGGGCTGAACGCGCACTTCGCGAAGCACCGGTTCGGCAACGCCACGCTGACCGACCTGCTGGCCGCCCTCGGCGACGCCGGCGGGCGGGACCTGGGCGCCTGGGCCGACCGGTGGCTGCGCAGCGCGCAGGTCAACACGCTGCGCATCGAGACCTCGGTCGACGCCGACGGGCGCTGGCGGGACGCGGCGATCGTGCAGACCGCCCCCGCGTCGCACCCGGTGCTGCGCCCGCACCGCGTCGGCGTGGGCCGGTACGCCGACGGCACGGCGAGCCGCTTCGAGGTCGACCTGGACCCGGACGCCGACGGCGGGCGGACCACGCTCACCCCGCTGCTCGGCGAGGCGGCCACCGGGCTGCTGCTGCCGAACGACGGCGACCTGACCTTCGCCAAGATCCGCCTCGACCCGGCTTCGGCCGACGCGGTGCCCATGGTGCTGCCGGGGCTCGCCGACCCGCTGGCCCGGGCCCTGCTCTGGGGCGAGGCGCTCGACGCGGCCACCGACGGGGAGCGCCCGGTCACCTCGCTGGTCGCCCTGGTCGCCGCGGCGCTGCCCGCCGAGACGGAGGTGACGATCGCCGAGGAGGTGCTCACCCTGAGCCGCCGGCTGATCGACCGCTACCTGGACCCGCTCGCCCGGGACGCCGCCCTGCTCCGGGTCGCCGGGGCGTGCGCGGCGCTGCTCGCCGGGGCGCCGGCCGGGGGCTCGTTGCAGCTCGCCGCCGCCCGGGGCCTGATCGCCGCCACCACCGACACCAGGCTGCTCGCCGGGTGGCTGGCCGGTGACGGCGTGCCGGAGGGCCTGGCCGTCGACGCCGACCTGCGCTGGGCGCTGCTGCTGCGTCTGGTGGTGCTGGGCGCGGCCGGCGAGGCGGAGATCGCCGCCGAGGCGGCCGCGGACCGTAGCGCCACCGGGGCGGAGCGGGCCGCCTGCTGCCGGGCGGCGCTGCCGGACGGGGAGGCCAAGCGGGTCGCCTGGGAGATCGTGGTGCGCAACACCGAGCTGTCCAACCGCCTCGTGGAGGCGACCGCCGAGGGTTTCTGGCAGCCGGAGCAGGCCGAGCTGACCGCACCGTACGTCGAGCGGTACTTCGCCGACATGCCGGCGGCGGCTAAGCTGCGTACCCCCTGGGTGGCCGACGATGTCACCGTGCGGGCCTTCCCCCGGTACGCCGTGGCGCAGCCCACCCGGGAATTGGCCGCGGCCCTGCTGGCCCGGGACGACCTCACGCCCGGCCTGCGGCGCTGGGTCACCGACCTGGACGACGACCTGCGCCGGGCGCTGGTGGCCCGGACGGCGACGGCCGCCGCGTCGGCCTGAGCGGACCGTAGGCGGGGACGGCCGGCGGCCCCGGGTCGCCGTCGGCCGTGCCCGGCCTACGATCATCGGATGGAGGAGGACATCCGGCGGATCGGCATCATGGGCGGGACCTTCGATCCGATCCACCACGGGCACCTCGTCGCGGCCAGCGAGGTGGCGGACCGGTTCGGCTTGGACGAGGTGGTCTTCGTCCCCACCGGCCAGCCGTGGCAGAAGGAGGACCAGCCGGTCAGCCCGGCCGAGGACCGCTACCTGATGACGGTGATCGCCACCGCCTCCAACCCCCGCTTCCAGGTCAGCCGGGTCGACATCGACCGGGGCGGGCCCACCTACACGGTCGACACGCTGCGTGACCTGCACGCCGAGTACGGCCCGAAGGTGCAGCTCTTCTTCATCACCGGCGCCGACGCGCTGGAGAAGATCCTCTCCTGGAAGGACCTGGACGAGATCTTCGAGCTGGCCCACTTCATCGGGGTGACCCGGCCCGGCTTCGAGCTCACCGACGCGCACCTGCCCGCCGACACGGTGAGCCTGGTGCAGGTCCCGGCGATGGCCATCTCGTCCACGAACTGCCGCGCGCGGGTCGCCCGCGGGGAGCCGGTCTGGTACCTCGTGCCGGACGGTGTGGTGCAGTACATCGCCAAACGGCGCCTCTACCAGCAGTGATCCGACCCGGTATCGGGTGGTTCGGCCGGGTAACGCGTCAGAACTGACGAGTCGGGATTCTGCCGTGTGTGAGAGGCTTGGAGGATCGCACGGTTGATCGAAGGAGAACGGTGACAGTTTCCGAACGCGCTCACGAGTTGGCGATCGCCGCCGCCCAGGCCGCGGCCGACAAGAAGGCGCAGGACATCGTCATCATCGACGTGGGCGACCAGCTCGCCATCACCGACGCGTTCCTGCTCGCCGCCGCCCCGAACGAGCGTCAGGTGCTCGCCATCGTCGACGCCATCGAGGAGCGCCTGCTCCAGCTTCCGGAGAAGGCCAAGCCGGTCCGGCGCGAGGGTGAGCGGGGCGGCCGGTGGGTGCTGCTGGACTACGTCGACATCGTGGTGCACGTCCAGCACACCGAGGAGCGCGAGTTCTACGCCCTCGACCGGCTCTGGAAGGACTGCCCGACGATCCCGTTCGTCGATCGGGACCTGGTCGACGCCGAGTCCGGCACCGGCTCCGCCGCCGCGGAATGACCCGTCTGATCATCTGGCGGCACGGCAACACGGACTGGAACGCCGCCAGCCGGGTCCAGGGACAGACCGACGTGCCGCTGAACGACCTCGGCCGCGAGCAGGCCCGCACCGCCGCGCCCCTGCTCGCCGCGCTGCGGCCGGACGCCATCGTCGCCAGCGACCTGAGCCGCGCGGCGGACACCGCCGCCGCGCTGGCGGCGCTGACCGGGTTGCCGGTGCGCACCGACCCGCGGCTGCGGGAGCGGCACTTCGGGCTCTGGCAGGGGCTCGTGCTCACCGAGGCGGCCGAGCGACACCCCGCCGAGTTCGCCCGCTGGCGGGCCGGTGACCCGGATCCGGGCTCCGGCATCGAGACCCTCGACGATCTCGGCAAGCGGATCGGCGCGGCGTTCCAGGACGCCGCCGACCTGGCCCCCGGTGGCACCGTCGTGGTGACCACCCACGGCGGCGGCGCCCGGCAGGGCGTCGGCCAGCTGCTCGGCTGGGAGCACGCGGTGCTGCGTACCGTGGGGTCGCTGTCCAACTGCCACTGGACGGAGCTGCGGCACGACGACGCCCGGGGCTGGCACCTGCGCGCCCACAATGTCGGCCTGATCACTGTGCCGGCCACCACCGAGGCCGTCTGACCCCGGCGTTCCCCGCCGCGATCGGCTAGCGTGCCGGGCATGCCCGTCGCGGTCGTCACCGACTCCACCGCCTACCTCCCGCCCGAGCTGCTGCACGCCCGCCGGCTGACAGTGGTGCCGTTGACCGTCGTGCTCAACGGCGCGGAAGGGCTGGAGGGGGTGGAGGTCACCCCGGCCGACGCCACCCGGGCGCTCGGCGCTCGACGGGTCTCGGTGAGCACCTCCCGCCCCGCCCCCGAGCAGTTCGCGCGGACGTACCGGGACCTGTTCGACTCCGGTGCCGACGGCATCGTGTCGGTGCACCTGTCGGCCGAGCTCTCCGGCACGGTGGAGGCCGCTCGGCTGGCCGCCGCCGAGTTCGGCGACCGGGTCGCCGTGGTCGACAGCCGCTCGACCGGCATGGGCCTGGGCTTCCCGGCCGTCGCCGCCGCCACGGCGGCCGAGCGGGGCGGGGACCTTCCGGGCGTACGCGACGCGGCGCTGGCGGCGGTCGACCGCACCAGCATCTGGTTCTACGTCGACACGCTGGAGTTCCTGCGCCGGGGCGGCCGGATCGGCGCCGCGGAGGCGCTGCTCGGCACCGCGCTGTCGGTCAAGCCGATCATGCACATGCCGGACGGGGCGATCGTCGTCAGGGACAAGGTGCGCACCGCCAGCCGGGGCGTGGCCCGGCTCGTCGACCTGGCCGTCGAGGCGGCCGGCGACGACGACGTCGACCTGGCCGTGCACCACCTGGCCGCGCCACAGCGGGCCGAGGCGCTGCTGGAGACACTGACCGCCCGGCTGGGCGACCGCCTGCACCACGCGTACGTCTCGGAGGCGGGCGCGGTGGTCGCCGCGCACGCCGGGCCGGGCCTGGCCTGCGTGGTCGTGCACCGCCGGCCGCCCGCCACCGACTAACGTCGATTCCGCGACGGTCGTGCCCCGCCGACGCTGTCGAGCTGCCCCACCGGACGGGGCAGCGGGGGCGGCCGACACGCGGCCGGCGGCGCCGCCGACGGAGTCGGGGAGGATGCGATGTCCTGTGTGGTGACCGGTGGCGGGCGCGGGATCGGCCGGGCCGTCGTGGAGCGGCTCCTCGGCGCGGGGGACGCGGTCGTGGTCGTGGAGCACGATCCCGACGCGGTGGCCTGGCTGACCGCGCACCCGGCCGCCGACCGGCTGGCGGCGGTCGTCGGTGACGCCGGCGATGAGCAGGTCGCCGCCCGGGCCGCCGACCTCGCCGAGGAGACCGGGCCGCTGACCGGCTGGGTAAACAACGCGGCGGTGTTCCGGGACGCCTCGCTGCACGCCGATCCGGTCGGCGAGGTGCTCGACCTGATCGGGCGCAACCTGCGTCCCGCCGTGGTCGGTGCGGCGACGGCGGTGCGCCGTTACCTGGCGGCCGGCACGGGCGGGGCCATCGTGAACGTCTCCTCCCACCAGGCTCGGCGGCCGGTGCCCGGCTGCCTGCCGTACGCGACCGCGAAGGCCGCCGTCGAGGGGCTGACCCGGTCGCTGGCCGTCGAGTACGGCCTACAGGGCATTCGGACCAACACCGTGGCGTTGGGCTCGATCGCCACCGAACGGCACGCCGCCTTCCTGGCCGGGCAGGAGCCGGCCGCGGCGGAGTGGATCGACGCCGAGCTGACCCGGCTGCACCCGGTCGGCCGGATCGGCCGGCCGGAGGAGGTGGCGGAGGCCGTCGCGTACCTGCTGTCGCCGGTGGCGGGCTTCGTCAACGGGGTGACCCTGCCGGTCGACGGGGGACGGTCGGTCTTCGGTCCGGATCCGGAGGCGCGCTGACCTGCGGCTTGCCGGGGCCTAGCACAGCTTGGGCATGATCAGGCGGTTGTCCACAGGGGGCTGCGCCGTCCACAGCCGGCCTCGCGGCCCCCTCCGGACGGCCACCGCGGTCCTAGCCTCGCGTCGTGTCAGACGACGAGGAGACGGTGGTCCGGGAACGGCTGCGCCGGCTGGTGACGGGCCCGCCCTCGGCCGGTACGCCGGCGCGCGAGGCCCGGTTCGCCGAGCACACCGGATGGTCTCCGTCGGCACCGGCCGGGACCGACCCGGAGTCGTGGCCGGGGCCCGGTCCCGGCACCGCTCCGGCGTTCCGGTCGGCGCCGGCCCTCGCCCCGGTCCCGGCCGGGCGGACGGCGCCGCCGGAACCCGATCCGCCGCCTGGGACCACGGCGGCCACGGCCGAGGCGGCGACGTCCTCCCGGTTGCCGGGGCCGGGCGCGTTCGACCCCGGGCGGCGGGGTGTGCGGGCGCTGGCCGTCGTCGCCGTGCTGGTGGTGCTCGGGGCCGGCTTCTGGGCCTGGCGGTCCCGACCGCAGGCCGAGCCGGTCCGGCCGGTGGCCACCGCCGAGCCGCCCGTGGTGTCGGCGACCGGGCCGGTGGAGCCGGGGGCGTCCCCCGCCGGCGAGCTGGTGGTCGCGGTCGCCGGCAAGGTACGCCGTCCCGGGCTGGTCCGGGTGCCGGCCGGCGCCCGGGTCGCCGACGTGGTCGAGGCGGCCGGCGGGGCGCTGCCCGGAGTGGACGTGGCCCTGCTCAACCCGGCCCGGAAGGTCACCGACGGGGAGCTGATCCTGGTCGGCGTCGCCGCCGCGCCGGGCGCGACACCACCGCCCGGCGCGGCGCCCGGCGGGGCTCCGGGAGCGGCACCCGGCGCGGGCGGCCGGCTCAACCTGAACACCGCGACGCTCGCGCAGCTCGACGCCCTGCCCGGAGTGGGTCCGGTGCTCGCCCAGCGCATCCTCGACCACCGCGACCAGCAGGGCGGCTTCCGCTCGGTCGGCGACCTGCGCCAGGTCGACGGCATCGGCGACGCCCGGTACGAGCAGCTCAAGGACCTGGTGACGGTGTGACCGCGGGCGGAACGCCGGCGCGGGCCGAGGGACCGTCGCCGGTGACGGCTGCCGTCGGCGGCACGCCGGGCGCCGTGGGGCGCCGGCCGGCGGAGGAGCCGGACCTGCGGCTGGCCGGCCTGGCCGTGGCGGCCTGGCTCGCCGCGCTGGCCGGGCTGCACCTGACCGCCGGCGTGACGCTGTTGCTGGCGGCGGTGGCCGCCGGGGTGGCGGGCCTGGCCGGGCTCCACCTCGTCGGCGCCCTCGGCCGGCCGTCCGCCCCCGTCCGGCGGTACGGCTGGATCGCCGTCGCGGTGCTGATCGGCGTGGTCTGCGGCGCGACGGCGACCGCCGCCCGGGTGTCCCTCCGCGACGCCGGGCCGGTACGCGCACTGGTGGAGGAGCGTGCCGTCGTCACCGCCGAACTGGTCGTCCGCGACGATCCCCGCCCCGTACGCGGTGTCGCCGGGCGGCCGGCCACCCTGCTCGTGCCGAGCGAGCTGACCGGGGTCACCGGCCCGGACGGGCGGCGGGTCGTCGCGCCGGTCCGCGTGCTGGTCCTCGCCGCCGACCCGGGCTGGAAGGGGTTGCTGCCCGGGCAGCGGCTGACCGCCGAGGGGAGGCTGGCCGTCCCGCGCGGCGGGGACCTGACGGGCGCCGTGCTGAGCGCCGCCGGCCCGCCGGAGCGGCACGGTGCCGCGCCGACGTCGCAGCGGGCGGCCGGGGCGCTCCGCGCCGGCCTGCAACGCGCCTGCGCGCCGCTCCCCGACGAGCAGGGCGGCCTGCTGCCCGGCCTGGTCGTGGGCGACACGAGCCGGTTGCCGCCCACGGTGGAGGAGGACTTCCTCGCCACCGGCATGACCCACCTGAACGCCGTCTCCGGCTCCAACGTGGCCATCGTCGTCGGCGCCGTGCTGCTGCTGGCCCGTTGGGCGAGGGCCGGCCCCTGGCTGGCCGCCGGGCTCTGCGGGCTGGCCCTGGTGGGGTTCGTCGTCCTGGTCCGCCCCTCGCCGAGCGTGGTGCGGGCCGCCACGATGGGCGCGATCGGGCTGGCCGCGCTGGCGGCCGGGCGTCCCCGGGCGGCCCTGCCCGCGCTGTCCGCCGGCGTGGCCGTGCTGTTGCTGTTCGACCCGGAACTGGCCGGTGACGCCGGCTTCGCGCTCTCCGTCCTGGCCACCGGCGGCCTGCTGCTGCTCGCCCCGAGGTGGCGCGACGGGCTGCGCCGCCGCGGCGTGCCGGCCGGGTTCGCCGAGGCACTGGCGGTGCCGGCCGCCGCGCAGCTCGCCTGCGCCCCGGTGGTGGCCGGGATCTCGGGCACGGTGAGCCTGGTCGCCGTGCCGGCGAACCTGCTCGCGGTGCCGGCGATCGCGCCCGCCACGGTGCTCGGCGTGCTGGCGGCGGCGGTGTCGCCCGTCTGGCCCGCCGGGGCCGAGTTCCTCGCCTGGCTGGCCAGTTGGCCGGCCTGGTGGCTGGTCACGGTGGCGCGGCACGGGGCGCGGCTGCCGGCCGGGACGCTGCCGTGGCCGGGCGGCGTTCCCGGGGCCCTCCTGCTGGCCGGGCTGACCGTCGCGCTGCTGGTGGCCGCCCGACGCCCGGTGGTCCGCCGGCTGGTGGCGGTGGTCGTCGTCGCGGTGGTGGCCGGCGCGCTGCCGGTGCGGCTGGCGGCCCCCGGCTGGCCCCCGGCGAACTGGGTGGTCGCCGCCTGCGCGGTCGGCCAGGGAGACACCGTCGTGCTGCCGGTCGCCCCGGGCCGGGCGGTGGTGGTCGACGCCGGGCCGGATCCGGCGGCGGCGGACGGCTGTCTGCGCCGGCTCGGCGTACGCGAGGTCGCGCTGCTGGTGTTCAGCCACTTCCACGTCGACCACGCGGGCGGTGTGGCGGGCGTGTTCCGGGGACGGCCGGTGGACGCCGTGCTCGCTCCGCAGTGGGCGGAGCCGGCGGCCGGGCGGGATCTCGTCCGCGCCGAGGCGGCGGCGCACTCGACCGAGGTGGTCGCCGGCCGGGCCGGTTGGCGGTACCGGGAGGGCGTGCTCGATCTGGTCGTCGTCGGTCCGCCCCACCCGCTTCGGGGCACCCGGTCGGACCCGAACAACAACTCGCTGGTGCTGCTCGCCACGGTCGCCGGGGTGCGGGTCCTGCTCGCCGGCGACGCCGAGACCGAGGAGCAGCGGGCGCTGCTCGACAGCGCCGTGCCGGGCGGGTTGCGGGCCGACGTGCTGAAGGTGGCCCACCACGGCTCCGCCTACCAGGATCCGGCCTTCCTGGACGCGGTCCGCCCGGCGGTCGCCCTGGTGCCGGTCGGGGCCGGCAACACGTACGGGCATCCGCACCCGGCGGTGCTGGGGCGGCTGGCCCGGGGCGGGGCGCGGGTGCTGCGTACGGACACCGACGGGGACGTGGCGGCGGTGCTCGGCCGGTCGGGCCTCGCGGTCGTGACGCGCGGCACCCCGCCAGGCCGACAGCCGTAGGAGTCGATGCCAATTCTCGGCTTTGGCGGCGTACTGAGATAAATGTCTGGATTTGCACTGAGTGCGGGCTCTGCCGTCACAGTGCGGATGAGCAGGCTGGATCGGGCCGCCGGCCGTGCGAATATGGGCGGCGTGACCGCCGCCAGCCTCGCTCCCATTCTGCTCGTCCTCGGCGACGAGGAGCTGCTCGCCACGCGCGCGGTCACCGAAGCCGTCGCCCGGGCCCGCAGTGTCGACCCCGACGTGGACGTCCGCGAGTACCAGGCCGGCGCCCTGACTGTCGGCGAGATCGCCGAGATGCTCAGTCCTTCCCTCTTCGGCGGGCGGCGGGTGCTGGTGCTCCGCGCCGGCCAGGACGCCCGTAAGGACCTGGTGGCGGCCCTGCTGGCGTACGCGAAGAATCCCGACCCCGAGGTGCAGCTCGTCGTGCTGCACCTCGGCGGGGCCAAGGGCAAGGCGTTCGCCGACGGGCTGAAGGCGGCCGGCGCGACGGTCGTGCCGGCGGCCAAGCTCAAGGGACACCGCGACCGGGTGGCGTTCGTCCGCGACGAGATCCGCCGCGCCGGCGGGAAGTGCACCGACGACGCCGCCGAGGCGCTCATCGCGGCGGTCGGCAACGACCTGCGTGAGCTGGCCGCCGCCTGTTCCCAGCTGATGGCCGACACCGACGGCCGGATCGGCGCCGACACGGTCGCCCGCTACTACCGGGGCCGGGTCGAGGTGAGCGGCTTCACGGTCGCCGACGCCACCATGGTCGGCGACGTGCCGGCCGCCCTGGAGGCGCTGCGCTGGGCGCTGCACGTCGGGGTCGACCCGGTGCCGATCGCCGACGCGATCGCCGACGGCGTACGCACCGTGGCCCGGGTGGCGTCCGCCGGTCGGGGCAGCCCCTACCAGTTGGCGAGCAGCCTGGGCATGCCGGCGTGGAAGATCGAGCGGGCGCAGCGCCAGGGGCGCGGATGGACGCCCGAGGGCCTGGTCGAGGCGATGCGGGCCGCCGCCGAGTGCAACGCGGCCGTCAAGGGCGGGGCGGACGACCGGGCGTACGCGCTGGAGCGGGCCGTCTTCTCGGTCGCGGCCGCCCGGCAGGGTGGCGCCCGGTGAGCGGAGCCCTCCGCGGCTCGTGGGCCACGATCCCCGCCGACGAGGAGCGCTACCGGCCGCTCTACGCCCGGGTCCTCGGGCTGCGCGTCGTCAACCCGGGCGGGGTGCTCTGCTTTCTCTTCTTCGAGGGCGCCGTCGCGCTCGCCGCGCTGCTCGCCCTCGCCGAGCTGGTCACCTGGTGGGCGGTGCTGATCCTGCCCGCGACGGTGGCGGTGATGGTGAAGCTCAACGACATGGTGGCCGCCATGGTGGTCCGGTCCGCGGCCCTCGTGCCGGAACAGGAGCGGGACCGCTTCCGCCAGCAGATGCAGCCCGTGGTCGGGCGGGCCAGGGTCGACTGGATCACGCACAGCGTGCCCGGCGTGGTCGTCACGGCCGAGCCGGTGGCGCGGGCGGCCGGTGACGGGACGGAGACCCGCCGGCCCGTCCAGCCGTGACCGTCCGCCTGTTTCGGCCGTGATCCGCAGCCCGCTCAGCCGTGATCATCGGCATGCTCAGCCGTGATCCTCGGCACGCCGGAAGCCCGGCCGGTTTCTCCCGGCCGGGTGGCGGTGCGGAACGCAGAAGGGCAGACAGCCGGAAGCCCCGGGGAGTGCCCGGGGCTTCCGGTCAGGTCTGAGGTCGCCGCGTCAGGCGGAGAGCGACACCACGCGCTTGGCGATCGCGGACTTGCGGTTCGCGGCCTGGTTCGAGTGGATCACGCCCTTGCTGACCGCCTTGTCCAGCTTGCGCGAGGCGTCGCGCATGAGGATGGTGGCCTTCTCGACGTCACCAGCCTCCGCGGCCTCGTGGAACTTCCGGACGGCGGTCTTCAGCGACGACTTGACCGACTTGTTACGCAGCCGGCGCTTCTCGTTCTGCCGGTTGCGCTTGATCTGGGACTTGATGTTCGCCACGCGACAGCCTCGTCTTGATAGCTCGGGTTGGTCTGCTTTTGCGCGCGACGAGCAGGCGTCATCGCTGCGCGAAAAGCCAGGTTACCAGGTCGCCCGGGACGAGCCAAAACGGCTCCGCCCAGGCCCTGGTGGGGCGGCTCCGCTCGGGCACGGGCTCGGGCACGGGCCGCTCGGGCACGGGCTCGGGCACGGGCCGCTCGGGCACGGGCTCGGGCACGGGCCGCTCGGGCACGGGCCGGACAGGCCGCTCGGGCACAGGCCGACAGGCCGGTCGGGAGCCGGACACCGGCCGGGCACGGGCAGCCGGGGCGGGGAGTCCGGCCGGCGTGTGCGGAGAGGCCCGGGTGCCGGCCGAGGGCACCGGGGGTCAGGCCCAGCCCTGCCGGCGGGCGAGCCAGGCGAGTGACTGCTCGCCGCTCCACCGCTGGTGCGCCGGCAGGTGCGGCGACGCCGTCGCGGGCGCCGAGGCGGCCGTGGTGAGGAAGTAGCCGGACAGGGCGGCCAGCGTGACGTCCAGTGCGTCCGGGGGCGCGCCCGCCGCCGCCGGATGCCGGGCGAAGAGCGCGTCGGCGTCCAGGCCGTCGGCGTACGCGGTGAGGAGCAGGCTGGCCAGGTCGAACCAGGCGGGACCGTGGCAGAGCCAGGTCCAGTCGCAGAGCCAGGCCCGGCCGGTCCCGTCGATCAGCACGTTGTCCAGCCGGAGGTCGCCGTGGATCAGGCCGCTCGCCCCGGCGGCGTACCCGGGGAGGCGGGACTCCAGCGCGACCAGGTCGGGCAGGCGGTCGCGCACCTGCTCGGGCAGCGGTGGCGACGGCTCCCGGCCGGCGGCCACCTCGTCCCACCAGAGGATGTCCTCGCGGGCCAGGTCGGCGAGGTGGGGCAGCCCGAGCGCGGCCAGCGGGGCCGGGGGCGCGGCCAGCGCGGCGGCGACCTCGGCGTACCCGGCGAGGGTGGCGGTCAGCTCGGCCGGGTCCCAGGGCAGCCGGGGCGTGTGGCCGTCGACGGCGTCCAGGCAGAGCGCGAACCAGCCGGCCTCGTACAGCGTCCAGCGGGGGCGGGGAGCCGGCAGGCCGTCCGGCAGCCGGTCGAGGATCGCGGCCTCCCGGGCGTACCAGTCGACCAGGCGCGGTTGCTCGGCGGCGGACGCGGCCTTGACGAAGGCCCGGTCCCCGGCGGCGGTGGTGAGGACGGCGGCGAAGCCCCGGGTGAAGCCGGCGCCGGCCACGCGGGCGGCGACCACCGGGGCGCCGATCCGGGCGGCGATCGCGGTGCGCAGGGCCGCGGGCAGCGTCTCCCACGCCGGCCGGCGGGCGGTGGCGTGGTACGGCACCGGGGGCGGGAACGTCGGGGTCACGTCACCATGCTGCACGAGGCGCGGGGCACCGTGACCCGGGCCGCGACTCGTCGGGGTGTTCCCGCTGCGGCGGGACGGGCGGCGCGGTCTGCCAGACTGCCAGGCCATGAGGACCGACGACTTCTGGCAGTTGATCGACCGGGCCCGGGCGGGCGGCGGGGGAGAGCCGCACGCGGTCGCCGCGCGGGCCGTCGCCCTGCTCGCCGAGCGCGACCCGGACGACATCGTCGGGTACGCCCGCCACCAGGCCCGGGTGCTGTCGGCCTCGCACAAGGCCGACCTCTGGGGTGCGGCCTACCTGATCAACGGAGGGGTGTCCGACGAGGGCTTCCACCACTTCCGGGGCTGGCTGATGGCCCAGGGCCGCGAGGTCTTCGCCCGCGCCGTCGGCGACCCGGACTCGCTGGCCGGGCTGCCGCAGGTGCGGGCGGCGTCGCTCAGCGGCGAGGAGTTCTCGGCCGAGGAGATGCTGGCGGTGCCGTGGGACGCCTACCGCAGGGCCACCGCCACCGAACTGCCGGCGGACCGGGAGCCGGCGCCGGTGCCGGACCTCAACGACCTCTGGGACTTCGACGACGAGGAGGAGGCCAGGCGGCGGTTGCCCCGGCTCGCCGCCCTCTTCGTCGAGCCGCCCGCCGAGTGACGTCGGCCGGGGCGTCGGCGCAGTGACGCCGTGCGCCGGCGTGCCCGGCGTGGGGTCCGTAGGTGATCCTCGGCGGCGGGGATCGCCCGCGCAGTGGGCGCGCGGCGGGGACGTGGGAGCATAGAGGGGGCCGGCGTCGTGCCGGCCCGCTCACGTCAGCCGACCAGAACGGACCGCTGTGCCACCGACGCTCGATTCCGGCGCGAACGCTCCTGGTGCCACCGACCCGGCGCGCATCAGGAACTTCTGCATCATCGCCCACATCGACCACGGGAAGTCGACCCTGGCCGACCGGATGTTGCAGCTCACCGGCGTGGTCGACCCCCGGCAGATGCGTGCGCAGTACCTCGACCGGATGGACATCGAGCGCGAGCGCGGCATCACGATCAAGAGCCAGGCCGTCCGGATGCCCTGGACCGTCCGGGAGGGTGACCGGGCCGGCGAGACCGCCGTGCTCAACATGATCGACACTCCGGGCCACGTCGACTTCACCTACGAGGTGTCCCGGTCGCTGGCCGCCTGCGAGGGCGCGATCCTGCTGGTCGACGCCGCGCAGGGCATCGAGGCGCAGACCCTGGCGAACCTCTACCTGGCGCTCGAGAACGACCTGCACATCATCCCGGTGCTCAACAAGATCGACCTGCCGGCCGCCCAGCCGGAGAAGTACGCCGAGGAGCTGGCGCGCCTCATCGGCGGCGACCCGGCGGACTGCATCAGGGTCTCCGGCAAGACCGGCGAGGGCGTGCCGTACCTGCTCGACGAGATCGTCCGGCAGTTCAAGCCCCCGGTCGGCGACGCAGAGGCGCCCGCCCGCGCGATGATCTTCGACTCGGTCTACGACGTCTACCGGGGCGTGGTCACCTACGTCCGGGTCATCGACGGGCGGATCAGCGCGCGTGACCGGATCAAGATGATGTCCACCGCCGCCGTGCACGAGCTGCTGGAGATCGGCGTCATCTCGCCGGAGATGGTGAAGGCCGACGCGCTCGGCGTCGGCGAGGTGGGTTACCTGATCACCGGCGTGAAGGACGTCCGCCAGTCCCGGGTGGGTGACACGGTCACCATCAACTCCCGGCCGGCCGCCGAGGCCCTGGGCGGCTACAAGGACCCGAAGCCGATGGTCTACTCGGGCCTCTACCCGATCGACGGCTCCGACTACCCCAACCTGCGCGAGGCGCTCGACAAGCTCAAGCTCAACGACGCCGCGCTCGACTACGAGCCGGAGACGTCGGGTGCGCTCGGCTTCGGCTTCCGCTGCGGCTTCCTCGGCCTGCTGCACCTGGAGATCATCCGGGAGCGGCTGGAGCGCGAGTACAACCTCGACCTGATCTCGACCGCGCCGAACGTGGTCTACCGGGCCATCACGGAGGACGGCCAGGAGATCGTCGTGACGAACCCGAGCGAGTACCCCACGGGCAAGATCGCCGAGGTGTACGAGCCGGTCGTGCGCGCCACCGTGCTGACCCCGAACGACTACGTCGGCGCGGTGATGGAGCTCTGCCAGGGCCGCCGGGGGAGTCTGCTCGGCATGGACTACCTCTCCGCCGACCGGGTGGAGCTGCGCTACACGCTGCCCCTCGCGGAGATCATCTTCGACTTCTTCGACCAGTTGAAGAGCCGCACCAAGGGCTACGCCTCGCTGGACTACGAGCCCTCGGGCGAGCAGTCGTCCGACCTGGTCAAGGTCGACATCCTGCTGCACGGCGAGCCGGTGGACGCGTTCAGCGCGATCGTGCACAAGGACAAGGCGTACAACTACGGGGTCACCATCGCGGCGAAGCTGCGCAACCTGATCCCGCGCCAGCAGTTCGAGGTGCCGATCCAGGCGGCCATCGGCAGCCGCGTGATCGCGCGGGAGACCATCCGCGCGATCCGCAAGGACGTGCTCGCCAAGTGCTACGGCGGTGACATCAGCCGCAAGCGCAAGCTGCTGGAGAAGCAGAAGGAGGGCAAGAAGCGGATGAAGATGGTGGGCCGCGTGGAGGTCCCCCAGGAGGCCTTCATCGCCGCGCTCTCGTCCGACTCCGGGGACGGCAAGGCCCCCGGCAAGAAGTGACGCGCCGCCGGTCCGCCGGCGGATGACGACGTACGACGGCCGGCGCCCCGGCCGGGCAGCGGACCTCGGTGGTCCCGCCCGGGCCGGGGCGCCGGCCGTTCGCGTCCGAAGAGTTTCGCGGTCCGCCCCGAGGGCGGTCCGGCCCGCGACGGGACGGGCCGCCACCTGCGCGGACGGTTCCGCGGCGGTATTCACCGCGGCGCGCCATTGACGGCCGACGCCGCCTGTCCGGGTACGAGCCGGTTTGGCTTTTCGACGCTTCGGGCACATTGCGGTCACGACAGGAACACCACAGACCGTGGAATTGATTATCCGCAGAAGGAGGGCGACGTGGAGCTCACCGTTTGGGGCATCATCATTGCGCTCATCGTTGGTCTGATCGTCGGCGCTCTGGGTCGCCTGATCGTGCCGGGCCGCCAGAACATGCCGATGTGGCTGCACATGCTGATCGGTGTCGGCGCCGCGCTGCTGGGCACCGTCCTGGCTCGGGCGATGGGCATCGCCACCGAGACCGCCGGCATCGACTGGGGGGAGTTGCTGGTCCAGGTCGTGCTGGCCGCCATCGCCGTGGCGCTGGTCGCGGGTGTGGGTCGTCGCCGCAGCGTCACCCACCGGTAACCCCCGCACCGCGTTCGACGGGCGTCCGACCACCGGGTCGGGCGCCCGTTTCGCGTCCGCCGACGGTCCGGTCGGCCTCCCGTACGCCTGGGGTGGGGGCCGACCGGCGGGGGCGCGGGCCGCGTGAGCAGGTGTCCGGACTCCGCATTCCGGGGCGTACACGATGCCCTGGTTGAGCACCGACGGTTCGTTGACGTCGCCCGCCCGGCCTTTTTCCGCGTCGGCGTCCCGTCTGGGCGGGCGGGCCATCCGGTGTCCCGGAAAGCCGGTTTGGGGCTGTGGCGGGCAGGGAACCTATCGGTCACGACAGGAACACCACAGATCGTGGAACTCATTTCTTTCATCCGAAGGAGGGCGACGTGGAGCTCACCGTTTGGGGCATCATCACTGCGCTCATCGTTGGTCTGATCGTCGGCGCTCTGGGTCGCCTGATCGTGCCGGGCCGCCAGAACATGCCGATGTGGCTGCACATGCTGATCGGTGTCGGCGCCGCGCTGCTGGGCACCGTCCTGGCTCGGGCGGTGGGCATCGCCACCGAGACCGCCGGTATCGACTGGGGGGAGTTGCTGGTCCAGGTCGTGCTGGCCGCCATCGCCGTGGCGCTGGTCGCGGGTGTGGGTCGTCGCCGCAGCGTCACCCACCGGTAACAATCACAGCCTGAACTCGACGGGCGTCCGACCGACAGGTCGGGCGCCCGTTCGCGTGGGTACGACCGGATTCGCCCCGGTGCCAACCCCCGCAGGTTCCTCCCCTGCGGTACCGTCGCCTCTCTTCCGCCGAACCGCCCACTGTCGTAAAGGATTTTTTCCTACTAAGGTGCGGCGGAGAAGGTTAGTGCCAAGTGGCGCGAGGGAGATATGGCGTGAACAGGTGGAAGCGGCTGGCCCCGGTCACCGCCGTCGTGGCCTCGGCCGCGATGGTGCTGGCCGGCTGCGGTGGCTCCGATGACGAGAAGGCCGCAGACAACAGCAAGCTGACGGTCTGGATGATGGGCGAGGGAAGCGAGGCCCAGACCAAGTTCCTCGACGGCGTCGAGGCCGAGTTCCGGCAGAAGCACCCGGACACCGACGTGGTGGTCCAGTACATCCCCTGGCTCGAGGCGCCGAAGAAGTTCCAGGCCGCCCTCGCCGGCGGTGAGGGGCCGGACGTCACCGAGCTGGGCAACACCGAGACCCAGGGCTGGGCGGCGCAGGAGGCGCTGGCCGACGTCACCGACAAGATGAACGGCTGGGCCGAGGGCAAGGACATCCTCCCCGACCTGGTGAAGAACGCCCAGCTCGACGGCAAGCAGTACGGCGTGCCGTGGTACGCCGGCGTCCGGGCGATGTACTACCGCACCGACTGGTTCGCCGAGGCGGGCGTGAAGCCGCCGACGAACTGGGACGAGCTGGTGGCCGCCGCCAAGGCCGTGCAGGCCAAGAAGCCGGGCAAGTACGGCATCGCCCTGCCGGGCAACTCCGAGCTGCCGTTCTACTCGTTCCTCTGGGGCGCGGGCGCCGAGATCGCCACCCAGCAGGGCGACACCTGGAAGTCCGGCTACACCACGCCGGAGGCGCAGAAGGCCGTCAAGTTCTGGACCGACCTGGTGACGGTGCACAAGGTGGCGCCGCCGGCCGCCGCGGGCTGGAACGAGATCGACGCCCGGACCCAGTTCGCCACCGGCAACGCGGCGATGGCCTTCGGCGGCAGCTGGCAGCAGGGCGCCATCAAGAAGGACAACCCGGAGATCGAGAAGGTCTGGGGCACGTTCCCGATCCCCGGCCCGGACGGCAAGGCCGCGCCCGGCTTCGCCGGCGGCTCCGACATCGCGATCTGGAAGGACAGCGAGCGGCAGAGCCTCGCGTGGGACTACCTGACCGTGCTGCTGAGCAAGAAGAACGACCAGGCCTTCGCCGACAGCCTCGGCTTCTTCCCGGTCTACAAGGACCTGGTCGGTGGCGACAAGTACGCCAGCGACAAGATCATGGCGGCGTTCGCCACCACGATGCAGAACACCAAGCTCACGCCGCTCACCCCGAAGTGGGTGGAGGTCAGCCGCACCAAGACGGTGACCCAGGCGATGAACAGCTCGGTCATGAAGGGTCAGAAGACGGTCGAGAAGGCTACCGCCGACGCGGCCGCGGAGATGGAAAGCATCCTCAACGCCAAGTGACCACGCTGACCGAGGCGCCGGAGGCGGCCGCCGCGCGGGAGACCCCCGCGCGGCGGCGCCGCCGGGTGGACCGCCTGCCCTACCTGCTGCTCCTGCCCTGCCTGGTGATCATCGGCGTGCTGCTGCTCTGGCCGCTCGGCCAGGTGGTGGTGATGTCCTTCCACCAGCTCAACAACGTCCGCCAGCTGCGCGGTGACCGCGAGTGGCCGTGGGTGGGGCTCGGCAACTACACCGAGATCCTCGGCGACCCGTTCTTCCTGACGGTGCTGCGCAACACCGTCCTCTTCGCCGCCGCCAACGTCGTGCTCACCATGATCCTGGGCACCCTGGTCGGGCTGCTGCTCAACCGGCTCGGCAAGCGGATGGCCACCTTCGTCGCCAGTTGCGTGATGCTCGCCTGGGCCACCCCGGCGCTGACCGGCACGATCGTCTGGAAGTGGATCTTCGACGACACCAGTGGCCTGGTCACCTGGCTGTTCAACGCGCTGCCCGACGGGCTTTCGCAGAGCCTCTTCGGGCGCAGCGACTGGACCGGGTACGGCTGGTTCAACTCGCCCCTGTTGTTCTTCTCGATCCTGACCCTGGTGGTGGTCTGGCACTCGTTCCCGTTCATCGCGGTGAGCGTGCTGGCCGGGCTGAAGAGCGTGCCGAGCGAGCTGCACGAGGCGGCGCGGGTCGACGGCGCCGGGCCGTGGCGGGTGTTCTGGAAGATCACCTTCCCGTTGCTGCGGCCGGTGTTCGGGATCCTGATCGTGCTCTCCACCATCTGGGACTTCAAGGTCTTCACCCAGCAGTTCGTGCTGGCCGGCGGCACGCAGGACCGGCCGACGTTCATGCTCTCCATCTACTCGTACGCGGAGGCGTTCTCGCCCCCGCCCAAGTACGGCCTCGGCGCGGCGATCGCGGTGATCCTCACCCTGATCCTGCTGGTGGTGACCGGCCTCTACGTCCGCATGGTGCTCAAGCAGGAGGAGGACGCGTGACGCGACGTGGAGGCGGTGCAGGCGTGAAGCGGATCGCCCTCAACGGCGCGGGGCTGCTGGTCGCGCTCTTCGCCGCGTTCCCGGTCTACTGGATGATCGCCACCTCGCTGAAGCCGAGTTCGGAGATCTTCTCGTCCACGCCCCGGCCGGTGCCGTCCGAGCCGACGCTGGAGCACTACCGGCAGATCCTCACCGGCAACCTGATCCCGGGCGTGACCTTCGCCGACTTCTTCCTCAACAGCGCGCTGGTCGCGGTCTCCACGGTGCTGCTCAGCGGCCTGGTCGCGCTGCTCGCCGCCACCGCCGTGGCCCGGTTCCGGTTCAAGCTGCGGACGTCGTTCCTGATCATGCTGCTGGTGGTGCAGATGATCCCGCTGGAGGCGCTGGTCATCCCGCTGTTCCTGATGATCCAGCGGCTCGGGCTCTACAACACCCTGCCCAGCCTGATCCTCACCTACCTCGGCTTCTCGCTCCCGTTCGCGGTCTGGATGCTGCGGGGCTTCGTCGCCGCCGTGCCGAAGGAGCTGGAGGAGGCCGCCGCCATCGACGGGGCGAGCCGGGCGCAGACCTTCCGGAAGGTCCTCTTCCCGCTGGTGGCCCCCGGCCTGGTGGCGACGAGCATCTTCTCGTTCATCACCGCCTGGAACGAGCTGATCTTCGCGCTGACCTTCATCAACGACCAGGAGAGCTACACCCTGCCGGTCGCGATGACGTTCTTCTTCGGCCGCGACGACACCGCCTGGGGGCCCGTGATGGCCGCCTCCACGCTGTTCACCCTGCCGGTGATCATCTTCTTCCTGCTGGTGCAGCGGCGGATGGTCTCGGGCCTGGTGGCCGGCGCCGTCAAGGGCTGACGCCCGCGTGAGGAAGGGTCCCTGGTCAACGCACAGCGTCGACCAGGGACCCGTCTTTTGCCCCCTCGGGGCGCGTCCGCGGGGCGGGCTAGGCTGACCGCCATGACGGGCAGGCTGGCAGCGGTGAATCTCGGCGGTGTGACCGAGGCGGAGTGGGCGGGCGACGCGAGCGGGCGCACCGGCATCGACAAGCGGCCGGTGGACGGCCCGGTGCTGCTGCGCGCCGACGGGGTGGCCGGCGACTTCATCGGCGAGCGCGCCCACCACGGCGGCCCGGACCAGGCGGTCTACGCGTACGCCGAGGAGGACGCCGGCTGGTGGGCGACCGAGCTGGGCCGCGCCATCGGTCCCGGCGGGTTCGGCGAGAACCTGACCACGTACGCGGTCGACGTGACCGGAGCGGTGATCGGCGAGCAGTGGGCGGTCGGGTCGGCGCTGCTCCAGGTGACCAAGCCCCGGACGCCGTGCACCACCTTCGCCGGCTTCTGGGGCGTGCCGGACCTGATCAAGCGGTTCACGGTGCGGGCGAAGCCCGGGGCGTACCTGCGGGTGCTGCGCGAGGGAGAGGTCGGCGCGGGTGACCCGGTCGAGGTGGTCGACCGGCCCGCGCACGGGGTGACGATCGGCGAGGTGTTCCGGGCGTTGAACCTGGAGCCCGACCTGCTGCCCCGGCTGCTCGACGCGCCGGAACTGCCCGAGCCGATCCGGGAGAAGGTGCGCCGCCGCCTCGCCCGCCGCCGCTGACCCGCCGCCTCGGCGGCTGGCCTGCCGCCTCGCCGGCGGTACGGGTGCCGGAGGGGTGGGAACGCGGAACGGGCCCCGTCCCGTGGGGGAGGGGCCCGTCCGGTGTCGCCTCGGCGGGAGCCGGGTTACCGGCTCAGCGGAGCCAGGGGATGCTGCGGTCGAGCAGGCCGCGCTGCTTGAGCTCCTTGCGCAGCGGGATCTCGTCGTCGATGTAGCCGTCCCAGTTGATGCCCCAGTAGTTGGCGGTGTGGGTGCCCTCGCCGCAGAGCTGGCGCTGCACCGGCGTGCGGTTGGCCCACCACTCGCCGTCCTTGTCGATGTGCAGCTCGTCCAGGGGGCGGATCCACCGGTAGGTGTAGCCGACGAAGAGCATCTTGCGCGTGATGGTCGACAGGTTGGTCGACCGGGAGTGCCACTGGCGGCGGTCGAAGATGAAGGCGTCACCGGGGTTCGCGGTGATCTCCACCGTGCCCTCCGGGTCCGGGTTGTGCACGGAGGTGTCCTCCGGGCGCGGCAGCGAGTTCCACAGGTGGCTGCCCGGGATCACCTTGGTGGCGCCCCGGCCGTTCTCCGACAGGTCGGAGAGCACGTAGGCCACCTTGAGGGAGAACATCGGCCGGGGGAGGTTCGGGTCCATCGTCTCCGGGTCGGAGTTCTGCCGGTACCCGTCCTGGTGCCAGCCCCAGTACGGCTTCTCCGGCTCCAGCGCCGGCGGGGTGACGTCCAGGTGGTTGTGGTGGGTGTAGATGTTCCAGCCGGCGAGGCCCCACATGTACGGGAAGGCGATCGGGTGGGTCAGCAGTTCGCCGAAGAGCTCGTCCCGCTCCAGGAAGCCCAGCAGGTGCAGGGTGCCGTCCTTGGTGGTGTTGCCCTTGGCCTTCTCCTCGGCGTAGACGCGGTCGACCGCCGCCTCCAGCGCCGCCCGGTGGTCCTCCGTCAGGACGTTGCGCAGCAGGAGGAAGCCCTGCTCGTGGAACTCCTTGCGGTCGGTGTCACTGATCGGTTCGTAACCGGTCCGGTCGCCGTAGTCGAACACCTCGACGTCCCCTCCCCATCGGGCGAAAACCATTGCTGGCACAGGCCGCCGATCGTAACGCGCTGGTTCCGGTGCGAGGTACTACCCCGCGTGATATGCGACCGTTGCCCGAACCGTGAGGAGTTGAGCCGCTACAATCCGTTGCCCTGAGGGGGCTCGCCGGGCCTTCTGTCCTGTAATGACGGATTGTGCGGTGACTGCCGGTAAGGAGATGGGAGTCCCTACGCCTCGGCGAAGACCTCGGCGACCACCCGGTCGCCGGCGGCCGCGTCGTCGCCGACCTGGTTCCAGGTGCCGTCGCGGGCGGTCCACTCCAGGCCGCCGAAGCGCACCCGCTTCACCCCGTGGTCGTGCGCGTGGGAGACGAGCCAGTGCGCGTAGCGCCAGCCCCGGCGCTCGTCGGCGGCGGGGACCGTGAGGCCGGTCAGGTCCGCCGCGGAGGTGGCGGCGGCCAGGCCCCAGTCCAGCGACAGCCCGCGGGTCAGCGCGGTCGCCGCAGCCGCCCCGCGCATCGCCGGGTCGCGGCCCACCGTGCAGGCCACCGCGCCGGTGGCGTGCCCGAGCAGGGCCCGCGTCAGCACCTCCGACTCGTCCGCCCACTTCTGGTACGCCTCCGGGAAGGCGGAGCGCTGCACCTTCTGCGCCGCGTCGGTGACCCGCATCCGCTCCCAGCCGCGCACCTTCTTCAGCGCGGCGTAGAACCGGTTCGCCGCGTACCGGGGGTCGCGGATCTCCTCCGGGCTGCCCCAGCCCTGGCTCGGGCGCTGCTGGAACAGCCCCACGGAGTCGCGGTCGCCCCCGGCGAGGTTGCGCAGGCCGGATTCCTGGTACGCGGTGGCCAGCGCCACCACGACGGCCCGCTCGGGCATCTTCCGCTGGATGCCGATCGCCGCGATCGTCGCCGCGTTGGCCATCTGGTCGGCGTCCAGGGCCACCCGGCCGTCCGCCTGCACCGTGCACGTCCGGCTGGACAGCGGCAGGCGCAACTGCCCACCCACCTGCCGGATGACGAGCCAGATTCCGACCACGGCGACGAGGACGAGGACGACGCCGCCCGCCACGACTGCCCGAGTTCGCACCCACACCCCCTGTTCGACAGTCCGACAAGCGTACGTCCCCCGTGGTGCCTGCCGGGTCGTCCGACCGGTTCCCGCCGGCCCGCCGCGCGTGGCACCGCCCGGCGGGGCGCGCCCGCGAGCGCCGAACGGCCCCGGGGGCGGGCCCGGATGTTCCCGTTTCCCGCGCGGCCTCACCTATCCCGAACGGCCGCGGCCGACGGCGTTCCCCACCGCCTACCGGTCGACGTCGTCCCGCCCGCCTACCGGCCGACGGCGTCGCCGTCGGCGGCGGGAACCCAGCGGGCCGGCCGCTTCTCCCGGAACGCCAGCACGCCCTCGCGGCCCTCCTCGGAGAGGAAGTACCCGGTCGAGAGGGTGGACAGCCCGGCGATCTCCTCCCGCAGATCGGTCGCGGGCGGGCGGCGCAGCAGTTGCTTCGCCCCGGCCAGCGCGCCCGGCGCGCCCCGGACCAGCGAGTCGCAGTAGGTGGCGACGGCGGCGTCCAGCCCGTCGGCCGGCACGGCGGCGGTGACCAGGCCGATCTCCGCGGCACGCCGGCCGTCGAAGGTGTCCCCGGTCAGGTAGAGCTCGGCCGCCGCGCGGGGGTGCAGCCGGGGCAGCACGGTCGCGGAGATCACCGCCGGGATCACCCCGATCCGCACCTCCGTGAAGGCGAACGTCGCCTCCTGCGCGCACACCGCCAGGTCGGCCGCCGCGATCAGGCCCAGCCCGCCGGCCCGCGCCGGGCCGGCCACCCTCGCCACCACCGGCTTCGGGCACTCCCAGACCGCCGCGAGCACGTCACCCAGCATCCCGGCCGGCACGCTCCCGCTGGCGTACGCGGCGGCGGTCTCCTTGAGATCCGCGCCCGAGCAGAAGACCGGCCCGGTGTGGTCCAGCACGACCACGCGTACGGCGTCGTCGGCGACCGCCTCGGACAGGCCGGCCAGCAGCTGGGTCATCAGCGGCGTGGAGAGCGCGTTGCGGTTGTGCGGGCTGTCCAGGGTGAGGGTGGTCACCCCACGGGCCGTGGCGGCCCGCACGAGCACGTCGGGAGAGGTCATGCCGGGCACACTAGTGGCCATGCCCGGCGTCCTTCCAGAAGGCGAATCCGTTCCCGTCGACGGCTCGCTGCCCGCCGCCGCCACCCGCGCGGTCGGCGCGCGCGGCTTCGGCGTGTACGTGCACGTCCCGTTCTGCGCCAGCCGCTGCGGCTACTGCGACTTCAACACGTACACCGCGGCCGAGCTGGGCGGTGGGGCGAGCCGGGAGGGCTACGCCGACACCGTGCTGGCCGAGCTGGCGCTCGCCGGCCGGGTGCTGGGCGACGCCCCGCCGCCCCGGGTCGACACGGTCTTCGTCGGCGGCGGCACCCCGACCCTGCTTCCCGCCGACGACCTGGCCCGGATCCTCGACGGCATCGACCGCACCTGGGGGCTCGCGCCCGACGCCGAGGTGACCACCGAGGCCAACCCGGAGTCGGTGACCCCGGAGTCCCTGCGGGCCCTGCGGGCGGCCGGCTACACCCGGATCTCGCTGGGCATGCAGTCCGCCGCGCCGGGGGTGCTGGCGATCCTCGACCGGACGCACAGCGCCGGCCGGGCCACCGCCGCCGCCCGGGAGGCCCGCGACGCCGGGTTCGCGCACGTCAACCTCGACCTCATCTACGGCACGCCGGGGGAGAGCGAGGACGACTTCGCCGCCTCCCTCGACCAGGTCGTCGCCGCCGGGGTGGACCACGTCAGCGCGTACGCCCTGATCGTGGAGGACGGCACCCGGCTCGCCGCCCGGATGCGGCGCGGCGAGCTGGCGTACCCCTCCGACGACGTCGCCGCGGACCGCTACCTGGCCGCGGAGGCCGCCCTCGACGCGGCCGGTTTCTCCTGGTACGAGGTGTCGAACTGGGCCCGCGGCGACGCGGCCCGGTGCCGGCACAACCTGCTCTACTGGACCGGCGCCGACTGGTGGGGACTCGGCCCGGGGGCGCACAGCCACGTCGGCGGCGTGCGCTGGTGGAACGTGAAGCATCCCACGACGTACGCGAAGCGGCTGGCCGGCGGCGAGTCGCCCGGCCTGGCCCGGGAGGTGCTCACCGCCGACGAGGCGCACATGGAGGACGTCATGCTCCGGCTGCGGCTCGCCTCCGGGCTGCCGCTGGACGCCCTGGACGCCGCCGGCCGGGCCGGCGCCGAGCGGGCGCTCGCCGACGGCCTGCTGGCCGGCCCCGACCACGCGGCGGGCCGGGCCGTGCTTACCCTGCGGGGGCGGCTGCTCGCCGACGCGGTCGTCCGCGACCTGCTGCCCTGAGGCGCGGAGGCCCCGCCGTGCGGTGGCGCGGGCGGGGAGGCCCCGCCGTGTGGCGGCGCGTGGCCGGGCCCGGCCGGGGGAGCGGCCGGCCCGGCTCACCTGGTGAAGCTGTAGGCCATCGGGTAGCGGTAGAGCAGGCCCTCGTTGGCCTTGACCCCGGCGACGATCCCGAAGATCAGCGGCACCAGCCAGACGAGCATCGGGACGAAGAACAGGATCCCGCAGGTGATCAGGGTGAGCACCCAGCTCAGCACGCCCACGATCGCCCAGGTGATCTGGAAGTTCAGCGCCGCGACGGCGTGCGCCCGGACGGTCGGCGACTGTTGCCCCCGGGCCATCAACGCGATGAGCGGCGCGACCCAGCCGAGCAGGCCGCCGCCGACGATCACCCCGGCCGCGCCGCCGAAGTGGGCGATCAGGGCCCAGTTCTTGTCCTCGTTGTTGGTGTAGCCGCCGGTGGGCGCGCCGTAGCCGCCGCCGGTCGGATAGCCGGCCCCCGGCGGGGGGTAGCCGCCCGGCGGGGGATAGCCGCCCGGCGGGGGATAGCCCCCGGGCGGCGGGTAGCCACCCGGCGGAGGGTAGCCGCCCGACGGCGGTTGGTCACCGGTGGGCGGCGGATAGCCGCCGGGCGGGGGATAGCCGCCCGGGCCCGGTGCCCCGGACAGTGGTGCGGTGGGTTCGTCGGAGCCGGCCGGCCCGGGAACCCCCGACGGAGCGGCCGGGTCCGGCCGGTCGCCGGGGTCCCCCGCTCCGGGAGGGCGAGGTGGTTCAGTCATGGACGTCACGGTAGGGGCCGCGGGCAAGGTCGCACCAGAGCGACTCCGACCGGGATGTCCGGATGATCGGCTCTGGCGCCGCCGCCTTCGCGGGCCGTGTGGCGCCGGTCGGATCGCCGTCCCAGGTTGATCATCGCGTCGGCGGGCGCGCCGACGTAGACTGGCACTCGTCCGTAGCGAGTGCCAGCAACCCGCCCGCCCCTCGGGGCGCGGGGGGTCCGACGTGCGACAGGAGGTGGGGAACGATGGGTCTCGACGACCGCAAGCTCGCCGTGCTGCGCGCGATCGTCGAGGACTACGTCGCCACGCAGGAGCCCGTCGGCAGCAAGTCGCTGGTCGAGCGGCACCAGCTCGGGGTCTCCCCGGCGACCGTCCGCAACGACATGGCCGTGCTGGAGGAGGAGGGCTACATCCGCCAGCCGCACACCAGCGCCGGCCGGGTGCCCACCGACCGCGGCTACCGGCTCTTCGTGGACCGGCTGTCCCGGGTCAAGCCGCTCAGCCCGGCCGAGCGCCGCGCGATCGAGCGCTTCCTGGTCGGCGCGGTCGACCTCGACGACGTGGTGCACCGCACCGTACGACTGCTGGCGCAGCTGACCCGGCAGGTCGCCGTGGTGCAGTACCCGAGCCTGGCCCGCTCCTCCGTCCGCCACCTGGAGCTGGTGCCGATCTCCACGACCCGGCTGATGCTGGTCATGATCGCCGACACCGGCCGGGTCGAGCAGCGGCTGGTCGAGCTGCCCGGGCCGATCCCCGCCGACGACGTCACGGACCTGCGTCGGCTGGTCAACGAGAAGCTGGTCGGCACCCGGCTGTCCGAGACCCCGCCGCTGGTGCAGGCGCTGGTCGACGAGTCGGTGCCGCACCTGCGGCCGGCCATGACCACCCTCTCCACCGTGCTGCTGGAGACGCTGGTCGAGCGGCACGAGGAGCGGATCGCGTTGGCCGGCACGGCCAACCTCACCCGCGGCGGCCTGCTCGACTTCCAGGGCTCGCTGCGCCCCATCCTGGAGGCGCTGGAGGAGGAGGTCGTGCTGCTCAAGCTCATCGGTGAGGCGGAGCCGAGCACGACCCGGGTGCTGATCGGCGACGAGAACGAGATCGACAACCTGCGCGCCGCCTCGGTGGTCAGCACCGGCTACGGGCCGGGCGCGACGATCGTGGGCGGGCTCGGCGTGCTCGGGCCGACCCGGATGGACTACCCCGGCACCATCGCCACGGTGAGGGCCGTGGCACGCTACGTGGGCGAGCTGCTGGCCCAGAACTGACCAGTCAGGGCCGACGGCCGGCTCCGGCCGACGACCGGCGCAACGCGAGACGAACATGAGGACACGGAACGCAGTGGCCAGGGACTACTACGGCATTCTCGGGGTGAGCCGGGAAGCCTCCGACGACGAGATCAAGCGCGCCTACCGGAAGCTGGCGCGGCAGTTCCACCCGGACGTCAATCCGGACCCGGAGGCACAGGAGAAGTTCAAGGACATCAACGCCGCGTACGAGGTCCTCTCGGACGACCGGAAACGGCAGATCGTCGACCTGGGCGGCGACCCGCTCGCCCCCGGCGGCGGGGGCGCGGGCGGTCCGGGCGGTCCCGGCGGCGCCGGCCCGTTCGTCGGCTTCCAGGACATCATGGACGCGTTCTTCGGTGGCGCGGCCGGCGGGTCGCGGGGCCCGCGACCGCGGACCCGGCCGGGCGCCGACGCGATCCTGCGGCTGGAGCTGGACCTGAACGAGACCGCGTTCGGCGTCGAGGCGCCGATCACCGTCGACACCGCCGTGCTCTGCACCACCTGCTCCGGCGCCGGCACCGCGGCCGGCACCCACCTGGCCACCTGCGAGGCGTGCGGCGGCCGTGGCGAGGTGCAGTCGGTGCAGCGCACCTTCCTCGGTCAGGTGGTCTCCGCCCGCCCGTGCACCGTCTGCCAGGGCTGCGGCACCACCATCCCGCACCCCTGCCCGACGTGCGCCGGCGACGGCCGCGTCCGCACCCGGCGTTCGCTGACCGTCAAGATCCCCGCCGGGGTCGAGGACGGCATGCGCATCCGGCTGGCCCAGCAGGGCGAGGTCGGCCCGGGCGGCGGCACCGCCGGCGACCTCTACGTCGAGATCCACGAGCGGCCGCACGACGTCTACTCCCGCAAGGGCGACGACCTGCACTGCCGGGTCACCGTGCCGATGACCGCCGCCGCCCTCGGCACCCGGCTGACCATCAAGACGCTGGACAGCGAGGAGACGGTCGACGTCAAGGCCGGCACCCAGCCGGGCAGCACGCTGCGGCTGCGCGCCCGAGGCGTGCCGCACCTGCGCGGCACCGGCCGGGGCGACCTCTACGTCCACCTCGACGTGCGCACCCCGACGAAGCTCGACGCCGACCAGGAGCGGATGCTGCGCGACTTCGCCAAGACCCGGGGCGAGGAGGTCGCCGAGCTGACCAAGCAGGGCGGCTTCTTCTCCCGGATGCGCGACGCCTTCAACGGCCACGCCTGACGCCCACGCCCCCGGGCCGCCGCGCTCCGCGGCGGCCCGGTCGGCTCCGCCGCCCTCGCCGCCCCGGCGGTCGCCGGGGCGGCTAGCCTGATCGTCGTGTCCGCGCCGCTGTTCCTGGTCGAGTCGCTGCCCACCGCCGGCCGGCTGACCCTCGACGGCCCCGAGGGGCATCACGCCGCCACCGTGCAGCGGCTCCGCGTCGGCGAGGAACTGCTGCTCGCCGACGGGCGGGGCGGCACCGCCGCCGCCGTGGTCACCGCCGTCGGCCGCGGCTCCCTCGACCTGGAGATCACCTCCCGGGGGTACGTCGACGCCTCCGTCCCGCGCCTGGTGGTGGTGCAGGGCATCGCCAAGGGCGACCGGGGCGAGCTGGCCGTGCAGGCGATGACCGAGGTCGGGGTGGACGAGATCGTGCCCTGGGCGGCGGCCCGCTCGGTCACCCAGTGGCGCGGCGACCGGGGCGTACGGGCGCGGGAGAAGTGGGCGGCGACCGCCCGGGAGGCGGCCAAGCAGGCCCGCCGCGCCTGGCTGCCCGTGGTGGCGGGGACGCCGGACGAGTCCACCGCCCGGGTCGCGCGCCGCATCGGCGGGGCCGCCGCGGCGTTCGTGCTGCACGAGGAGGCGCAGGAGCGGCTGACCACCGCCGAGCTGCCCGCCACGGGCGAGATCGTGCTGGTCGTCGGGCCGGAGGGCGGGATCGCCGACAGCGAGCTGGACACCTTCACCGGGGCCGGGGCCCGCGCCGTCCGCCTGGGCCCGTCGGTGCTGCGCACCTCGACGGCCGGCGTGGCCGCCCTCGCGGTGCTCGCCACCCGCCTCGCCCGCTGGTGACGCTCAGCTGCGCAGGTAGGAGGCGCCGTTCAGGTCGACGATGGTGCCGGAGGCCCACTCCGACTGCGGGGAGGCGAGCCAGTGCACGGCGGCGGCGATCTCCTCGGGGCGGGCCACCCGGTTGAACGGGCTCTGCGCCCGGATGGCGGCGCCCCGCTCCCCGCGCAGGTGCTCCGTGGTCATTTCGGTCTCCACGAAGCCCGGGGCCACCGTGGCGACGGTGATGCCGTACGGGGCCAGGGCCACCGCCAGCGACTGCCCCAGCGCGTTCAGCCCCGCCTTGCTCGCCCCGTACGCCGGCTGCTCCGGCTCGCCCCGGAAGGCGCCCCGGGAGGAGACGTTGACGATCCGGCCGCCCCGGTCGCGCATGTGCTGGGCGGCGCACCAGATGACGTTGCCCGCGCCGGTCAGGTTGGTCTCCAGCACCTGCCGCCACTGCGCGCGCCACTGCGCGTAGGAGGCGCCGAAGACCGGGTGCGGGGCGTTCCGGTCGCCGTACACCCCGGCGTTGTTGACCAGCACGTCCAGCCCGTCCAGCAGGCCGGCCGCCTCGTCCACCATGGCCCGTACGGCGTCCGGGTCGGTCAGGTCGGCGCGGACCACCACGTGCCCCTCGCCGGGCAGTTCGGCGCGCAGCCGCCCGGCCGCCTCCGCCGAGTCGCGGTGGTGGATCGCCACCCGGTCCCCGCTCGCCGCGAACGCCGTCGCCACCGCCCGCCCGATGCCGCCCGAGGCCCCCGTCACCAGTACCGCCCGTGAAGTCACGCCGGCCATCATGCCGCGCCGCCCCGTCCGTCGTGCTGACGGGCCCCCTCGTCCACGGCGGGCGTGGGCAGGGGGCCTTCCTTACACTGCCCCGATGGGAACCGACTGCCTGTTCTGCCGCATCGTCGCCGGGGAGATCCCGGCCACCGTCGTGCGGGAAACCGCCACCACGCTCGCCTTCCGCGACATCGGCCCGAAGGCGCCGGTGCACGTGCTGGTCATCCCGAAGGAGCACTACGCCGACGTGGCGACGCTCGCCCAGGGCGACCCGGCGCTGGCCGGCGAGGTGCTCGCCACGGCCGCCGCGGTGGCCGAGGACGAGGGGCTGCTCGGCGACGGCTTCCGGCTGATGTTCAACACCGGCGCGTACGGCGGCCAGGAGGTCTTCCACGTGCACGCGCACGTGCTCGGCGGGGCGCCGCTGGGCCCGATGCTGGCCCGGGACCTCGCGTGACGGCGGTCGACGACCGCCTGGCCCGGCTGGTGCGCACGGTCCAGGCGCAGGCCCGGGTGCCGGCGGTCTCGGCGGCCCTGCACCGGGCCGACCGCCCGCTGTGGACGTGCACGGCCGGCGGCACCGGCAACGACACCGAGCTGGGGCCGGGCACGCGGTTCCGGATCGGCTCGGTCACGAAGACGTTCACCGCCGTGCTGACGCTCCAGTGCCGCGACGACGGCCTGCTCGACCTGGACGACCCGCTGGGCCGCCACCTGGACCTGCCGGCCCACGGCGAGCTGACCGTGCGCCGGCTGCTGTCGCACACCGCCGGTCTGCAACGGGAGCCGTACGGCGACGTCTGGGACAGCTTGCGCGCGCCCGACGTCGACGAGTTGGTCGCGGACCTCGCCCGGGCCGAGCGGGTGCTGCCGCCGGGCCGCCGCTACCACTACTCCAACCTCGGCATGGCGCTGCTCGGCCGGCTCGTCGGCCACCTGCGGGGCGGCACCTGGGCGGAGGTGCTCGCCGAGCGGGTGCTGACCCCGCTGGGGCTGGCCGACACCTCGGTGACGCCGGGCCCGCACGCCGCGACCGGTTTCCTGGTCGACGCGTACTCCGACGAGGCGCACCCGGAGCCGCCCACGGACTTCGGCGCGGTGGGGCCGGCGGCCCAGCTCTGGAGCACCGCCACCGACATGGCCCGCTGGGCGGCCTTCCTCGCCGACCCGGCGGCGCTGGACCCGGCGGGCGCGGTGCTCGCCCCGGCCACGCTCGACGAGATGCGCTGGCCGGCGACGGTCACCGACGAGACGCTCTGGTCCGGCGGCTTCGGGCTGGGGCTGATCCTTGTGCCGCAGGGCAAGCGGATCATGCACGTCGGGCACGACGGCGCGATGCCCGGCTTCCTGGCCGGCGTCTACGGCCGGCGCGGCGGCGAGGGGACTCCGGGCGCGATGGGCGTCGCCGTGCTCGGCTCCTCCGGCACGGCCGGCGAGGTCCTCGACCTGCCGCACCGGTTGCTGGCCGCCGCCGTCGAGCACGACCCGGCCGACGTCGCGCCGTGGCGGCCGGGCCCGCCCGCCCCCGAGGGCGTACGCGGGCTGCTCGGCCGCTGGTGGGGCGAGGGCTTCGAGTACGTCTTCTCGTGGCACGACGGCGCGCTGCGGGCCCGGGGCGCCGACGACCCGGCGGGGAAGTCGCCGGCGGTCTTCGCGCCGCTGCCAGACCGGCCGGACGTGTACCGCACGGTCGCCGGGCGCGAGGTGGGCGAGCTGCTGCGGCTCACCCGGGACGAGCACGGCGCGGTGGTCCGGATGCACTGGGCGACCTACCGGTTCACCCGTACCCAGGAGACCTTCGACCGGTACGACTTCCGCGCCGGCTCCTGACGGCGGCGCGCACGGGCGGGGCGGGGCCGACGCGGGCCGCGTCCCGTCCGTGCCGTCGTGTGCCGTCCCGGCGTCGAACGGCAGCGTCCCGCACAGGATCGCGGCGCGTGCCCGGCCGGCCGGTGTCGTCGTGCCCCGGCGTGCCCGGTCCGGGGCGGTCACGGCGGGCGGGCCGTCCCGTGCGCGCGGAAATGGGCGCGGTGCCGCCGCTGTTGAGCAGATACGATGGGAGCAACGTCAGCGCGCCGCGCCAGCAGGCCCGGCGCCGAGATCGAGAGCAGGTGGCGCAGGGCCCCTCGGCCCGACCTATGACCGGCACCCCACCTCCCGGCCCGCCCCGGGTGCAGACCAGGATCACCGTTCCGGATTCCAAGATCATGGTCAACCTGCTCGGCGCGGGTGACGAGATCCTGCGACTGGTCGAGCGCTCGGTCAACAGTGACGTGCACGTCCGGGGCAACGAGATCACCATCACCGGCGCCCCCGCCGACAACGCCCTCGCCGAGCGGATCTTCAGCGAGCTGCTCGAACTCATCGAGAAAGGCGAGACCCTGACCACTGACGCCGTCCGGCGTACCGTCGGCATGCTCGAGCAGGGCGGCGCCGAGCGGCCCGCCGAGGTCCTGACGCTCAACATCCTCTCCCGGCGCGGGCGCACCATCCGCCCCAAGACGCTGGGGCAGAAGCGCTACGTCGACGCGATCGACGCGCACACCATCGTCTTCGGCATCGGCCCCGCCGGCACCGGCAAGACCTACCTGGCCATGGCCAAGGCCGTCCAGGCCCTGCAGGCCAAGCAGGTCAACCGGATCATCCTCACCCGGCCGGCGGTCGAGGCGGGGGAGCGGCTCGGCTTCCTGCCCGGCACGCTCAACGAGAAGATCGACCCCTACCTGCGCCCGCTCTACGACGCGCTGCACGACATGCTCGACCCCGACACCATCCCCAAGCTGATGGCGGCGGGCACGATCGAGGTCGCGCCGCTGGCGTACATGCGGGGGCGTACCCTCAACGACGCGTTCATCATCCTCGACGAGGCACAGAACACCACGCCCGAGCAGATGAAGATGTTCCTCACCCGGCTCGGCTTCGGTTCCAAGATCGTCGTCACCGGTGACGTCACCCAGGTCGACCTCCCCGGCGGCACGACCAGCGGCCTGCGGGTGGTCCGGGAGATCCTGGAGAACGTCGAGGACGTGCACTTCGCCCAGCTCTCCAGCTCGGACGTGGTCCGCCACCGGCTGGTCGGGGAGATCGTCGACGCGTACGCCCGCTGGGACGCCGAGCGGGAGAACCAGCAGGCGCAGAGCGTGCACGCCGTGCCCGGGCGGACAGCCCAGGGCGGCCGGGCCGGCCGGCGCCGCTAGACCACCGAGGGAAGACTGTTGTCCATCGAGATCGCCAACGAGTCCGGCGTCGACGTCGACACCGACGCCGTGCTCGCCGTCGCCCGGCACGCCCTCGACGAGATGGGGGTCAACCCCCTCGCCGAGCTGTCCGTGCTGCTGGTCGACATCGACTACATGACCGAGCTGAACCACCGCTGGATGGGCGGCGACGGCCCGACCGACGTGCTCGCCTTCCCCATGGACGAGGGCAGCGTCGACCACGGGCCCGGCGAGTCGAACGCCGCCGGCGAGCCGGCGCTGCTCGGCGACATCGTGCTCTGCCCGGAGGTGGCGGCCAAGCAGGCGGCCACCGCCGGCCACTCCGCCGCCGACGAGCTGCACCTGCTCACCGTGCACGGCGTGCTGCACCTGCTCGGCTACGACCACGCCGAGCCGGAGGAGGAGCGGGAGATGTTCGCGCTCCAGGCCCGACTGCTGGCGAGCTGGCGGTCGACCCGGTCCCGGTGATGGACACCCCGACACTGGCGGCCGGCGCCACCGGCCTGCCCGACCTGCAACTGCTGGTCTCCGCGGCCGGCCTGGTGGTGCTGGCCGGCCTGATCGCGATGACCGAGGCGGCCCTCGCCGCGGTCTCGCCCGCCCGCGCCGCCGAGCTGGCCCGCGACGGCGTACGGGGCGCGCGCACGCTCCAGGCCGTCGCCGGGGACGTGGTCCGCCACCTCAACCTGCTCCTGCTGCTGCGGCTGCTCGCCGAGCTGACCGCCACCACGCTGGTGGCGCTCGTCGCGGTGGACACCTTCGGCGCGGGCTGGCGCGCGGCACTGGTCACCGCCGGCGCGATGACCGTGATCAGCTTCGTGGTGGTCGGAGTCGGTCCGCGCACCCTCGGCCGGCAGCACGCGTACGTGGTCGGGCGGTCCGTCGCGCCCCTGGTCCGCTGGCTGGGCCGGGCGCTGAACCCGCTCGCCTCGCTGCTGATCCTGATCGGCAACGCGGTCACCCCGGGGCGCGGCTTCCGGGAGGGGCCGTTCGCCACCCAGGTGGAGCTGCGCGAGCTGGTCGACCTCGCCGAGCAGCGCGGCGTCGTGGAGCACGGCGAGCGCCAGATGATCCACTCCGTCTTCGCGCTCGGCGACACGATCGCCCGCGAGGTGATGGTGCCGCGCACCGAGATGGTGTGGATCGAGGAGCGCAAGACGCTCTCCCAGGCGCTGGCGCTCTTCCTGCGCTCCGGGTTCTCCCGGATCCCGGTCATCGGCGAGAGCGTCGACGACGTGCTCGGCGTGCTCTACCTCAAGGACCTGATCCGGCGCACCCAGGGCGGCGCCCCGGAGGACCGCCAGCTCCCGGTCGCCGAGCTGATGCGCCCCGCCACCTTCGTGCCGGAGTCCAAGCCGGTCGACGACCTGCTCTCGGAGATGCAGGCCGCCCGCAACCACCTGGTCATCGTCGTCGACGAGTACGGCGGCACCGGGGGGCTGGTCACCATCGAGGACATCCTGGAGGAGATCGTCGGCGAGATCACCGACGAGTACGATGTCGAGCGCCCGCCGGTCGAGCACCTCGACGACGGGGCGGTGCGGGTCACCGCGCGGCTCCCGGTGGAGGACCTGGGCGAGCTGTTCGACACCGAGCTGCCCACCGACGAGGTGGAGACCGTCGGCGGCCTGCTCGCCCAGTCCCTGGGCCGCGTCCCGATCCCGGGGGCGCAGGTCGAGGTCGCCGGGCTCCGGCTGGTCGCCGAGGGCACCACCGGCCGACGCAACCGGATCGACACCGTGCTGGTGAGCCGGGTGGAGTCGACCGACACGCAGGACGGCCCGGGCCGCGGCGAGCACGCCGAGCCCCGGGGCGACACGAACCGATCCGAGGAGAGGCAACCCGCCGATGCCTGAGTCACCCGCCGTACCGGCCGCCCGGCCCACCCCGTCCGACCCGATCGAGCTGAGCGCCGAGGACGGCAAGCTGGTCGTCCTGGCCCGGGGCGCGCGCGGCCGGGTGGGCGCCGTGGAGGGCGCGGCGGTACGCGACCAGGACGGGCGGACGTACGCCGCGGCCAGCGTCTCGCTGCCCTCGCTGACGATCACCGCGCTCCAGCTCGCGGTGGCCTCGGCGGCGGCGGCCGGCGCGAGCCGGCTGGAGGCCGCCGTGGTGGTGACCGAGGCGTCGACGCTGGACGGCGCCGGGCACGCGGCGGTGCGGGACCTCGCGGTCGACGCGCCGATCCACGTGGCCGCGCCGGACGGCACCGTCCTGGGCACGGTGGTCGAGTGAGCGGGCGGACGGCGGCCGGCGAGCGGGGCGGGGTCGCGGCGTGAGCGACCTGGAGCAGCGCCCCTACCGGGCCGGTTTCGCCTGTTTCGTCGGCCGCCCGAACGCCGGGAAGTCGACGCTGACCAACGCGATCGTCGGGCAGAAGATCGCCATCACCTCGAACAAGCCGCAGACCACCCGGCACGTCATCCGGGCCGTCCTGCACCGCCCGGACTCCCAGCTCGTGCTGGTCGACACCCCGGGCCTGCACCGCCCCCGCACGCTGCTCGGCGAGCGCCTCAACGACCTGGTCCGACAGACCTGGAGCGAGGTCGACGTGATCGGCCTCTGCATCCCCGCGGACGAGCCGATCGGGCGCGGCGACCGGTTCATCACCGGCGAGCTGGCCGAGCTGAAGGCCACGGTGCTGGCGGTGGTCACCAAGACCGACCTGGTGGACCGCAGGCGGCTGGCCGAGCAGTTGCTCGCCGTCAGCGAGCTGGGCGAGTTCGCCGAGGTGGTGCCGGTCAGCGCGGTCTCCGGGCACCAGGTGGACACCCTCGTCGAGGTGATGACCCGCTACCTGCCCGAGTCGCCGCAGCTCTACCCGGACGACATGCTCACCGACGACCCGGAGCAGGTGCTGGTCGCCGAGCTGATCCGGGAGGCGGCCCTGGAGGGCGTCCGTGACGAGCTGCCGCACTCCATCGCGGTCGTCGTCGAGGAGATGGTCCCCGAGGGCAAGCTCATGAAGATCTACGCCGACGTGTACGTCGAGCGGCCCAGCCAGAAGGCGATCGTGATCGGCCACCGGGCCAGCCGGCTCAAGGAGGTCGGCACGACCGCGCGGCGGCAGATCGAGGAGCTGCTCGGCACCCGGGTCTACCTCGACCTGCACGTCCGGGTGGCGAAGGACTGGCAGCGGGACCCGAAGCAGCTGCGCAAGCTGGGATTCTGACCGGTCGCCGGGCCGGGCGCGCCCCGGCCCGGCGACCCGGGCATGATCGATGTCGGTCGGCCGGGTGGAAGATGTCACGTTCACGTGGGGTGCTGGCGGTTTGCCGGGGCCGCTCCGGAGGGTAGGGGAAGGACCAGCCCCCGTGCCCCCGGACATAGATGCAGGCTGATGCGAAACCGATACCTTGACCTGCTCCGCTTCCTGGCCATCGTTCGAGTCGTGGTCTACCACGTCACCGGATGGGCCACCCTGACCCTCGTCTTCCCGGCGATGTCGGTGATGTTCGCGCTCGCCGGCTCGCTGATGGCCGCCTCGCTGCAACGGTGGGGGCCGGGGGCTGTCGTACGCCGGCTGCGTCGCCTGCTGCCGTCACTCTGGGTGGTCGCCGCGGTCTTCGTACCCGCCATGCTGCTCACCGGGCTGCCGCTGAGCCCGAAGGTGCTGCTCTGGCTCTTCCCCGTCGCCGATCCGCCGGCCAACGGCTGGGGGGCGATCGCGCTGAGCGTGATCTGGTATCTGCGCGACTACCTCTGGTTCGTGCTCGCCTCCCCGGTCGCCCTCTGGCTGTTCCGGCGCGCCCCGGTGCCCACGCTGGTCGCCCCGTACGCCATGCTCGCCGCGGCCGAGCTGGGCCTGCTGCCGGCGCTGCCGGGGGCGCTGCACCACTTCGGGCTCTACTTCGGCGCCTGGCTGCTCGGCTTCGCCCACCAGGCCGGCATGCTGCGTCGCCTGGCCACCCGGGTGCTGGTGCCCGTCGCGCTGGCCCTCGCCGCCGCCGGGGCCGCCTGGATCGTCACCCACCCCGGACCCCGCGGGTACGACCTGAACGACAACCCCCTGGGCAACGCCCTCTGGTCGGCGGCCTTCATCCTCGTCCTGCTCGGGCGGGCGCCGGCGGGCGCGCGATGGGTGGACCGCAGGGCCGTGTTCGGTCGGGTCGTGACCGTGTTCAACCGGCGGGCGCTCACCGTCTACCTGTGGCACATGCCGTTCGTGGCGGTGCTCACCCCGCTGGTGGACGTGGTGGGCTGGTCGCACCAGGATCCGCTCGGCCTGGCGGTCCGGGTGGTCCTGGTCTTCGCCCTGGTCGCGGTGGTGACCGCCCTGGTCGGCTGGGTGGAGGACGTGGCGGCCCACCGGCCGCCGGAGCTGTTTCCCGGCGGCTCCCGCCCCGCACCGGCCCGCACCGGGCCATCCGCCCCGACCGGCGCCGGTTCACCCGCCCCGACCGGCGCCGGGGCGCCGCCCGCCCCGGCCCCCGCCGCGCGGTCCGGTCCGGCCACCGGGCGGGCCGGCGTGCCGTCGCCGCGCGCCGCCCGGGATCCGCAGACCGTCGAGATCAGCGCTGGGTGACCGTCTGGTCGCCGCCGCCGGTGGAGATGTCGAGCACCAGCGAGGCGGTCGGATCGTGGGTCACGCCCAGCCGGGTCTCGCCGCCGCCGGCCGCGGAACGGATCTGGTAGCGGGCCGTGGGTACGACGAGCTTGATGTCGCCGCTGGAGGTGTGCGTACGCGCCGAGGCGGGCGCGGCCAGGTCGACGGTGATGTTGCCGGAGCCCGCCTCGGCGTCCACCCCGGCGCCGAGGCGGCGCCCGGTGATGTCGCCGGAGCCGGCGCGCAGGGTCACGGCGCCCGGGGCGCCGTCCACGTCGATGTTGCCGGAGCCGGTCGTGACGGTGACCGCGCCGGCGGCGCCGGTCACCCTGACGTCACCCGAGCCGGTCTCCGCCACGACGGGGCCGTCGGCGCCGGTCACCCGGACGTTGCCGGAACCGAGCCGGATCTCCACCGCGCCGACCTTGGTCAGGTGGACGTCACCGGAGCCGGTCTCGCCCGTCACGCTCACCCCCTCCGGGGCGGTGACGTCGTAGGAGACGCTGCAGTCCTTGCCGCAGTCGGTGTCCAGCATCAGTTCGGTGCCGTTGATCTCGTACGTGGTGTCGGGCTGGCCGCCGTGGTAGCGCACCACCCGCTTGATCCGCACCTCGTCGTCCGTGCCGGTGGTGCGGACGGTCACGTCGCCGGACCCCGGAAGCACCCGGATGGCGGTGATCCGGGCCGCTTCGGTGTTGTCGTAGTCGAGCCGACGGGAGGCCAGGTTGTCGCACCCGGCGACGACGATCAGGGTGGCGGCCGCGGCGAGCGCCGCGGCGGTCCGGTGGAGAGCCATGCGAGCACGCTACGAGGCACGGCGCGCGCCGCGCATCGGGGGTTCTTCGCGCGTCCACCCCGAGCCGACCCTGATTTCGCACCCCGAGGGAGAATGGTCCGATGGCCGGGTACCGCCGACAGCTCTACCGCGACGACGCGGTGGTCCTGCGCGTGCAGAAGCTCGGCGAGTCCGACCGGATCATCACCCTGCTCACCCGCCGGCACGGCCGGCTGCGGGCCGTGGCCCGCGGGATCCGCCGCACCACCAGCAAGTTCGGCGCCCGGCTGGAGCCGTTCGGGCACGTCGACCTCCAGCTCGCCGGCGACCCGAAGGGCAACCAGGGCAGCTCGCTGCACACGGTCAGCCAGGTCGAGGGCATCGACCTCTACGGCAAGCGGTTCCTCGGCGACTATCCCCGCTACACGGCCGCCAGCGCGATCGCCGAGACCGCCGAGCGGCTCACCCCGGTGGAGCGGGAGCCGTCGCTGCGGCTGTTCCAGCTCACCCTCGGCGCGCTGCGGGCGCTCGCCGAGGGCAGCCACGACACCACCCTGGTGCTCGACGCGTACCTGCTGCGCGGGATGGCCCTCGCGGGCTGGGCGCCGGCGCTGACCGCCTGCGCCGTCTGCGGCACGCCCGGGCGGCACCGGGCGTTCTCCGTACCGGCCGGGGGCGCGGTCTGCCCGGACTGCCGGCCCCCCGGCGCGGCCCATCCCGCCCCGGCCACCATCGACCTGATGTCCGCGCTGACCAGCGGCGACTGGCGGGTCGCCGACGCCACCGAGACCGGCGTACGCCGGGAGTGCAGCGGCCTCGTCGCGGCGCACCTGCAGTGGCACCTGGAGCGCGCGCTACGCTCGCTGCCGCTGGTCGACCGGGGTGCCCCGGCGGCCGGCCCGGTCCCGCCGCCGCGGGGCGTGGGGGCCGGAGCGGATGGCGTGAGCAGGGAGAGAGCCGAGTGATCCGATCGATGAGGGCCGGCCGGCGCGAGCCGGTGCCGCCGACACCGCACCCCTCGGGCGCCCGGCCGCCGGCGTTGCCCGCCGAGGCGGTGCCCCGGCACGTCGCCGTGGTGATGGACGGCAACGGCCGGTGGGCCAAGGAGCGCGGGCTGCCTCGCACCAAGGGCCACGAGGCGGGGGAGCACTCCCTGTTCGACACCATCGAGGGCGCCATCGAGCTGGGCATTCCCTACCTGTCGGCGTACGCCTTCTCCACGGAGAACTGGCGGCGCTCGCCGGACGAGGTCCGGTTCCTGATGGGCTTCAACCGGGACGTCATCCGCCGCCGCCGCGACCAGCTGGTCGACCTGGGGGTGCGGGTGGTCTGGTCCGGCCGGGCCGGCCGGCTCTGGAAGAGCGTCATCTCCGAGCTGCAGACGGCGGAGGAGATGTCCCGGGGCAACTCCACCCTGACCCTCCAGTTCTGCGTCAACTACGGCGGGCAGGCCGAGATCGCCGACGCCGCCGCCGCGATCGCCCGGGACGCGGCCGCGGGCAGGCTCGACCCGGCGAAGGTCACCGAGAAGACGGTGGCGAAGTACCTCTACCACCCGGAGGTCCCCGAGGTGGACCTCTTCCTCCGCCCCTCCGGCGAGCAGCGGATCTCCAACTACCTGCTCTGGCAGACCGCGTACGCCGAACTGGTGTTCCTCGACACGCTGTGGCCCGACTTCGACCGCCGGCACCTCTGGTACGCCTGCGAGCTGTACGCCCAGCGGGACCGCCGCTTCGGCGGCGCGCTGCCCAACCCGGTCGCCCCGCCGTCCTGAGGCTTACCGCTCCGCCGCGCGGGGTACCTCTCCGGTCAGCAGCCACTGACGGAGGTGAACCCACATGATCCAGAAGCGTATTGCCCAGTGGGCGTTGATGGCGGTCGCGGTGCCGCTGGCGGCGGCCGGCGCGCGTCGGCTCAGTCACACGCTGGAGGCCCGCCGCGGCCCGTCCGGGGTGAGCCGCCTGCTCACCAAGGGTGCCGACATGCTCCGCCCGCGGAAGGCGAAGCGCCGCCGCTTCTTCTGACCCGGCCGGTCAGCGTCGCTCCCCGCGACGCTGACCTCCCCTCCCCGTCCGCCCCGTCCCCGCCGCCACCCCGCCTGGCGACCATGCGCTTGTGGTGCCTCGCGAGAGCGTCCTACCGGGCCGTCGCCTGGGTGCGATCTTCGCCTTCGCCGTGGAGGCGGCCACCGGAACCGGATGCCCGGCTGGGGGCGGGTTCGGGGGTTTCGGGGTGGGTGAGGGGTGGGGGTGCCTAGGATCGGGGACGGGGTGGGTGCCCCGGACCGCGTCGAGCCTCGGGGGTGGGGATGCGGGATCTCCGGTACAAGATGATCATGGCGCTGAACGCCGCCGACCTCGGTGACCCGATCTGCGCGCAGGTGGCCGAGATCTGCGCCGAGATCGCCGAGCAGCACTGCCACGAGCTCGGCCACGCGCCGCAGCCGCGCTCCGGCGAGATCGGCGAGCTGGCCACGGGTGAACCGGCGCTCACCTGGGCGCCGACCGAGACCGGGCAGCGTGCCTGGTGACGCCTCCCGCCGACCCACCGGCCGCGCCGGTCGATCCCGGGGCGACGTCGGGCCGCCGACCGGTGACGCGGTGACCGCCCCCGCTCCGGCCGTCGACGTCCGGCGGGCCGACGACCGCTTCGCCACCCGGATCTCCTGGCTCGACTCGAAGCACTCGTTCTCGTTCTCCCGGCACTACGACCCGGCCAACACCCACCACGGTCTGCTGCTGGTCAACAACGACGACGTGGTCCGGCCGGGCGCCGGCTTCGAGACCCACCCGCACCAGGACATGGAGATCGTGACCTGGGTGTTGCGCGGGTCGCTGGTGCACCAGGACTCCACCGGTCACTCCGGCGTGATCTACCCGGGGCTGGCGCAGCGGATGAGCGCCGGCACCGGCATCCTGCACTCGGAGAAGAACGACTCCTGGCGGCTCGACGGCCGCGACCCGCACACCGATCCCGTCCACTTCGTGCAGATGTGGGTGCTCCCGGACGAGCAGGGCATCGACCCCGGCTACGAACAGCTCGAGATCCACGACGAGCTGCTGCGCGGCGGCCTGGTGCCCGTCGCCTCCGGGATGGACCGCCACGACGGTGCCGCGGCGATCCGGATCCGGAACCGCTTCGCCGCCCTGCACGCCGCCCGGCTCCGCCCCGGCGACGAGGTCGATCTCCCGGACGCGCCCTTCGTCCATCTCTACGTGCCGACCGGCGCGGTCACCCTGGAGGGCGCCGGCCTGCTCGGCACCGGCGACGCCGCCCGACTCACCATGACGGGCGGGCGACGGGTCACCGCCACCGAGCCGGCCGAGATCCTGGTCTGGGAGATGCACGCCACCATCGCCTGACCGGCCACCTCCGCCACCCCTTCTCGCCGGGGTGGGGTGGGTCAGGCCTGGATTTCGGAGCGGTCGCCGGACCAGAGGGTGTGGAAGGTGCCGTCGCGGTCCACGCGGTGGTAGGTGTGCGCGCCGAAGTTGTCCCGCAGCCCCTGGATCAGCGCCGCCGGGAGTCGCTCGGCGCGCAGCGCGTCGAAGTACGCCAGCGACGAGGCGAACGCCGGCGCCGGCACCCCGGCCCGGGCCGCCTCGGCAACCACCCTCCGCCAGCTCGGCACGCCGTCGTTGACGGTGTCGGCGAACCACGGCGCGACCAGCAGCGTCGGCAGCTCCGGCTGCTCGTCGTACGCCTGCCGGATGTGGTCGAGGAAGCGGGCGCGGATGATGCAGCCGCCCCGCCAGATCGTCGCGGTGCCGCCCAGGTCGATGCCCCAGTCGTACTCCCGGGAGCCGGCCCGGATGTGGTCGAAGCCCTGCGCGTACGCGACGATCTTGGAGGCGAGCAGCGCGCGGCGGACGTCCTCGACGAAGGTGTCCCGGTCGCCGACCTGCCACGTGCCGCCCGCGTCCGGGAACACCCCGCGCGCCGCCGCCCGCTGGTCGGCGTGCCCGGACAACGACCGGGCGAACGTCGCCTCGGCGATGCCGGTGATGGGGATGCCCAGATCGAGGGCGCTCTGCACCGTCCAGCGGCCGGTGCCCTTCTGCTCGGCGCGGTCCAGCACGACGTCCACGAACGCCCGCCCGGTGGCGGAATCGGTGTGCGCCAGCACGTCCGCGGTGATCTCGATGAGGAAGGACTCCAGCTCGCCGGAGTTCCAGTCGCGGAAGATCTCCGCGATCTCCGCCGGCTCCGCGCCCAGCCCGGCCCGCAGCAGGTCGTACGCCTCGGCGATGAGCTGCATGTCGGCGTACTCGATGCCGTTGTGCACCATCTTGACGAAGTGCCCGGCGCCGTCCGGCCCGATGTGCCGGCAGCACGGCACCCCGTCCACCTGCGCGGCGATCCTCTCGAAGATCGGGCCGAGCGTGCGGTAGGACTCCGCCGACCCGCCGGGCATGATGCTCGGGCCGCGCAGGGCACCCTCCTCGCCGCCGGAGACGCCGGTGCCGACGAAGTGCAGCCCGTGGGCCCGCAGCGCCTCCTCCCGCCGGCGGGTGTCGGCGAAGTGCGCGTTGCCGCAGTCCACGACGATGTCGCCGGGGTCGAGCAGTGGCACCAGTTCGTCGATCACGGCGTCGGTGGGCCCGCCCGCCTTGACCATCACGATCACCGCCCTCGGCCGCTCCAGCGAGGCGACGAAGTCCGCCATCGACTCGGCGGGCAGGAAGGTCCCCTCGTCGCCGTGCTCCGCGACGAGGCTGCGGGTGCGCTCCGGCGAGCGGTTGTGCAGCGCCACGGTGAAGCCGTTCCGGGCCAGGTTCCGGGCCAGGTTCCGGCCCATCACCGCCAGCCCGGTCACGCCGATCCGCGCCGCCCCCTCGGCCATCCGTCTGCCGCCTTCCGTCGTCCACAGCCGCCGCTGCGACCGTATCGCGGCGGGAGGCGGGCGCGGTGCGGATGTGCGACAGCCCGACACCTCCGCGTCGCGGTGCGTCACCGGGCGAGCATGCCGCTCGTGCCGGTAATTCGGATGCGCGGGGCCGTGCCGTGGGGTTAGCGTGTGGGCATGCGCAACTGACGCCCCATCTCCGAGCCGGCCCGCCGCCCTGCTGCCGCGGGTCCGCGTGCTCCCGGGCGTCCGCATTCCCACCCTGCCGCCGAGGCGGCGGTGTCCTTCGTGGTCGCACCCGGGGAGCAGTCCCGATTCCGCCCGACCGTCGCGCGACGGTCACCGACCCGCGGCCCGTCCGATCAGACGACGGGACGGTCCGCAGACCGAGGAGGCCCGGATGCCCGCCAAGCGCAACCCGAAGAAGTCCCGCACCGTCACGCCGAAGCCGACCGTCGCGGACCTGACGCCGATCGAGATGGACGCGATCGCGGTCGCCCCGGCGTCGGTCCCGGCGCTGCCCGCGACGCCGCCGACGAAGGCCGGTCCGCCCGCGCGGGGTGCCGGGGCCCGCAACCCCGGGGGCCGGAGCCAGCAGGCACCCCAGGCCCGCCGGTACGCCTTCCGGCGCAGCTGACGAGCAGGCCCACCGCCAGGACGACGTCCAGAAACCAGCAGGCGGAGCCGGATCCTGCCGTTGGCGCGGCCGACGACGGCGGGCCGGGAAACCCGGGGGCGGGGCCGCGGATGACGCCGCGACCCCGCCCCGTCACCCCGGCCGGTCAGGAGTGCGCGGCCACCGGTGCCTCCGTCCGGCCCGCCGCGTCGGCCGGGCGCTGCCGGCCGACGCCGAGCGCCAGGCCGGACAACCCGACCGCCATCAGCACGCTCACCACGATCTTGAGCGGAACCCCCTCGCTGACCAATTCGAGGACCTGCCCGCCGGTGAGGACGAGCGGCACCCACAGCGACACCAAGCCGGCCCGCCAGGCCCCGAAGGCCAGCACCATGAGGCCGATCATCCAGCCCAGCAGCCACATGGCGAACGACGCCATCACGAACGGGTCGTTGTCGAGGGCGTCGACGACCGGTCGGACGGCCTCGGCGTCGACGTCGGCGGCGGCGAGGGCTCCGAAGAAGGCGTTGTAGTGCCAGAGGTGGACGGTGGAGAAGTAGAGGCCGAGCAGGGTGATGCTGCCGCCGACCGTGGCGACCAGCGGCCTGTGTCGGCCGAGCGCCACGGTCAGGCCGGCCATCGCCGGCAGCAGCAGCAGGTGCGCCAGGGCGAACAGGACGGTCTCCACCCGCCACGCGCCGAGGTTCCCGGCGGCCACCGCCACGTTGCCGGCGGTTTCGGACACGTCGTCCGGGAACATCACCCAGTAGAACGCGTTCGCGACGCCGTAGAGGACGCCGGCCGCGGCCAGCGCGACCGCCGTCAGCCGCCGGCCGTACCGTCGCCCGGTCCTGTCATCCATCGTGTCTCCCCTCGAGAAGTGTGTGGTGGACGGTAGGAGCCGGCCCGGGGCCCGATCGTCGGCCGACGGGTTGAGCCGAGGGTGGAGGGTTCTGCCAGGCCTTCTACACCCGTGGGTGGACGCCCGGCCTCGGGCGTCGCCGATACCCTTCGCACCATGTCCGCCGTCCTCGACAACCGACGTCTCCCGCGGGGTCTCGTCGTCGCCACGGTCGCCGGTCTCGCGCTGTTCGGGTTCGGCCTGGCCGAGCTGTACGTTCCGATCGCCGGCTACGTCGAAGGCCAGGGGCCCGACCTCGCGGCGCTGCCGGCCGGCTGGCTCGCCGTGCTCACCGTGCTGCTCGCCGGCTACGGCCTCGCGGTGGCGGTCTGCACGACGTACCCGCGAGCGGCGGCCGTCCTCGCCGGCGCCTGTTTCACCGCGCAGAGCTTCACGCCCGTCCTCCCGGAGTGGCCCGTCGTGCCGCTCCTGGCGCTGCTCCTCGCCTGCTTCGGCTGCGTCGCCGTGGGGGGACGCGCCGCACCGACCGTCGCCACGGTCAGCTACTTCGTCGCACTCGGCGTCGAGAACACCGCCGCCGGGGACTCGGACTGGGTGTTCATCGTGTTCGTCGCGCTCGCGGTGCTGGGTCCGGGCTACGCGGTCCGGATGCGCCGCGCGCAGGCGGTGCGTCTGGTCGCGTTGGCCGCCGAGCGGGAGGCCGCCGCGCGGACGGACGAACGGCTGCGGGTGGCCCGGGAACTGCACGACATCGTCTCGCACGGCGTCTCGGCGATGGTGCTGCAGGCCGGCGCGGCCGAGGCCGTGCTCGACTCGGACACGCGCCAGGCCCGCGAGTCACTGGAGGCGGTGCAGGACGTGGGGCGCGATGTGGTCACCGAACTGCGCCGGCTGCTGGTCATCCTGCGCGGCTCGGAACCGGTGCCGGAGGGACTGCCCTCGCTGCGGCAGCTCGACGCGTTGACCACCGCGGTACGGGTCGCCGGCGGGCGGGTCGAGGTCACCGTCACGGGCGATCTCGGCCCGGTCCCGGTCGCCGCCGACGTCAACGCCTACCGGATCCTCCAGGAGGCGCTGACGAACGCCGCCAGGCACGCCCCCGGCGCGACCGTCGACGTCTCGATCGACGTGGGCGACACCCGGCTCCGGCTGCACGTCGTCGACGACGGGCCCGGTCCCACCCGCCGTGGCGTCGGCACCGGCCACGGGCTGACCGGCATCCGGGAACGGGCCGAGCTGTTCGGCGGCACGGTCGTCGCGGGCCCGCGCGAGCAGGGCGGCTTCGAGGTCCGTGTGGAGCTTCCGTTGGGTCTCGACGGCTCGGCGCCCGCGCTCTCTCCGACGGGCACGACGGCGTGACCCGGGTGCTCATCGCCGACGACGAGGCCCTCGTCCGCGGCGGACTCCGGATGATCCTCGGCGCGCAGCCCGACATCGAGGTGGTCGCCGACGCGGCCGACGGCGAGGACGCCGTGCTGCTCGCGGCACGCCTCAAGCCCGACGTCGTCCTGATGGACATCCACATGCCGCGGCTGGACGGCATCGCCGCGACGGAGCGGATCCTGGCGGAGTGCGCCGACATCCGGATCATCGTGCTGACCACCTTCGACCTGGACGAGTACGTCTACCGGGCGCTGCGGGCCGGCGCGTCCGGATTCATGCTCAAGACCACCCCGCCGAAGGATCTCGCGGGCGCCCTGCAGGCCGCCGCGCGTGGCGACGCGCTGCTGTCCCCGTCGATCACCCGCAGGCTGATCGACCACTACACGGCGACGGCGCCTGCGGCGACCGCGGGCAGCCCGGGCCTGGCGGAGCTGACCGCCCGGGAGACGGAGGTGCTGCGGATGATGGCCGACGGCCTGTCCAACCGGGAGATCGCCCACCAGCTCCTCCTCGGCGAGGCGACGGTGAAGACGCACGTCAACCGCATCTTCGCCAAGCTCGGGGTGCGCGACCGGGTGCAGGCCGTCGTGTTGGCGTACCAGACCGGCGTGGCCCAGCTCCGGCGCCGGTAGGGCGACAGACCGCTGGGCCTCGCCACCGTGGCCGCGGCGCCGGCAGCCGCCGCCCTCAGCCGATCAGCGGCCGGAAGGTGCCCGCCAGGACGCTGACCGCCAGCGCCGCGCCGGCCAGCAGCGCCGCCCCGGCGATCAGCAGCCCGTCGGCGGCGACGAAGCGCTGCCGCCGGGCGACCGTACGCGGGGTGCCGGCGTCGAAGCCGCGGGCGTCCATCGCCACGGCCAGTCGGGTGCCCCGGCGGATCGCCCCGACCAGCAGGGCGAAGGCGGTGGAGACGAACAGCCGCAGCTTCGCCAGCGGGTTGCGTCCCGCCGCCACCCCGCGGGCGCGGCGGGCCATGGCGATCATCTGCCACTCCTGCCCGAGCAGCGGCACCAGCCGGAACGCCGCCAACGCCCCGATGGCGAACCGGGCCGGCGCCTTCGCGTTCTGGATCAGGGCGTCCGCCAGGTCGGTGGGGTCGGTGGTGGCGAACACGATCACGCCGGGCAGCGCCACGGCGAACATGCGCAGCACCAGGCCGAGCGCGGTGAGCAGCACCCCGGAGGTGACCACCGCGGGGCCGGCCTCGACCAGCACCCGGCCGGAGCGCTCGGCCGCGAAGAGCACCAGCGTCACCATGATGCCGACCGCGCCGACCAGCAGCGGCCAGGCCCGCCGGGCCAGCACCCGGAAGCGGACCCCGAACAGCGGCAGCACGGCCAGCTCGACGGCGATGGCGATCGCCGGGGCCACCGGGTCCAGGGTGGCGACGAGGATGAACGAGAACACCAGCGCCGCGGCGAGCTTGGCCACGGGGTTGCGCCGGGCCAGCGGCGCGTCGGGTGCGGCGACCGGTTCGAGGGTGATCACGGCCGCTCCGGGACGGGACGGGCGGGGCGCGCGGCCCGCGCCGGAACGGCCGGGCGACGCTGCGGGTGGGCGGCCGGCGCGGTAGGTGAGCTGGTCACGGCCGCTCCAGGGTGACGCGCCGGTCGGCCAGGGCGGCGACGAACTCCGGGTCGTGGGTGACGGCGACCACGCCGTGCCCGGCGTCGCGCAGCTCGGCGAAGAGGTCCACCAGCTCCAGCCAGGTCCGCCGGTCCTGACCGAAGGTGGGTTCGTCGCAGACGAGCAGGCGGGGCGCGGTGGCCAGGGCCGTCGCCACGCTCAGCCGCCGCGCCTCCCCACCGGAGAGGGTGTACGGGTTGGCCGCGGCGAGCTTCGTCAACCGCAGCCGGGACAGCAGGTCGTCCACGGTGGACCGGACCGCCGTCTCGGGCTGGCCGGTGCGGCGCGGGCCGAGGGCCAGCTCGTCGAAGACGGTGGTGGCGACGAACTGGTGCTCCGGGTCCTGGAAGACCGAGCCGATCCGCCGGGCCAGCGCCGGGGCGCGCCAGCGGTGCGGGGGAGTGCGGGCGTCGGAGCCGGCCAGTGCCGCCGTCGCCACGACCCGGCCGGTTCCCGGCTTGAGCAGCCCGCCGAGCAGCAGCGCGAGGGTAGACTTCCCGGCCCCGTTCGGGCCGAGCACGGCGAGCGCCTCGCCGGCGCGTACCGCCAGGTCGACGGCGGCCAGCCGGGGCGGCAGGCCGAGCCGGTCGGCGGTGAGCAGCAGGTCGCCGGCCGGCGCGGTGGCGTGGCGGGGCGGCACGGGCCGGCCGGGCACCCAGACGCCCGCGGCGGCGAGCGCGTCGCCGTGGGCGCCGAAGACGGCCTGGGGCGTGCCGTCCGCGCGGACGCCGCCGCCCGGTTCGAGCACGACCACCCGGTCGACCAGCGGCAGCGCCTCGGCGACCCGGTGCTCGACCAGGATCAGGGTGGTGTCGGCGTCCAGCGCGCCGGCCACCGCCGCGCGGACGAGCGCGGCGCCGGTCGGGTCGAGGTTGGCGGTCGGTTCGTCGAGCAGCAGCAGCCCGGGCCGCAGGGCCAGCACCCCGGCCAGGGCGAGGCGTTGCTGCTCGCCGCCGGAGAGGGCTGCGGTGGGCCGGTCCCGGTGGTACGGGAAGCCGACCCGGGCCAGCGCCTCGTCGACGCGGGGCCAGATCTCCTCGGCGGGGACCCCCCGGTTCTCCAGGCCGAACGCCACGTCGTCGCCGCTGCGGGCCATCACGAGCTGGGTCTCCGGGTCCTGGAAGACGATGCCGACCCGTTCCCGGCCCTTGCGGGGGTCGAGCCCGTCGATCTCGACGGTGCCCTCCTGCTCGCCCGAGTCCTCGGGCAGCAGCCCGGCCAGCGCGGCGAGCAGGGTGCTCTTGCCGGCGCCCGACGGCCCGAGCAGCAGCACCCGCTCGCCGGCCTCGACGCGCAGGTCCACCCCGCGCACGGCCCACGCCCGGCGCCCGGCGTGTCGCCACCCGAACCCCCGCAGCGTCACCGCCCCCACGTCGTCCCCCTTCCGGCCCACGTGCGGGCGTCGATCATGAGGTTGGCGGCACCCACGGAGATCCACGTCGCCGTTCCCCTCATGATCAACCCCGATTCCGGTGGTGCGGGTCAGACGGCGGCGCGTTCGCGGCCGGCGGGGAAGCGGTCCAGGACGCCGGTGCCCGCCAGGGCGCGGGTGAGGGCCCAGCCGCCGGCACCGGCGACGGCGGCGGCGCTGACGACGGTGAGCAGGGCGTACGGGACCCGGTAGCTGCCGAGCGCGTAGTCGACGTTCCAGACGAAGAAGTCGAACAGCGCCGCGCCGAGGCCGGTCAGCGCGCCGGCGAGCAGCGCGGTGGGCAGCCGGAACGAGCGGTACCGGAACGCGGCGAAGGCCACCTCGGCGCCGAGCCCCTGAATGAGGCCCTGGACGATGGTGATGCCGCCCCACTCCGAGCCGAGCAGCGCGGAGACCGTCGCCGCCACCGCCTCGCAGAAGAGCGCCGCGCCGGGCTTGCGGATCACCAGGCCGCCGAGCACGGCCGGGACCAGCCAGACGCCGTACATGATCGCCTGGCCGGCCGGGAAGAACGCGAACGCCGGGTCGACGGCCCGCCACAGCAGGCCCCAGGCCCAGAAGATGACGCCGAACGCCACCGCGATCACCGCGGCGATGACGACGTCGAGTGTGCGCCACCGGGTGGTCGTGTTGTCTCGCATGATTGCTCCCAGTCCTGAACGCGAACCAGGAGAAGACGCACGCCGCGCCCGGTGTGCCCGGACGGCGGCGCGGCTGGAGGTCGACCGAACTCCCTGCGCTGGCATTACCCAGATCAGGTTCGAGGGTCTGCGGGCGGTGCCCGCACTCTCAGCGCTGTGCGCTCCCCTGTCGGATGTGAAGTTGTCGCGCCGACGCTAACACCTTTGAAGATCATCGGGCAAAGTGATCTTTCCGCAGGTCATCCCGGACGCGGCCGGCGACCGGCTTGCCCACCGTCCGTGCTTGCGCCCTCGTGCGAGGCTCCGCTCGTGGCCACCCCTGAGAAGCCGGAGCGCACCCTCGCCCTGACCCTGGCGGGAACGGTGGTCGGCGTGCTGCCGATCGCAGTGATCGTGATCGTGTCCGCGGCGGGTCGGGGCGACCTCGGCACCGTGCTCTGGTTCTTCCTCGTCGTGCTGGGCCTCGGCGCCTCGGCGTCGCTGGCTCTCTACGCCAAGCTGCGGGCCCGGGCGGCCTGGGACCGGGACTTCCCGGACGGGCGGGCGCCCTGGTGGCGGCGGCCACGACCGTGACGCCGGCGGCGCGACCGTCACCGGCGCCAGGAGAAACCCCAGGGTCGATGGATACGGCGGGGAGCCCGCCGTATCCATCGAGACATCCCAGTCGGCAGGTAGTCTCAGGCGGCCAGTCGGGACGGGCGGAGGGACGGGTGCGTGACGGGGCGGACCGACCACCACACCGCGCCGGCGGCCGGGCCGCGGCGACGGGAGCGCGTGGCCGCGTCGGACGTACCCCCGCAGGAGCCGGCGGGTGGCGGGAGCGCCTGGCGGGTCGGGTCGGTCGAGGTGCTCGCGGGCCTGCTGGTCCTGCTGGTCGTCTTCCGTGAGCCGCTCGCCGGGGCCCTGTCCGCGCCCCGGCTGCAGACCTGGACCACCGTCTTCGTCTCGGTCATGGTGCAGGCGGTGCCGTTCCTGGTCTTCGGGGTGGTCCTCTCCGCCGTGATCGCGGTCTTCGTGCCCCGGTCGTTCTGGGCCCGGGCGCTGCCCCGGCACCCCGCGCTCGCGGTGCCCGTGGCGAGCGCGGCCGGCGTGGTGCTGCCCGGCTGCGAGTGCGGGTCCGTGCCGATCGCCGGGTCGCTGATCCGGCGCGGGGTCACCCCGGCCGCCGCGCTGGCCTTCCTGCTCGCCGCCCCGGCCATCAACCCGATCGTGCTCACCGCCACCGCGGTGGCCTTCCCCGACGCCCCGGAGATGGTCCTCGGCCGCGGCGTCGCGAGCCTGGTCGTCGCGATGGTGATGGGGTGGCTGTGGCTGCGCCTCGGCCGGGCCGACTGGATCCGGCTGCCGCGCCGGCCGGAGCTGGACGACGGCCCGCGCGGGCGGGCGTTCTGGGCGGCGGTCCGGCACGACGTCACCCACGCCGGCGGGTTCCTGGTGGTCGGCGCGGCGGCCGCCGCCACCATCAACGTCGTCGTGCCCGAGCGCTGGTTGCAGACGCTCGCCGAGCACCCGGTGCTCTCGGTGCTCGCGCTGGCCGTGCTCGCGGTGCTGCTCTCCCTCTGCTCGGAGGCCGACGCCTTCGTGGCCGCCTCGCTGTCGCAGTTCTCGCTGACCGCCCGACTGGTCTTCCTGGTGGTGGGGCCGATGGTCGACCTCAAGCTCATCGCGATGCAGACCGGCGTCTTCGGCCGCCGGTTCGCGCTGCGGTTCGCCCCGGCCACCTTCGCGGTGGCCGTCGCGGTCGCCGCCGCGACCGGGGCGGTGCTGCTGTGAACCGGCAGGCGCAGGCCGTCGTCCTGCTGCTGCTCGGGGGCGCCGTGGTCCGGGCCAGCCTCACCGACCTCTACCTGCGCTACGTCAAGGAGGGGCTGCGTCCCTTCCTGGTCGCCGCGGGCCTGCTGCTGGTCGTCGCCGCGGTCATGACCCTCTGGTACGAGCTGCGTCCCGCCCTCCGCCGCGCCGGCTGGGACGACGCCGCCGACCACGGGCACGGCCACCACGAGCCGCGGATCGGCTGGTTGCTGATCCTGCCGGCGCTGGGTCTGCTCCTGGTCGCCCCGCCCGCCCTCGGCTCGTACGCGGCCGGGCAGGCCGGCACCGCGCTCTCCGCCCGGCAACAGCCGTCCGACTACCCGCCCCTGCCCGACGGCGACCCGGCGCAGGTCGGCGTGCTCGACTACGCCTCGCGGGCGCTGTTCGACCGGGGCGCGTCGCTCGGCGGGCGCCGGGTCCGGCTGACCGGTTTCGTCACCACCGGCCCTGACGGCCGACCGCTCCTGGCCCGGATGGTGCTCTCCTGCTGCGCGGCCGACGGGCGGCCGGTCAAGCTGGGCCTGACCGGCGCCGTCCCCGAAGGGCTCGCCGACGACACCTGGATCGAGGTGACCGGCCGCTACAGCGACCGCATCGCCCGGGACCCGGTCAACGACGCCGAGATCCCCTACCTCGACGTGGAGTCCTGGCGGCAGGTGCCCACCCCCAAACGCCCGTACGAGTGACCCCGCCCGCCCTGGGTAGGCTGGCGATCATGCGGATCGAGGCGCGCGGGCTCACGTTCGACGTACGCGTCGGCGGTCCCGAGGGCGGCGCGCCCGTCCTGCTGCTGCACGGCTTTCCCCAGCACGGCGGGGAGTGGGACGACGTCGTCCCGCCGCTGCACGCCGCCGGCCTGCGCACGTACGCGCCGGACCAGCGCGGTTACTCGCCGGGCGCGCGGCCTGAGGCGGTCGAGGCGTACCGGATGCCGGAGCTGGTGGCCGACGCGGTGGCCCTGCTGGACGCGCTGGGCGTCGACGCGGCGCACCTCGTGGGGCACGACTGGGGCGCGCTGGTGGCCTGGGACCTGGCCGCCCGCCACCCGGAGCGGGTCCGGACGCTGACCGCGGTCTCCGTGCCGCACCCCGCCGCGATGGCGCACGCGCTGGCCGAGGACCCGGGGCAGCAGGCGCGCTCGGCGTACATCGTGCTGTTCCGCAAGCCGGGCCGGGCGGAGAAGGCGCTGCTGGCGCTGGGCGCGACCGGGTTGCGCCGGATGCTGCACGGGGTCGGCGACGCCGAGCGGGTGGCCGCGTACGCGGACCCGATGCGCGAAGCCGGCGCGCTGACGGCGGCGCTGAACTGGTACCGGGCGATGTCCCGGCGGGAGATGGCGGCCACCGGGCCGGTGCCGGTGCCGACCACCTTCGTGTGGAGCGACCGCGACATCGCGATCGGCCGGACCGCGGCCGAGGCGTGCGCCGGCCACGTGAGCGCCGACTACCGCTTCGTCGAGCTGCCCGGGGTGAGCCACTGGATCCCCGACGAGGCGCCCGCCCCGCTGGCCGAGGCGATCCTGGCCCGGGTGCGGGGCCCGGTCTGACCGGTGCGGCGTCGCCCCGCCGGGGGGCGTTCCCGACGGACGTACGACATGGACGGAGGAGAGACATGACGGTGAGCGCCGAGGACTACCTGGCCGTGGTGACCGAGACGATGCGGCGGGTGGCCACGAGCCAGCGCGAGGCGGTGGGGCGGGCCGCCGACCTGATCGCCGACGCGGTGCGCGCCGACGGGGTGGTCCACGCGTTCGGCACCGGCCACTCGGAGGCGCTGGCGATGGAGATCGCGGGCCGGGCCGGCGGGCTGGTGCCCACCAACCGGATCGCCCTGCGGGACCTGGTGCTGGTCGGCGGCGCGCCGGCCGACGTGCTCGGGCCGCTGCTCGAACGCGATCCGTCGGTGGCGCACCGCCTCTACGAGCTGGCCCCCGTCAGCCCCGGGGACGTCTTCGTGCTGGCCTCCAACTCCGGCGTCAACGGCGCGATGGTGGAGTTCGCGTCCCTGGTCAAGGAGAAGGGGCACGGGCTGGTCGCGATCACCTCGGCGCAGCACTCCGGGCAGATGACCTCGCGCCACCCGTCGGGGCGCAAGCTCGCCGACGTCGCCGACGTGGTGCTCGACAACGGCGCCCCGTACGGCGACGCGACGCTGCCGCTGCCCGGCGGCGGCGCGGTCGGCGCGGTCTCGTCGATCACCGCGGCGCTGCTGGCGCAGCAGATCACGGTCGAGGTGGTGGCCCGGCTGCTCGCCGCGGGGCAGCGGCCTCCGGTCTACCTGTCGGCCAACATCGCCGGCGGCGACGAGCACAACAACGCCCTGGAGGCCCGGTACGCCGGCCGGATCCGCCGCGGCTCCTGAGCGGAGCGGGCCGGCGTCCGCCGGGCACTCCCGGGCGTCCGCTCGTCCAGCTCGCGCGGGCGACGTGAGCCGGTTTCGCGGCTCCGTCGGTGGGGCATCAGCGTTGCTGCCGACGGGCGCACCCCCGTCGGCAGTACCGTCTGACCGGAGGTAGCCCGTGTCCAAGGAAACCGAGCGGCAGCGCTGGCAGCGCAACTTCGCCGACCTGTTGCAGGAACTGCGGGTCGCGCAGACCGGTGTGCAGATCCTCTTCGCCTTCCTGCTGACCCTGCCGTTCAGCAACGGGTTCACCAGGACGAGCGGTTTCCAGAAGGACGTCTACATTGTCTCGTTGCTCGCGGCCGCCGCCGCGACCGCGATGATCATTTCCCCGGTGGCGTTCCACCGCGCGCTGTTCCGGCAGGGCCGCAAGCCGGAGCTGGTCCGGTTCGCCCATCGGATGGCCAGCGTCGGCCTCGCCTTCATGCTGATCTCGATGGTCAGCGCGGTGCTGCTGATCACCGACTTCGTGCTGGACCGGGGCGTCGCCCTGCTGCTCAGCGGCGCCACGGCGATCTGGTTCCTCACCTTCTGGGTGTTCCTGCCGTTCGCCCGGCGCAACTGGGGCGAGGACGACATCGACGACGAGGACGACGACCCGCGGCACCTACCCGGCGACTGACCCGGGTCGACGAAACTCGATCTTTACCGAACGCTACCCCTGGGTAACACCCGGGGGTAGCGTGCTGTTTGTCGAGCACGTCGAACAGCCGGACCGAGGTTCGAGGGGGCAGCCGTGACCACGACGCAGAACAGCCGACCCACGCCGGACGGATCCGGCGCCGACCAGCCCGCGGCGAAGGACACCGCAGGCGTGCCGGCGGCCGCCGTCGACCGGCCCGCACCGTCCGGGGGCGCGGCGGCCGGCACCGGGCAGGCCGCGACGGCCGCAGCCGAAGGCAGGTCGACGGCCGGCGCGGCCGGGCCGCTGCCGAAGGAGGCGGGACAGGTCTCCGAGAAGGAGGCCCGCCAGGTCGCCGAGGCGGCCCGCGAGTCCTCGTGGGACCGACCCAGCTTCGGCAAGGAACTCTTCCTCGGCCGCCTCCGACTCGACCTGATCGACCCCTGGCCGCGCCCGGACGCGGCGGACGTCGCCCGGGCCGACGAGTTCCTCGGCCGGTTCCGCGAGTTCCTCACCGCCGAGGTGGACGGGGCGGCCATCGAACGGGACGCGTCCATCCCGGACGACGTGTTCCACGGCCTGGCCCGGCTCGGCGCGTTCGGCATGAAGGTCGACCGGTCGTACGGCGGGCTCGGGCTGAGCAACCTGCACTACTGCCGCGCGCTCATGCTGGCCGGCTCGGTCAGCCCGGCGATCGGCGCGCTGCTGTCGGCGCACCAGTCCATCGGGGTGCCGCAGCCGCTGAAGATGTTCGGCACCGCCGAGCAGAAGCAGCGCTTCCTGCCCCGCCTCGCCGCCGGCGAGGTGTCCGCGTTCCTGCTCACCGAGCCGGACGTCGGCTCCGACCCGGCCCGGCTGGCCACCACCGCCGAGCCGACCCCCGACGGCACCGGCTACCGGCTCAACGGGGTGAAGCTCTGGGCCACCAACGGCACCGTCGCCACCCTGCTCGTGGTGATGGCCCGGGTCCCCGCCGCCGAGGGGCGGCGTGGCGGCATCACCGCCTTCGTCGTCGAGGGCGACGCCGAGGGCATCACGATCGAGCGGCGCAACGCCTTCGTCGGCCTGCGCGGCCTGGAGAACAGCCTCACCCGCTTCCACGACGTCTTCGTGCCGAAGGAGAACGTCATCGGCGGCGAGGGCAAGGGCCTGAAGATCGCGCTGACCACCCTGAACACCGGGCGGTTGTCGCTGCCGGCCATGTGTGTGGGCGCCGGCAAGTGGGCGTTGAACGTGGCCCGGGAGTGGGCCGCCGACCGGGTGCAGTGGGGCCGGCCCGTCGGCGAGCACGAGGCGGTGGCCCAGAAGCTCTCCTTCATCGCCGCGACGACGTACGGCATGGAGACCATGCTCGACCTGTGCTGCCTGCTGGCCGACGACGACCGCAACGACATCCGGATCGAGGCGGCGCTGGTCAAGCTCTACGCCAGCGAGATGGCCTGGAAGATCGCCGACGAGCTGATCCAGATCCGGGGCGGTCGCGGCTACGAGACGGCCGACTCGCTGGCGGCGCGGGGCGAGCGCCCGGCCGCGGTCGAGCAGTTGCTGCGCGACCTGCGGATCAACCGGATCTTCGAGGGCTCGACCGAGATCATGCACCTGCTGATCGCCCGGGAGGCGGTCGACGCGCACCTGTCCGTCGCCGGCGACATCATCGACCCGGACGCCGGGCTCGGCCGCAAGGCGAAGGCCGGCGCGCGGGCCGGCGTCTTCTACGCGAAGTGGCTGCCCACCCTGGCCGTCGGCAAGGGCCAGCGCCCGTCGGCGTACGGCGAGTTCGGCCCGCTCGCCGGCCACCTGCGGCAGGTCGAGCGCGCCTCGCGCAAGCTGGCCCGGTCGACGTTCTACGCGATGTCCCGGTGGCAGGGAAAGATGGAGCGCAAGCAGGCGTTCCTCGGCCGGGTGGTGGACATCGGCGCGGAGCTGTTCGCGATGTCCGCGGTCTGCGTGCGCGCCTACGCCGAGCGGGACACCCGGCCGGAGAACGTCGAGCTGGCCGACCTGTTCTGCCGGCAGGCCCGGGTCCGGGTCGACGCGCTCTTCACCGCCCTGTGGGACAACACCGACTCGGTCGACACGGCCGCCGCGAAGCGGATCCTGGCCGGGCGCTACGCCGGCCTGGAGGAGGGGGTGGTCACCCCGGCCGACGACCTGCCCTGGGTGGCGCGCTGGTCGCCCGGCCCGTCCGCCGCCCCCGACGTCCGCCGCCGCATCCCGCCCTCGGCGTGACACCCGCCCGGGTGCCGGGTCGGTCGGACCCCGGCACCCGGGCGGGTCAGCGGGCGATCGCCCAGGCCAGGATCGCCGCGAGGATCAGCCCGTTGAGCACGGCCAGCCCCAGGTACGCCGCCGGTGGGATCTTGCGGCCCTTGCGGACGAAGTTGACCAGGACGGCGGCGTAGCCGAGCAGCAGGATGGCGATGACGACCAGGAAGTAGAACACCCGACGACCTTAACGGCTGGCCCGCAGGCCGAGTTGGCGCAGCTCCAGTGCGGCGAGCGCGTCGACGGTGGCGTCGTCGCCGCGCCGCCACGCCTCGGCCACGTCGGGCGCGATCCGGGTCAGCCGCCCGAGCGGCTGGGTGGCCAACGCCCGCAGGGCGAGCAGGTCCCGGCCGGCCGGCACGGCGGCCAGCCGGGCCGCCGAGGCGGCCCGGCGCATCCAGCGCACCCGCAGCGGCAGCCAGCCGAAGAGCACCAGGCCGAGCGGGAAGACCAGCACGGCGACGGCCAGCGCGAGGGCGAGCTGGTCGACCAGCTCCTGCTGGTCCCGTCCGGCCTCGGCCAGCGACCGGGCGGCGCCGGCGGCCCGCTCGAAGGGTGCGGTCAGCTCGTCGCCCACCAGCGGCACCCGGCCGACCTTGCCGCCCGCCTCGGCCAGGTTGTCGGCCAGGCCGCCGCCGGCCCCCTCCAGCTTCTGGCCGGGTACGGCGAGCTTCTGGACGAGGTCGTGCAGCCACAGCGCGCCGCGGACCGCGCCGTACACCCAGGCGACGACGAGCAGGTCGGTGATCAACTGTCGGACGGCGGTCGGGAAGCGATCGGCGTAGATCTTCACGCCGGACAGCGTGCCACGCGCGACCGTTCCGGGCATCCGGCGCGGCCGGCCGGCACCGCCGTGCCCGTCCGGCCCCGCTACGGCTTCTGCCTGGCGGGTCTCAGCGGGCGCAGGCCGGGCAGGTGCCGAAGATCTCCAGGGTGTGGCTGACGTCGGCGTAGCCGTGCTGCGCCGCCACCCGCTCCGCCCAGCTCTCCACCGCCGGCCCGGCCACCTCCACGGTGCGGCCGCAGCCGCGGCAGACCAGGTGGTGGTGGTGCCCCTCGCTGCACCGGCGGTAGAGGTGCTCGCCGCCCGGCGGGCGCATCACGTCGATCTCGCCCGCGTCGGCGAGCCCCTGGAGGGTGCGGTAGACCGTGGTCAGCCCGACCCGCTCGCCGCGCTCGCGCAGCATCGCGTGCAGCTCCTGCGCGCTGTGGAAGCCCTCCACCTCGGCGAGCAGCGCGCTGACCGCCGAGCGCTGCCGGGTGTTGCGGACCGCCGAACTCGTCATGACCCCTCCCCGGCGTGGCTGACCGCGTCGGCCACGATGTGCGCGACGTGCTCGTCGACGAGGGCGTACGCGATCTCGCGCCCCCGCCGCGAGCCGCGCACCACGCCGGCGCCCCGCAGCACCCGCAGGTGCTGGGAGACCAGCGGCTGCGCGGCGCCGAGCTTGTCCACCAGCTCGTGCACGCAGCGTTCGCCCTCGGCGAGCTCGCTGACGATGGCCAGCCGGATCGGCGCCGACAGGGCACGCAGCAGCTCGCTCGCCCCCTCGAAGGCGTCGTAGCCTGATCCGCTGGTCACCCTGTAACGGTAACCAATCCCATCGGCACCTCGCCGACCAGGATCAGCGGAGCACGACCTCGTGCGGCTCGGGGGCCGGGGCGGCGGCCGGCACGCGCCGCCGGCGCACCGCCCGCCAGCCCGCGCCGAGCATCGCGACGACCGCGAACGAGGCGATCGCCATCAGCACCACCGACGCGCCGGGGGCGGTGTCGGCGTTGGCGGCGACCCAGACCCCGGAACCGGCGGCGAAGAGGCCGAGCGTCATGGCCGCCGCCATCGTGCTGCGGAACCCGCGCGTGACCTGCTGCGCCGTGGCCACCGGCACGACCATCAGCGCGCTGATCAGCAGCACGCCGACCGCCCGCATGGCGATCGTCACGGTGACCGCGGTGGCCACCGCGAGCAGCAGGTTGAGCGTGCGCACCGGCAGCCCGGAGACCCGCGCGTACTCCTCGTCGTGGCAGACCGCGAAGAGCGCGGGACGCAGCCCCAGCATGGTGACCAGGATCGCGCCGCCGAGCACCGCGATGGTGACCAGGTCGCCCGTGGGGATGGTGCTCAGCGATCCGAAGAGGTAGGAGTTGAGGCTGGAGCTGGTGCTGTCGGAGAGCCCCACCAGCATCACGCCGCCGGCTATGCCGCCGTAGAAGAGCAGGGCCAACGCCAGGTCGCCGGAGGTGCGCCCGCGCGAGCGGACCACCTCGATGGTGATCGCGCCGACGGTCGCCACGACCACCGCGACCAGCACGGGGGACCGGTTGAGCAGCAGGCCCGCGCCGACGCCGGTGAGCGCCACGTGCCCTACCCCGTCGCCGATCAGCGCGAGCCGCCGCTGCACCAGGTAGATGCCGAGCGCCGGCGCCGCCAGGCCGATGACCAGCGCGCCGATCAGGGCGCGCTGCATGTAGGGGTACTGGAAGAGTTCCATCTCAGCTGCTCCACAGCCCGGCGGGCTCGTCGGGACCGTGCGGGTGCACGTGGTCGTGGTCGGGCTCCGCGTGGTGGCCGGCGGGTTCGGGCACCGCGCCGTCGTGGCAGATCCCACCCTGGTGTACGACGACCGCCCGGCTGATCAGCGGCCGCAGCGGCCCGAGCTCGTGGGCCACCAGCAGCACCGTGCCGCCGCCGCCCACGAAGTCGTGCAGCGCCCCGGCGAACGCCTCCTGGCTGGCCGCGTCCACCCCGGCGGTCGGCTCGTCGAGGACGAGCAGCTCCGGCTGGCCGGCCAGCGCCCGGGCGATCAGGGTGCGCTGCTGCTGCCCACCGGAGAGCGTGGCGACCGGGTCGCGGGCCCGGTCGGCGAGCCCGACCGCCGCCAGCGCCGCGTCGACAGCGGCCCGGTCGGCGCGACCGGGCGGGCGCAGGACGCCCCGGCGGGCCAGCCGGCCGGAGGCCACCACCTCGCGGACGGTGGCCGGTACGCCGCTGCCGGCGCCGAGGCGCTGCGGGACGTACCCGGCGCGGTGCCACTGCCGGAACCGGCGCAACGGGCGGTCGAAGAGGGTGACCGACCCGGAGCTGAGCGGCACCAGGCCGAGCACGGCGCGGATCAGGGTGGACTTGCCGGAACCGTTGGCGCCGAGCACCGCGACCACCTCGCCGGCGGTCACGGTCAGCGAGACGTCGCGCAGCACGGGGCGGCCGTCGTAGCCGACCACCCCGTGCGTGACGGTGATGACTGGGGATGTCACGAGCAGCTCAACGCCGTCCTGAGGGTCTGCAGGTTGGTGCGCATCACCGAAAGGTAGTCGCCGCCGTCGGTCGACAGCCCTTCCAGCGGGTCCAGTACCGCGGTCTTCGCGCCGACCTGGTCGGCGATGGTCTGGGCCACCTTCGGGCTCACCAGCGTCTCGAAGAAGATCGTCGTGGCCTTGTGCTTCCGGGCCTCCTCGATCACCTCGGCGAGGCGCTGCGGGGACGGCTCGTTCTCCGGGCTCAGCCCGGTGATGCCGATCTGCTCGAGCTGGTAGCGCTCGGTCAGGTAGCCGAACGCGGTGTGGCTGACCACGATCTCCCGCCGCTGGCAGGTCTTCAGGCCGGCGGTGAAGTCGGCGTCCAGCTTCGCCAGCTCGGTGCGCAGCGTCGCGGCGCGGGCGGTGTAGTCGGCGGCCCGCTCCGGGTCGGCCTTGCCGAGCCGCTCGGCGAGCCTGTCGCCGACGGTGGCCAGGCGGGTCGGGTCGAGCCAGAGGTGCGGGTCCTTGCCGCCGCCCTCCTCCTCGGCATGGGGCTCCCCGGTGGCCTCGCCCTCGTGCCCGTGGTCGTGGTCGTGCCCGCCGGCCGCCGCGTCGCGCAGCGGCTGCACAGTGGCCACGTCGAACGCGCGCTCCCCGGCGTTCTGCTCGACGGCCTCGTCCACGTTCGGCTGGAAGCCCTTCAGGTAGACGACCAGCTCCGCCTGGCTGACGTCGCCGACCTGCCCCGGGTTGAGCTCCAGGTCGTGCGGCTCGGCGCCGGGCTTGGCCAGGTTGGTCACCTTCACCGCGTCGCCGCCGATCCGTTCGGCGAGGAACTGCAGCGGGTAGAAGGCGGCCACCACGTCGACCCGCTGCGGGTCGGTGCCGGCCGCGTCGTCGGAGCAGGCCGCGACGCCACCGAGGGCGAGCAGGGCGGTGGTGGCGGCGGCCAGGGTGCGCGGGGCGGAGCGGATGTTCATGACATGAACTCTCCGCGACAACGACAATGATTGTCAAAAACGCATGCTTGCATGTCAGAGCAGCTTCACCAGGCCCGCGGTGACCAGCAGGGTGAGCACCACCAGCCGGATCACCCGGGTCGGCGCCGTCTGCACCGACCAGGTGGTGACCAGCAGCGCGGCGACGGCCGCGGCGAGCAGCAGGGTGAGCAGCCCGCCCACCACCCCCGGGGTGAAGAACGCGACCAGCGCCAGCACCAGGGTGACCAGGAACACCGTCGTCGGGTTCGCCCGCGCCAACCGGGCCGGCAGGAAGCTCTGCGTACGCTGCATCCCACAGACTCTACGAGGAGGAACCCGTGCTGGTGACGAACCGGTTCGTGGTGGACGTCGATGTCGCCGACGACTTCACCGAGCGGGCGCACGCCGCCCTCGCCGCCCTCGCGGCCCGTCCCGGTTACCTGCGCGGGCAGCTCGTCCGGGCGCTGGACGACCCGCGCCACTGGTGCCTGGTCACCGAGTGGGAGTCCGTCGGCACCTACCGGCGTGCCCTCGGCGGCTTCGACGTCAAGGTGACCGCAGTGCCGCTGCTCGCCGAGTCGGTCGACGAGCCGTCCGCGTACGAGGCGCTCGCCACCGCGGCGCCGGGCGGGGACGTGGTCGTGGCGGCCAGCGATCGGGCCGCTGGTCCGTACCGCTGAGCCCGCGGGCACTAGATTGCTCTCATGACCGCTCCCGGATCGGCGGCACCGCCGCCGTACTCTTCGCTGCCCGGCCAGGAGGGGGCGCAGCCGCCCGTCGTGCCCGGCCCGCCGGCGGATCCGGGCGTGCCCGCCCCGCCGCCCGGCCCCGGGGTGGCCCCGCCGTTCGCGGCGCCGCCCACCGAGGGGCGCAACACCCGGCTCTGGCTCGGGCTGGGCGCCGGGGCGCTCGCCGTGCTGCTCTGCTGCGGTGGCGGCGGCGCGGCCGTGGTGGGCTTGGCGGTGACCGGGGTGCAGGCCGTGCGGGAGCAGGGGCGCACCGTCTCCACCGACTACTACCAGGCGCTGGTCGAGCGGAAGTACGGTGCCGCGTACGACCAGCTCTGCGACGACGCGCAGCGGCGCGAGTCGCGGCGGGAGTTCGAGCGCCGGGTCGCGGCCGAGCCGCAGATCGCCGCCTTCCGGGTGGGCGACGTGGACGCCACCACGCTGACCGTGCCGGTGGACGTGACCTACACCGGCGGCCGGCAGGACCGGCAGGAGGTCGTCCTGGGGCAGGACCGGCAGACCGGCGGCATGGAGGTGTGCGGGGTCAACTGACCCGCCCCCGGTATTCTCCTGGGCTCGGGCTGGTGCTGGTCGTACCGTTGTCCCGAACTGCTCGTTCCGTCCTTCACCGCGTCCCCGCCGACCGCCAGTCGGCGTAGGAGGAAAACATGCCAGCCGACCGTATCGACGCCGTCGTCAGCCTCGCCAAGCGCCGAGGCTTCGTCTTCCCCTCCAGCGAGATCTACGGAGGCACCCGGTCGGCGTGGGACTACGGTCCGCTCGGCGTGGAGCTGAAGGAGAACGTCCGCCGGCAGTGGTGGAAGACCATGGTCCAGCAGCGCGACGACGTGGTCGGCCTCGACTCCGCCGTCATCCTGGCCCGGGACGTCTGGGCCGCCTCCGGCCACCTCGACGCCTTCGTCGACCCGCTGACCGAGTGTCAGTCCTGCCACAAGCGGTTCCGGGCCGACCACCTGGAGGAGGCGTACGAGGCCAAGCACGGCAAGCCGCCGGCCTCGCTGACCGAGCTGAACTGCCCGAACTGCGGCAACAAGGGCACCTTCACCGAGCCGAAGATGTTCAACGGCCTGATGAAGACCTTCCTCGGCCCGGTGGAGAGCGAGGAGGGCATGCACTACCTGCGGCCCGAGACCGCCCAGGGCATCTTCGTCAACTACAAGAACGTCGAGACGGTCGCCCGCAAGAAGCCGCCGTTCGGCATCGCGCAGACCGGCAAGTCGTTCCGCAACGAGATCACCCCGGGCAACTTCATCTTCCGCACCCGCGAGTTCGAGCAGATGGAGATGGAGTTCTTCGTCGAGCCGGGCTCCGACGAGCAGTGGCACGAGTACTGGCTCCAGGAGCGCTGGAACTGGTACCTCGACCTGGGCCTGTCGGAGGACAACCTGCGCTTCTACGAGCACCCCAAGGAGAAGCTCTCCCACTACTCGAAGCGCACCGTCGACATCGAGTACCGCTTCCAGTTCGGCGGCACGGAGTTCGCGGAGCTGGAGGGCATCGCCAACCGCACCGACTTCGACCTGTCCACGCACAGCAAGCACTCCGGCGTCGACCTGTCCTACTTCGACCAGACGAAGCAGGAGCGCTGGGTGCCGTACGTCATCGAGCCGGCCGCCGGCCTCACCCGGGCGGTGCTGGCCTTCCTGCTCGAGGCGTACGACGAGGACGAGGCGCCGAACACCAAGGGCGGCGTGGACAAGCGCACGGTGATGCGGTTCGACCCGCGGCTGGCACCGGTCAAGGTGGCGGTGCTGCCGCTGTCGCGCAACGAGGCGCTCTCGCCCAAGGCGAAGGGCCTCGCCGCGGACCTGCGCAAGCGCTGGGTGGTGGAGTTCGACGACTCGCAGGCGATCGGCCGCCGCTACCGTCGTCAGGACGAGATCGGCACGCCGTTCTGCGTGACGGTCGACTTCGACACCCTGGACGACAACGCGGTGACCGTGCGGAACCGGGACACCATGGCCCAGGAGCGCATCTCCCTGGACCAGGTCGAGCGCTACCTGATCGAGCGCCTTCCCGGCTGCTGAGCCGCGTGGCGGGGCCCCGGTCGGCGCGGAAGAGCGCCGGTCGGGGCCCCGTACACTTGTGCGGTGACCGTGCCGACCGTTCCCGCACCGCGCCCGCTGACCCTCGGGCGGCACCAGGTGTGGCCGCCGGTGGTGCTCGCCCCGATGGCGGGCATCACCAACGTCGGCTTCCGGCAACTCTGCCGGGAACAGGGCGGCGGCATCTACGTCTGCGAGATGATCACCACCATCGCGCTGGTGGAGCGGAACCCGAAGACGCTGCGCATGATCGCCTTCGGCGAGGACGAGCGCCCCCGCAGCCTCCAGCTCTACGGCACCGACCCCGAGATCACCGCCGCCGCCGTGCGGATCGTGGTCGAGAAGGATCTCGCCGACCACATCGACCTCAACTTCGGCTGCCCCGTGCCCAAGGTCACCCGCAAGGGCGGCGGATCCGCGCTGCCGTGGCGGCGCCGGCTCTTCGCCCGCCTGGTCAGGGCCGCGGTGGACGCCGCGTCGCCCGCCGGGGTGCCGGTCACGGTCAAGATGCGCAAGGGCATCGACGACGACCACCTGACGTACGTCGAGGCGGGCCTCGCCGCGCAGGACGCCGGCGTGGCGGCGGTCGCCCTGCACGGTCGTACGGCGGCGCAGCGCTACTCGGGCACCGCCGACTGGGACGCCATCGCCACGCTCAAGCAGGCGCTCGACGTGCCGGTGCTCGGCAACGGCGACATCTGGGAGGCCGACGACGCGCTGCGGATGGTGGCGCACACCGGCGTCGACGGGGTGGTGATCGGCCGGGGCTGCCTGGGTCGCCCCTGGCTCTTCGCCGACCTGGAGGCCGCGTTCAACGGCAGCCCCGAGCGCCGGCTGCCCAGCCTGGGTGAGGTCGCGCAGACCATGCGCCGCCACGCCGAGCTGCTGGTCGACCAGTTCACCGCGGGCGCGCGCAACCCCGCGCGGGGCGAACGGGACGGCTGCACCGACTTCCGCAAGCACGTCGCCTGGTACCTCAAGGGCTTCCCGGTGGGCAGCGAGCTGCGCCGCGAGCTGGCGATGATCGAGAGCCTGGCCCAGCTCGACGACCTGCTCGGCAAGCTCGACCCCGCCGAGCCCTTCCCGGTCGCCACGCTCGGCCAGCCGCGCGGGCGCACCAACTCGCCCGGCAAGGTCTTCCTGCCCGACGGCTGGCTCGCCAGCCGCGACGACGACACCGTGCCCGAGGGCGCCGAGCTGGCCGACTCCGGCGGCTGACCGGACCGGTACGACAAGCCGCGCGGCTGCGGCTCTACTGAGGTCTGCTGCTGGTCAGGCATCGCGCTGCCGTGTCTGCCCGGGCGGTATCCGGGCCGGCGGCCGTGTTCCGCGTGCCGGGTACGGAGACGACGACAAGGGCCGGCCCCGTTCGGGGCCGGCCCTTGTCGTTGGTGGTGTGTGGATCAGGCGGCGTAGCCGCGGGTGGCGATCCAGTCGGCGAGGGCCTCG
>NZ_JBVJGT010000020.1:0-106027 GCF_055587185.1 Micromonospora sp. NPDC048040 | reverse complement strand
GCCCGCCGTGCCCGGCGCAGGGATCAAGCCTGACCGCCCGGAGCCGGGCACGGCGGGCCACACCCCCACCACGACCGCACGGCAAGACAACACCCCACCCCAACCAAGGAAGGCACAGCGCCGGAAGAACGCGCCGCCGCAGACACAACCGGCCGGCCCCCTGAAATCGGGACCGGCCGGTCGGGTCATGCGGTTGTCACACGGTCGTCACCAGAGCTGGGCGACGATGTCCGCCGCCTGCTCCTCCCACTGCGCGTACGCGAACGGGTAGGCCGAGACCTGCACCGTCTGTGCGGCGGAGGTCAGCGGCAGGTCCTGCCAGCCGCCGACGTTCTTGAGCGCCTCGAAGAACGCCCGCGAGGCGTACTCGGGGTCGGTGATCTGGTCGGGCGAACCCCAACCCGACGACGGGCGCTGCTGGAACAGGCCCTGCGAGTCGTGGTCGTTGTACGCGCCCAGGTGGCCGAGGTTGTAGAGCTTCGACTCCTGCAGCGACGTCGCGATGCCGATGACGGCGCCCCGCTCACCCACGCCGGTCTCCTTGGCCTCCTCGATGATGGCCTTGGCGTTGGCGAGCTGCGCGTCGTCGAGCGGGATGCGCGACTGGGCGCCCTGCACGCCGTGCGGGATCAGCTCGTCCCGGGCGGGCTTGTCGGCGACCGGCTTGGCCGTCTCGCCGCCGGTGGTCAGGGCCGACTCCTCGGTGGGGGCCGACTTGCCCTGGCCGGTGGCCTGCTCGATCGCGGCCACGGCGCCCTCGTGCGGCGTGCTGGTGACAGGTGCGGCCACGGCTGTCGGCCCGAATGCCAGGCCGCCGAGGGCGGCGACACCCACGACGCTCAGCGCGATCTTGCGGTTCGAGTCCTTCGAGTCCTTCGCGATGGCCGGGAGCCACCGAGTGAAGTCGTACTTCACGATGGTTGCCCTTTCGGTCAGGCGAAGCGCTCCGTGCTGAGCGCTCCTCGGGGGAACTTCCGCGCCGGAGGAGGTTTCGGTTCCGGCGGTACGGGGGACACAACCAGCTTGACCTGTCGGGCATTCCGGATATGAGCCGGTGGTGGCGTGCTGCGGTCCCCGTCACTCGACACGTGGGACGGGCGAGCACATTCCCCTGCGTCGACGCGCGGAAAGGATGAACCGGACGATCGACCCAGGCCGGCCGAGTCCGGGCCGGGACAGCCGGGACACGCTCACCGCGAGGCCGGACCGGTGAGGGCTGGCACGGTGCCGGACCGGACCGGCTCAGGCGGCGTGGGGCGCGCCGAACCGGACGAGGACGTGCCAGAGCTGCTTGAGGTGCTGGAGGGTGACCTCGGCCGGCCCCCGGTCGGCCCAGCGGGACGGCTCGGTGACCACGGAGACCGCCGCGCGCCCGATCAGGGCGGCGTCGACCAGTTCGCCCGGCCGGGCGAACTCGGCATGCACCCGGGCGGCCAGCGGGGGGATGGCCGGCCCCCGGAAGTCGGGGTCGATCCGGTCGACGGGAAGCGCGAAGCCGGCGTGCCAGTGCAGGGCGACGCCGTGCCGACGGGCCAGCGCGTCGAGGGTCTCGCCGGCCTCGGTGCCCCGGAAGGACGGGTCCAGGACCACCGCCTCCACGTCCCGGGCCAGGCTCAACTCCCCGTGGATCTGGGCCTCGATGTAGTCGTCGAGGGCGCGACCCGCGGCGCCGGCGGCCCAGGCGGCGTCCTCGCGGCGGCGCAGCAGCGCCCGGACCAGGGCCACCACGTCCCCCGGCACGCCCAGGGTGACCCCGGTGCCGTCGGTCGCCGCGAGCAGGGCCGCCAGCACCGGCTCGAAGACGTCGACGGTGCCCAGGTCGCGGGGGCCCAGGTGACTGTCGCCGAAGCAGAACGTCGCCCGGGCGAGCACCTCGGGGCGCAGCCGCAGGTGGCAGGAGCCGAACCGGGGGCTGGCACCGTCCGGGTGGTCGAGCAGGTTCAGGCCGCCGTACTTCGGCCGGTCCGTCGGGGGTACGCCGGGCACCTGGTAGGCGCCGCCGAAGAGGGTCTCCTCCCAGCGGTCCCGGTCGCCCCCGGGGAAGGCGGTCAGCCCGCCGTTGGAGATGCCGGTCTCGAACTGGCTGCGGTAGACGCCCTCGGCGGCGAGGGCCGACGCGACCGTACGCCCGTCGGCGCTCAGCCGGTCCGGGTGGAAGTTGAGGGTGAGGCGACCGTGCCGGCCGACCGCGGCGATCAGGCGCTCCGGCCGGTGGGTCACGCCCGAGCCCGCGAGTGCGCGGGCGATGGCGGCCAGGGCTGCGGGGCGGTCGCGTAGCGCCGTCGCGCGGACGTGCCCGATCGCCGCGCGCTGGGCGGGGGTCAGTGCCGCGTCGACGGCGGCCGGGCCGACGGTGGGGTGCACGGCTGCGAATACTTCCCGCGCGCGGGCCGCGACGCACCCGAATTTCGGTGCCGGCCGGAGCAGCGTCGTGCGGCGGCGGCAGCCGGTCACCGACCTGCCGGCCCCGGCCGATTCCGGTTCCGCCCTTCCGCCCGCGCCGTCGTTGCCGGCCACGCTCCGAACGGACCGAGGAGTCCTTTTCGGTTACTCCTCGCGCGCCCGGTCGGTGCCGAAGCCGTCGAGGGTCGCCCGCTCGTCCGCGCCGAGCAGTTCCTGGAAGAGCGTGATCTGCAGGCCGGCCGGGGCGTCGAGGCGCGAGTTGAGCGACTGCCACGGGGTCACGGTCGGCGGGGCGATCTCGGTGGCGCCGGCGGAGACCAGGCGGCGGGTGGCGGACCGGCTGTCGTCCACCTCGAACGCCACCCTGATCTTGGGGGCGACCTGCCGCCCGACCTCGACCTCGTCGATCATCCGCTTCTGCGCCGGGTTGGCGATCTCCAGCGTCGCCCGGCCGGCGTCGAGGATCACCACCCGCGCGTCGCCCTCCCCCGTGAAGGCGGCCTGCTCGGGCAGGCCCAACGCGTCACGGAAGAACACGACCGCCGCCTCGTAGTCCTCGGCCTCCACGACCAGACGAAGCTGGCGTACGGCGGGTGGGCGGCCGGCGTCGTCCGTCGTCATGCCGGCAGAGCCTAGTCGGTCACGGTGCGCCGGGCGCCTACGGTTCACCCGCTGGGTCGGTACCGAAACCGGGGATTACAGTGGGAACGCCGACCGGAAGGCAGGGAATTGACTGTTGGTGCGGTGGTCGACCAGGCCGCCCTGGGGGACCACGTCTGGTGGGCCGACGACGACGAGACCGACGCGCTCGCCGCCGTCGGCCGCTTCGTCACTCCCGGTCCCCGCCACGGTCGGGCCGCGGCCGACTCCCTGGACACGTCGGGCCCGTCCCCGGTGGGACCGGCGGCATGACCGGGCCGGGCGGCACAGCGGGCGATTTCGTGCACGAGGGCCTCTTCTACCGCGACCCGGACGAGCTGTTGGCGGGCACGGTGCCGTTCATCACCGGCGGGTTGGCCGCCGCAGAACCGGTGCTGGTCGCGATGCCCGGCGCCAACCTGTGGCTGGTCCGCGCCGCGGTCGGCGCGATGGACGGCGTGCGCTGGGCGGACATGACCGAGGCCGGCCGGAACCCGGGGCGGATCATCCCGTGGGTGTTGCAGGCGTTCATCGACGAGCACGCCGGCCGGCGCGTGCGGATCATCGGCGAGCCGATCTGGGCCGGGCGCAGCGACACCGAGTATCCGGCCTGCGCCCAGCACGAAGCGCTGATCAACATGGCGTTCGCCGGCCGTGACGCCACCATCCTCTGCCCGTACGACGTGGCGGGCCTCGACGACGACGTGCTGGCCGACGCGCGCGCCACGCACCCGGTGCTCGTCGACGACGCGGGGCGGCGGTCGAGCGGGGCGTACGCCCCGTCGGAGGTGGTCGCCCGCTACAACATCCCGTTGCCGGCACCGGCGGAACCGGTCGCGGCACTGGCCTACCAGGTCGACAGCCTGCCCGCCGTGCGCGCGTTCGTCGCCGGCCACGGCCAGGTCGCCGGGCTGGACGAGGACCGGGTGGCCGACCTGCAGATCGCGGTGACCGAGCTGGCCACGAACAGCATCGCGCACGCCGGGGGCGCGGGCGTGCTGCGGGTCTGGCGGACCGCCGAGCACCTGGTCTGCGAGATCCACGACGACGGCCGGCTGGCCGACCCGCTGGCCGGCCGGTTGACTCCGGCGAAGGACGGCGTCGGCGGTCGAGGCCTGGTGATCGTGCAGGCGCTCTGCGACCTGGTCCGGGTGTACAGCACCGCCGTCGGCACGACGGTCCGCCTGCACATCCGCCGCCCGCTCTGACCGGCGCCGACGCTCCTCCCCCGCCCGCCGGGTGGGCCGCGTCGCCCGGACCGGGCCGGCGGGTCCGGTCCGGGCGACGGGCCGACCGTGGCCGGCCCGCCGGCCCGCGCGCTCAGTGCCCTCGGGCCAGCCACTCGTCCAGGTGCGGGGCCTCCGCGCCGACGGTGGTGCTGTCGCCGTGCCCGGTGTGCACCACCGTCTCGGGCGGCAGGATGAGCAGCCGGTCCCGGATCGAGGCGACGATCGTGCCGAAGTCGCTGTACGAGCGCCCCGTGGCGCCGGGCCCGCCGGCGAAGAGCGTGTCGCCGGTGAACACCACGCCGAGCGCCGGGGCGTGGAAGCTGCACGCGCCGGGGCTGTGGCCGGGGGTGTGCAGGACGGTCAGCGCGACCCCGGCCACCTCGACGGTCTGCCCGTCGCGCAGCTCCCCGCCCGGCGCCTCGTCCGGGTGCACCATGTCCCACAGCACCCGGTCGGCGGGGTGCAGCAGCACCGGCGCGCCGGTGGCCCGGGCCAGCGCCGGGGCCACCCGGACGTGGTCGTCGTGGGCGTGGGTGGCGAGGACGGCGCGTACCCGCCGGTCGCCGACGGCTGCCAGGATCGCGTCGACGTCGTGCGGGGCGTCGACGACGACGCACTCGGTGTCGTCGCCGACGATCCAGACGTTGTTGTCCACGTCGAAGGTCTGGCCGTCGAGGGAGAACGTGCCGGAGGTGACGGCGTGGTCGATGCGGGCCGCCATCAGAGGACCACCACCGAGCGGAGCACGTCGCCTCGGTGCATCCGGGCGAACGCCTCCTCGACCCCGTCCAGCGCGATCTCCTCGGTGACGAACGCGTCCAGGTCGAGGCGGCCCTGCAGGTAGAGCTCGGTGAGCATCGGGAAGTCCCGGCTGGGCAGGCAGTCGCCGTACCAGCTCGACTTCAGCGAGCCCCCGCGGCCGAACACGTCCAGCAGCGGCACGTTGACCGTCATCTCCGGCGTCGGCACGCCCACCAGCACCACCGTGCCGGCCAGGTCGCGGGCGTAGAAGGCCTGCTTCCAGGTCTCCGGGCGGCCCACCGCGTCGATCACCACGTCGGCACCGAAGCCGCCGGTCGCGGCGCGGATCGCCTCGACCACGTCGTCCTCGCGGGCGTTCACGGTGTGCGTGGCGCCGAACCTGCGGGCCCAGTCGAGCTTGCGGGGGTCGGTGTCCACCGCGATGATCGTCGTCGCGCCGGCCAGCGCCGCGCCGGCGACCGCCGCGTCCCCGACGCCGCCACAGCCGATCACGGCCACCGAGTCGCCCCGGGTGACCCCGCCGGTGTTCATGGCGGCGCCGAGACCGGCCATCACGCCGCAACCGAGCAGCCCGACGGCGGCGGGCCGGGCGGCCGGGTCCACCTTCGTGCACTGGCCGGCGTGGACCAGCGTCTTCTCGGCGAAGGCGCCGATGCCGAGTGCCGGGGCGAGTTCGGTGCCGTCGGTCAGGGTCATCTTCTGGGACGCGTTGTGGGTGGCGAAGCAGTACCACGGTCGGCCCCGGCGGCAGGCGCGGCACACCCCGCAGACGGCCCGCCAGTTGAGCACCACGAAGTCGCCGGGCGCGACGCTGTCGACGCCGGCCCCGACCTCCTCGACGATGCCGGCGGCCTCGTGCCCGAGCAGGAACGGGTAGTCGTCGTTGATGCCGCCCTCGCGGTAGTGCAGGTCGGTGTGGCAGACCCCGCAGGACAGGATCCGCACGACCGCCTCGCCGGGCCCCGGGTCCGGCACCACGATCGTCGTCACCTCGACCGGCGCGCCCTTGCTGCGGGAGATGACTCCCCTGACCTGTTGGCTCACGATTTCCTCCTGCTCCACGCCGGCGCGCCGCGCCGCCGTCATCCAGGGTGCGCTGCGACGGCACCGTGGGGTGACGTCCTCTCGGCGACGCTACCGCTGATCATCCGTCGTCCCAACGCCAGGTCGGGCGGTTATCGCCTCGTGGGCGGGGTAGGCGGAGGCACGGTTCGACGGTGGGACGGGAGTGCGCCATGAAGGTCAGTCATCTGCCGCTGCGGGTCAGCACCGGCGCGTTCATCCTCAACTCCGGCCTCGGCAAGCGGAGCCTGGAGGGGGAGGCCGCGCAGGGCATGCACGGGATGGCCGTCGGCGCCATCCCGCAGCTCGGGCAGCTCGATCCGAACCGGTTCGCCCGGCTGCTCTCCCGGGCCGAGGTCGCCCTGGGCGCGGCGCTGCTCGCGCCGTTCGTCCCGTCGGCGCTCGCGGGGCTGGGGCTGGCCGCGTTCGGCGCGGGTCTGGTGCAGCTCTACCTCAAGACGCCGGGGATGCGCGAGCCCGGCAGCCTGAAGCCCACCCAGCAGGGCATCGGCCTGGCCAAGGACGTCTGGCTGCTCGGGGCCGGCCTGACCCTGGTGCTCGACGACCTGACCCTCCGCCGCCGGCTCCGCCGACGGTGAGGCGGGCCGGGGCCCGGCGCCGGGCCCGGCCGCGCCGGACTCAGGGCGTGGCCGGGGTACGCGCCCGCGCGGCGGCCTCCCGGCGGGCGGCGTTGCGGTAGCGCAGGACCTGCACCGCGCCGAGCGCCCAGAGGGCGTACTGAACGGCGAAGGCCCAGCGGAAGGCGGCCAGGTCCGGGGCGGCCCGACCGGCCGGCGTGGCCAGGTCGAGCACCACGCCGACGGCCAGCACCAGCACGATGGAGGCGAGGAAGCCCCCGACGTTGACCACGCCGCTGGCGCTGCCGATCCGGTTGACCGGGTTGGCGGTGCGCGCGTAGTCGAAGCCGATCATGGAGCCGGGACCGTTGACGGCCAGCACCAGCACCAGCGTGACCAGCAGCCAGCCCGGCGCGCGTCCCGGCCAGGCCAGCACGACGGCCCAGACCGCGGCGGTGGCGCCGGTGATCACGAAGACCAGCACCGACCGGTGGAACGGGTGCCGGGCGCACAGGTGCGCGATCACCGGCCCGGTCAGGAACATGGCGACGGTCATCAGGGTGAGCAGCGACGCGGCGGCCGTCGGGCTGAGTCCCTGTCCCTGCACCAGGAACGGGTACCCCCAGAGCAGGGCGAACACGGAGCCGGAGAACTGGGTGACGAAGTGCGTCCAGAGGCCCAGCCGGGTGCCCGGCTCGGCCCAGGCGGCCCGCAGCTTCCGGCGCACGGCGGCGAGGTCGGGTGCCGGGCCGGGGGCGGTCTCCCCGTGCGGGGTGTCCCGGACGGCAACCACGATCATCAGGAGCACCGTCGCCCCCACCGCCGCGACGGCGAGGAAGGCGGGAGTCCAGCCGGCCCGGTGCAGCAGCGCCACCAGCGGTACGGCGCCGAGGATCGCCCCGAGCTGCCCGAGCGTCCCGGTGAGCTGGGTCATCATCGGGTTGCGTCGCCCCGGGAACCAGAACGCCACGATCCGCAGCACGCTGATGAAGGTCATCGCGTCGCCGAGCCCGACCAGGACGCGGGCGGCCACGGCGAGGCGCACGTCGGTGGCGAGGGCGAAGCAGACCTGCCCGGCGACCATCAGCGCGCCGCCGGCGATGAGCAGCCGCCGGGAGCCGAACCGGTCGAGCAGCACGCCGACCGGCACCTGCATCAGCGCGTACACGGCGAGCTGGGCGACGGAGAAGGTGGCCAGCACCGAGGAGTTGATCTCGAAGCGGTGCGCCGCGTCGACCCCGGTGACGCCCAGCGAGCTGCGGTGGAACACTGCGGCCACGTACGCGCTCACCGCCACGCCCCAGACCAGCGCGGCGGCACGGCGCGGCGCGACCGGCGCGGGCGCCGGGGTGGTCAGGACGGTCACGGCAGCGTCCGCAGCACGTCCGCGGCCTTGTCGATGTGCGCGGCGACGGCGGCGAGCCAGGACCCGGGGTCGTCGGAGTCGAGCGCGGCGAGCTGGGCGGCGTGCTCGGCCAGTGCCGTCTCGGCCCAGCCGGGCGAGAGCCGGAAGCTGGCCTCCCCCATCCGCAGCTGCCGGTCGCGCAGCCGCTGGTACAGCTCGGCGAGGATCTCGTTGCCGGCCGCGTCGACCACGATGGCGTGGAAGGCGCGGTCGGCCTCCATCAGCGTGGTCACGTCACCGGCGGCGTGCGCGGCGCGCATCTCGGCCAGCCGGGCGGCGAGCCCCTCCCGCAGCGCCGCCCGGCGGGGCCAGATCCGCTCGGCGGCGTGCAGCTCGACCAGTCGCCGCGCCTCGATCACGTCGGTGATCTCCCGGGCCGAGACCGGACGGATCAGCGCGCCCCGCTTGGGGTAGAGCTTGACCAGCCCCTCGGCCTCCAGGCGCAGCAGCGCCTCCCGGACCGGCGTGCGGGACACGCCGGCGGCCTCGGCGATCTCCCCCTCGCTGACCAGCGAACCGCCCGGGTGGATCTGCTCCAGGATCGCCCGCTTGAGGTGGCGGTAGGCGCGTTCGGCGGCCGACGGCGCGGCGACCCGCCCGGACGGAGAGGGATGCGTCATGTATCTATGATGCGCCCCTGGCATCGACGCGATCGATCGCCCGCCCTCCGGGTGGCGCACGCCACGGTCGGCGCGGGCAACGGGCAGGCCGGGCGGTCGGCGCGGGCCCCCGTCGGGCGGGCCGTCAGCGCGGGTGGAGGGCCAGCAGCCCGTCGGGGTCCATGTCGAACCCGGAGACGAACGGCGGGCCGAAGCCGCCCAGCAGGTCCGCGAGCCAGCGGGCGTCCCCGGGCGCGGCCCGCTCCAGCCGCATCCGGCGCATCCGCACCGGGGCCGCCCGCAGCCGACGCAGCGCCCCGGTCGCCGCGTCGAGGGTGGGCAGCCAGAGCAGCCGCAGCTCCGGCCGGTACGCCTCCTGCCCGCCGATCCCCTCGTAGTCGTCGACCAGGTCACCGCAGCCGTAGAGGACCAGCCGGTCGCGGTACACCTCGACCGGTCGCGGGTGGTGCGACGAGTGCCCGTGCACCACGTCCACCCCCGCGTCGACCAGCCGGTGGGCGAAGTCGACGTGCTCGGGCGGCACGTCGTACCCCCAGTTGGAGCCCCAGTGCACGGAGACCAGCACCCGGTCTCCCGGGCCGGCCACGGCGGCGATCCGGCCGGCCAGCGCGTCGGCCGACGCGGCGGAGACCTCCGGCAGGTACGCCACCCCGGGCGCGTCGGCGGTGGCCGCCCAGGGCGGGGGCACGCCGCTGGACGGGGCGGCCACCGACCAGACCAGCAGGCGGCGGCCCGCGGCGAGCGGCACCCGGGCGGGCGCCCAGGCCGACGCCTCGTCGCGGCCGGCGCCGGCGGTGACGATGCCCGTGTCGGCCAGCGCGTCGAGGGTGTCGGTGAGGCCGACCTCGCCGAAGTCGAGGGTGTGGTTGTTGGCCAGCGCGCAGACGTCGAGCCGGGCCGCGGCAAGGCAGGGCAGGTTCGCCGGGTGCATCCGGTAGTGGATCGCCTTGGCCGGGGCGTGTGCGCCCCGGCCCGTCACCGCCGTCTCCAGGTTGACCACCCGCACGTCCGGCCGCAGCGCGTCGAGCAGGTCGAGCGCCTCGCCCCACGGCCAGGCCGGCGGCGCCGGGCGCGGGACCGGGCCGGCGGCGGCCTCGGCCAGGCCGACGTAGTCCCGCGCGTCCCGGACGGCGGGTTCACGCAGCTCGGGCGGACCCGGTGCGGGCAGGATCGCGTCCACGCCCCGGCCGGTCATCACGTCGCCGCCGAGGAAGAGGGTCACGTCGGACATCCCGTCTGCCTTCCCCGCGGGGCCCTGCACTCACCTGTCGCCGGCCGGCGATCGACAGCCGACGGTGGACGTTTCTCACCGGTACCCGAACAGCCGGTGTCGCGGACTCAGGGGCGCCGGCCGGAGGGAATGATCTTCCACGCGGTCAGGGCGGCCAGGAGGAGCAGGGCCGCGGCGACGAGCGAGGTGATCTGCATGCCGTGGGCGAAGGCGTCGCGGGCGGCGGCCAGGATCAGGCTGCCCTGCTCGCCGGTGCCGGCCAGCGCCGGAGTGCCGGCGGCCAGCGACTCGGTAACGGCCTCGCGGGTGGATTCCCCGAGTGCGGACAGGTCGGGCAGGCCGGCGCGGTACAGCACGGTGTGCAGGGTGCCGAGCAGGGCGATGCCCAGCGCGACGCCCAGCTCGTAGGACATCTCCGAGATCGCCGAGGCGGCGCCGGCGCGTTCGCGGGACACCGTGCTCAGGATCGCGTCGGTGGAGGCGGTGAACGCGATCCCGATCCCCAGCCCGATCACGACGAGCCCCACGGCCAGGCCGGTGTATCCGGTGGCACCCTCGGCCACTGCCAGCACCCCCAGGCCCGCCGCGGTCACGAGCAGGGAGGCGGCGAGGGCGCGACCCACGCCGAGCCGGGTGATGACGCGGACGGCGACGACGGCCACGGCGATGGAGGCCAGGGTGGCGGGCAGCTCCCGCAGCCCGGCCTGCAGGGGCGAGTAGCCGCGGACCAGCTGCAGGTACTGCGAGAAGAAGAACAGCAGCCCGCTGAAGGCGAAGATCGCGACCAGCGAGGCGAGGACGGTGCCGGTGAACGCGCGCCGGGCGAAGAGGGTGACGTCCACCAGCGGCGCGCGCAGGGTGCGCTGGCGGCGCACGAACACCACCGCGGCGCCCACGCCGAGCGCGGCGGCGAGCAGGCCGGCCGGGTCGACGCCGGTCTTGGCGATGTGCTTGACCGCCCACACCGGCGGCACGATCGCAGCGACCGACAGCGCGGCGCCGAGCAGGTCGAAGCGTCCGGGGTCGGGGTTGCGCGATTCGGGCACCAGCCGCGCGACGCTGATCAGCACCAACAGCATGATCGGCAGGTTGATGACGAACACCGACCCCCACCAGTAGTGCTCCAGCAGAGCACCACCGACCAGCGGGCCCAGGGCCGCGCCACCGGCGGCGCCGGCCGACCACACCGCGATCGCGCGGGTGCGCTGGGCCGGGTCGGTGAACAGGTTGCGCACGAGCGACAGGGTCGAGGGCATCAACGTCGCGCCCGCCACGCCGAGCAGAACGCGGGCGGCGATCAGCCAGCCCGCGGTCGGCGCGAAGGCCGCCAGCAGCGAGGCGGCGCCGAAACCGGCGACGCCGAACAGCAGCAGCCGCTTGCGGCCGATGCGGTCGGCCAGGGTGCCCATGCTGATCAGCAGGCCGGCCAGGGCGAAGGAATAGACGTCACCGATCCACAGCACCTCGGCAGAGGTGGCGCCCAGGTCGGCGGTCAAGGCCGGCATCGCCAGCGCCAACACGGTGCCGTCGACGGCCAGCAGGGTCACCGCCAGGGTCAGCGCCGCCAGCGCGGCCCACTGCCGCGCTCCGGCGCGGGCCAGGCGCGCGGGCGTGTCCGGCCCGGCGGGAGTGGCGCCGACCGGCGGAGAGGGCATCGCGGACGTCATGCTCCCACGTTACCGACCATTTGGTCTGCTGAGCAAACCGTATGGTCGGCTCGTAGGATCGGCACAGCGGCGACAGCCGTTTCGCCGCCGGGACGAGCAGGGAGACGTGGTGCGAGGTCGAGAACGCGACACCGTCAGAACCCGCAGGATGGTGCTGGACGCCGCGGCGAAGGTCGTCGGCACGCACGGGTCCGGCGCCAGCGTGGACGCAATCGCCCGGCAGGCCGGGGTCTCCAAGGGCGGCCTGCTGCACCACTTCCGCTCCCGCGACCAGTTGCTCCTCGCCCTGGCCGAGGACCTCGCCGAGCAGTTCGCCGCCGCGGTGCACGCGGCGGTCGACCCGCGGGACCACGCTCCCGGGCGCCTGGTGCGCGGCTACGTCAACGCCACCTTCGACGACCTGATCGACGGAACCAGTGTCCCCGAGCAGGTCGTGCTGGCCGCCGCCCTGTCCACCGTCCCCGGCGTCGCCGAGGTGCTGCAACGCGACAAGCAACGGTGGAACGAGGCATTCGACGCCGACGGGCTGCACCCGCAACGAGCCCTGCTCATCGTCCGCGCCGCGGACGGGGTAGCGACCGCGGGCCTGTACGAAGGCGGCACCGACCCCGAGGAACTGCGACGCACACGGCAACTGCTGCTGGCCCTCAGCCGCCAGGAAGGGCCCCTCGCAGACCTGTGAGCCGGAGCACCGCCGCACCGATTCCTGCCGACACCGCGGGTGGCCGAGCACGCCCGCCCTAGCGGCGGACGGCCTGCACCACGACGCCGTCGAGGCGCCCGGGACGGGCGGGCCTGTCCGCCCCGGGCCGGGCCGTCAGCCCGCCTCCGCGACCGCCGGCCGGTCTCCGGCGGGCGGGACCGCGCCCACGGGCCGGGCGTGGTCGCCGGACGCTACGGCGGCGTCCGTTCCCGCCGTGGACCAGAAGTCGACGAGCAGGCGGTGGAACTCCTCGGCGCACTCGATCTGCGGCATGTGCCCGCAGTTCCGGAACAGGTGGGTGCGGGCCCTGGGCAGCCGCGCCCGGGCGGCGTCGAGGTGCGACGCCGGAAGGATCAGGTCCCGGTCGCCCCAGACGACGAAGGTGGGGATGTCCAGCCGCTCCACCTCCGACAGCAGCTCCTCCCGCCACTGCGCGCTCACGCCCCGGAACGTGCCGAGGTGGTGGGCGGTCTCCAGCATCACCCGGGCCGCGTACGGCAGGCGGGCGACCTCCAGGGCGTACGCGACGCGTTCGGCGGTGGCGAAGGCCGGGTCGTGGAACAGGGACAGCTCGGCGCGGCGGGCGGCCCACCGGCTGGGCCGCAGCAGCAGCCGGCCCAGCGGGCGCAACGCGAGCAGGCGCAGCGCGATGGTCACCTCCCGGCCGAAGCCGGCGCTGTTGACCAGCGTCAGGCTGGCCACCCTGGCCGGCTCGGACGCCGCGAGGCGCATGGCGATCGCGCCGCCGAGGGAGTTGCCGACCACGTGCGCGGGCCCGTCGACGCCGACGGCGTCGAGGTAGCGGCCGACGAAGCCGGCGAGCGCCGGCAGGGTGCAGGGCTGGACCATCGGCAGCGAGCCGCCGTAGCCGGGCAGGTCGACGCTGTGCACCCGGAACCGGTCGGCGAGCAGCTCGTGCAGCTCGGTGAAGTCGCGCAGGGTGCGGCCGATGCCGTGCAGCAGCACCACCGGGGGCCCGTCGCCGTCGACGCGGTGGCACACCCGCCGGCCGTCGACGGTGACGTGCCGGGGCCGGCGCGCGGCCGGGGCGGTCACGCCGGCTCCCCGGCCGGGTCGGCCACGGGGGCCGCCTCGGATCGCCGTTGCGCCGGGACGGACGGCGTGGCCGTGGCGCGGCGTGCGGGACCGCCCGCCACCCGGTCGAGCCCGAACGCCAGGACCCGGTGGTACGACGCCGGCGCCACCCGGGCCAGCAGGTCGGGCAGCTTCGCCGACCAGCCGATCAGCACCCGGCCCCGGCGGCGTTCCACCCCGCGCAGGATCACCTCGGCGGCCTTGGCGGGATCGATGGTGAGCAGCCGCTCGAACTGCCGGCGGCCCGTCTCGAACTCCTCGACGGAGACGCCGCTGCCCACCCGGGCGTTTTGCGCGATCCGGGTGCGGATGCCGCCCGGGTGCACGGAGGTCACCCCGATCCCGTCGTCGGCCAGCTCGTGGCGCAGCGCCTCGGTGAAGCCGCGGACGGCGAACTTGCTGGCCGAGTAGGCGGCCTGCCCGGCCGGGGCGATGACCCCGAAGATGCTGGAGACGTTGACCAGGTGCGCGCCGGGCTCCGCCCGCAGCGTGGACAGCAGGGCGTGGGTCAGCTGCACCACGGCCCGGAAGTTGACGTCGACGACCCAGCTGAACTCGTCGAGGGTCACCTGGTCGAACCGGCCGCCCAGCGCCACCCCGGCGTTGTTGACCAGCAGCCGGACCGCCGGATGCCGCTGCCGGACCTCCTCGGCCACCCGCGCCGTCGCGGCGGCGTCCGCCAGGTCGACCAGGTAGGTGGTGACCTGCCGGTCGGGGTGCGCGGCGCGGACGGCCGCGACCACGGCGTCGAGCCGCCCGGCGTCGCGGTCGAGCAGCACCAGGTCGCTGCCCCGGCGGGCCAGCCCGTGGGCGAGGGCCTCGCCGATCCCGCTGGCGGCGCCCGTGACGACTGCCGTGCCGCCCGTGAAGACGAACCTACGCACGGACGGTCCTCCTTTCCGGTGTGCCGGCGGGGGAGAACCGCACGCCGGAGTCGGTGAGTCGGCCGTGCCGCATCAGCAGCACGTCCCGGGGGTAGTTCTGGTACAGCCGCCACGGCGCCCGGTCGCCCTGCTTCGGCAGGGCGTCGACGCTGCGCAGCACGTACCCGGCCGTCAGGTCGATTATGGGCCGCAACTCGCCGCCGGGGGGCGGCAGCGGGGTGACGACCTGCTGGCCGGTGCGGTCCAGGTGCCGCAGCAGCCGGCAGACGTAGGTGGCCACCAGGTCGGCCTTGAGCGTCCACGAGGCGTTGGTGTAGCCGATGGTCATCGCGAAGTTCGGCACCCCGGAGAGCATCATGCCCTTGTAGGCGACGGTGCCGGCCACGTCGACCTCGGCGCCGTCCACGGCCAGGGTCATGCCGCCGAGGGCGAGCAGGTTGAGCCCGGTGGCGGTGACCACGACGTCGGCCGCCAACTCCGCGCCGGAGGAGAGCCGGACGCCCCGCTCGGTGAAGGTGTCGACGGTGTCGGTGACCACCGACGCCCGGCCCCTGCTCACCGCGGTGAACAGGTCGCCGTCGGGCACCACGCACAGCCGCTGGTCCCACGGGTCGTAGCGGGGCGAGAAGTGCCGGTCGACGTCGTAGCCGGCCGGCAGCCGGCCCCGGGCGGCGCGCAGCAGCAGCTTCCTCACCAGGGCGGGGGCGCGCCGGCTGAGCTGGAAGTTGGCGGTGGCGAGCAGGACGTTCTTCCAGCGCACCACCGGATACGCGGCCTTCGCCGGCAGCCAGCGCCGCAGCGCGTCGGCGACGACGTCGCGCGAGGGCAGCGCCATGACGTACGTGGGTGAGCGCTGGAGCATGGTCACGTGGGCGGCGCGCTCGGCCATCGCGGGCACCAGGGTCACCGCCGTGGCGCCGCTGCCGATCACCACCACCCGCTTGCCGGCGTGGTCGAGATCCTCGGGCCAGTGCTGCGGGTGCACGATCCGCCCCGCGTACCGCTCCGTGCCGGGGAACTGCGGGGCGTAGCCGGCGTCGTAGCGGTAGTAGCCCGAGCAGGTGAACAGGAACGAGCAGGTCAACTCGACCGTCTCGGCGGTGTCGTCGCGGTGGGCGTGCACCGTCCAGCGGGCCCGCCCGCTGTCCCACTCGGCGCGCACGACGCGGTGCCGGAAGCGGATGTGGTCGGTGACGCCGTACTCCTGGGCGGTCCGGCGGACGTAGTCGCGGATGGTGTCGCCGTCGGCGATGGCCTTCGCGTCCGTCCACGGCCGGAACGAGTAGCCGAGGGTGAACATGTCGGAGTCGGAGCGGACGCCGGGGTAGCGGAACAGGTCCCAGGTGCCGCCGATCGCGTCGCGGGCCTCCAGCACCGCGTACGTCTTCTCCGGACAGTGGCGGCGCAGGTGGCAGGCGGCGCCGACGCCGGACAGGCCGGCACCGACGATGAGCACGTCGACGTGGTCGATGGCCGTCTCGCCTCCCCCGTCCGCGGATGTGACACCGGACACTAGACACGGCCGCCGACGCCAGTCAACACCCTGTCGAGTCCCGTCGACACGGTGTCGATCCGGTGTAGAGTCGTCGGCCATGACGCCCGCCCGTACGGCCGCCGGGAACGCCATCGCGCGCGGACGCCGCGGGGCGCGGTCGGCGGGGGACGAACGCGAGTCGGCCATCCTGGCCACCGCCGAGCGGCTGCTGCGGCAGCGGGCCGTCGCCGACGTCTCCGTCGACGACCTGGCGCGGGGCGCGGGCATCTCCCGGCCCACCTTCTACTTCTACTTCCCCTCGAAGGACGCGGTGCTGCTGACGCTGCTGGACCGGGTCACCGAGGAGGCCGACGCCGCAGCCGGTGACGTGCTGGAGCGGCTGGCCGAGGATCCGCGGGCGCGCTGGCGGGAGCTGATCGACCGGTTCCACGAGACGTTCGGCGCCCACCGGGCGGTGGTGCTGGCCTGCGCCCAGGTGCGCGGCACCAACGCCGAGGTGCGGCGGCTGTGGGCGAGCGTGCTGGAACGCTGGGTGCAGGCGATCGAGACCGCGATCGAGGCCGAGCGCCGCCGCGGCGCGGCCCCCGACGGCGTGCCGGCCCGCGACCTGGCCATCGCGCTCAACTCGATGAACGAGCGCGTCTGGTACGCCACGTTCGCCGGCGACGGGCCGGCGGTGGCCGAGCGGGACGTGGTCGACGTGCTGCTCGACGTCTGGCTGGCCGCGATCTACCGCAGCACCGCTCCCCCGCCGGCCTGACCCCGCCGGGCGGCGTTCCTGAGGTGGTCGAATGCGACGTCCGATCGCCGCCAGCAACGGCCGGCCGGGAACGTGCAGAGTCGGGGCGGGAGGCGCGGCGCCCGTCACGCCCTCGACGAAAGGTGGACGTGTGCACGTGGTTCCCGGCCTGAAGGTGCTCTACTTCGGAACTCCGGTGGTCCTGGTCAGCTCGCGCAACCCGGACGGCACGGCGAATCTCGCGCCGATGTCGTCGGCGTGGTGGCTGGGGCAGCAGGCCATGCTCGGGCTCGGCGACAGCGGCCGGACCACCGCCAACCTGCTGCGCGAACGCGAGTGCGTGCTCAACCTGCCGTCCTCGGCGATGGTCGACGCGGTCGACCGGATCGCGCTCACCACGGGCCGGCCGGACGTGCCGGCGTACAAGCTGCGCCAGGGCTACCGGTACGAGCCGGACAAGTTCGCCCTGGCCGGGCTGACCGCGCAGCCCTCGGAGCTGGTCCGGGCACCCCGGGTCGCGGAGTGCCCGGTCCAGCTGGAGTGCCGGGTGATCGCGGCTCACCCCTTCGCCGGGGCCGACGTGCGGGCCACCGCCTTCCAGGTCGAGGTGCTGCGCGCGTACGTCGAGGAGGAACTGGTCATCCCCGGGACGAGCCACGTGGACCCGCTGCGCTGGGACCCGCTGATCATGAAGTTCTGCGAGTTCTTCGGCGGCGGGCACAACGTGCACCCGTCCCGGCTCGCCGAGGGCTGGGACATGCCCCACCGGCTCGGCGTCGCCGCCGGTTGAGCCCGCCGGGCCCGGTCAGCCGCCCGGCCTCCGGGTGAAGTCCATCGTCCAGTTGGTCTCCCAGGTGCGCCCGCCGTCGATGGAGAACGCCTGCTCCCAGCGGCAGGAGGTCGCGGTGACGCCCGACCAGACGAACCGGCACCGGATCGGCCGGCCCTCGTCGACGTCGTCGCCGAAGAACGTGCCGACGCCGTCGGTGAACCGGCCCACCACCGGCGGCAGCTCCAGCACCCCGCGCCGGCTGTTCATCCAGTAGATCGACCAGGTGCCGGCCGCCGGGTCGAGGAGCCGCACGGTGGCGCCGGAGAAGCCCCGGGTGGGAAAGGTGATCTCGTCGAAGCTGCCGGCGCCGCCGAAGAAGCCGCGGGCCACGGAGACGCCGGGAAACTCGTCCCAGTCGTCGCTGCCGACGTGCCGCTCGCGCAGGCGCCGGTTGGCCACGTCCCACGTGCCGACGAAGAAGTCGAAGTCGCCCATCAGCGGCCCACCGGCCCCTCGGCGCGGGTGTCGGCGAGCCAGCCGGCGAGGTCCGGGCGCTCCGGCGCCAGCACGTGCCGGGCCCAGGCGGCCCGCTCGTGTTCCAGCACGCCCAGCTCCCAGACGCAGCCCGCCCACGGCCGGTCCAGGTCGACGAAGCGGGTGGGGTCGTCGTCCGGGCAGTTCAGGGCGGGCTGGCCGGCCGCCGCGATGCGCACCTCGACCACGTTGTCCCAGACCCAGCTGTACGCCAGCAGGTACGCCCCCGTGTCGGCGCCCCGGTGCAGCACCACCCAGCCCGCCGACGGGGTGTCGTCGCCGTCGCGGGCCGGCAGCAGGCGGGGCAGCACCGCGTACGCGGCCCGTTCCACCTCCGGCTCGATCCGCCGCTCCGGCTGGTCGACGTGGTAGCGCTTGAGTTGACGGCCGGCGACCGTGAGAGGTCCCGGCGCCCGCAGTTCCTTGTCGCGAAATGCCATGCCGGGACGGTACGGACACTTCACTGACAGCTAGTGTCAGCGGAGTGCGGGCCAGTCGACTCCTCTCCCTGATGATGCTGCTCCAGGCCCACGGGCGGATGACCGCGGCGCAGCTCGCCGAGCGGCTGGAGGTGTCCACCCGCACCGTCTACCGGGACGTCGAGTCGCTGCACGCGGCTGGCATCCCGCTCTACGGCGAGGCGGGGCACGCCGGCGGCTACCAGCTCGTCGAGGGCTGGCGTACGCGGCTGACCGGGCTGACCGCGCAGGAGGCGGAGCGACTCTTCCTCGCCGGCCTGCCCGGGCCCGCCGCGGAGCTGGGTTACGGGGCGGCGGTGGCCGCGCTCCAGCTCAAGCTGCACGCCGCGCTCCCGCCCGAGCTGGCCGACCGGGCCGCGCGAATCCAGGAACGGTTCCACCTGGACACCCCCAACTGGTACGCCGACGGCGACGCCTCGCCGCACCTGCCGGAGGTGGCCGAGGCGGTCTGGCGGCAGCGGCGGATCGCGGTGCGCTATCGGAGCTGGGCCGGGGCGGTCGACCGGGTGCTGGAGCCCTACGGGCTGGTCCTCAAGGGCGGCCGGTGGTACGCGGTCGCCGCCCGACGCGGCCGGGACGAGCCGGCCACCTACCGCGTCAACCAGGTCCTGTCGCTGACCACCCTGGACGAGGGGTTCGCCCGGCCGGCCGGGTTCGACCTGCCCGCCTGGTGGCGGGCGCACGTGGTGCGGTTCCGGGCCCACCTGCACCGCGACGACGCCACGGTCCGGCTCTCCGCACGGGGCCGGGAGCGGCTCCGGGAGATCGCCAGCGAGCTGGTGGCGGCGGCCGTCGACGCCACCGCCGGGCCACCCGACGAGGCCGGCTGGGTGACGGCCGTCATCCCGATCGAGTCGCTCACCCACGCGCACGGCGACCTGCTGCGGCTCGGCGCGGAGGTCGAGGTGCTGGCCCCGGCCGCGCTGCGCGAGCGGCTCGCCGCCACCGCCGCCGACCTCGCCGCCCTCTACGCCCCGCGCCCCGTTCCCGAGGTGTCGTCGTCGCCCTCCTGACCTTCCGACCGCGCCCGGCGGCCCGACAACGGCGCGGCGGGGAGCCCGACAGGCCCCGCCGCGACGGCAATCCGACACCCTGCGGCGATCCTTCGACCACTCGGCGTATTGCCTGCCGGTCGGTGGAGTCGTTGAGTGGGCAGGGGACGGCTTCGACCGCCGCGTCAGCAGGCCCGGGAGGCGATCGTGGGGCTCATCCAGATCGAGGGCACGGCCGAGGTGCTGCGCGGGCTGCGCGGCATGGCCGGGCTCGACCTGATCGACCCGAGCGCCGCGTCACTGGGCGCGGACCGCTACCGCATCTCGGCGTACGCGCCGGAGGAGCTGATCCCCGAGTTGGAGGCGCGCGGCGCCCAGGTGCGGGTGATGATGTCGTCCGGCCAGTTCGACGCCTTCCATGCCGAGGTCGCGCAGCACCTCGCCCCACCACCGGAGGCGTCGGCCCCGCCGGAGAGCACCGGGGAGCGCTGAGGTGCCCCCGCCGTATCCGGACATCACCGCGCCGCTGCGGGCGCAGGAGATCGAGGACGCCCTCGCCGACCTCGCCGCGAGCTTCCCCGCGCTGTGCACCCGGACGGTCTTCCCGACGGAGACGGCCGGCGGCCGGACGCACAGCTACGTCAGGATCGCCAACGGCAGCGGCCCGAACCGGCCGGCGGCGTTGGTCGTCGGCGGGGTGCACGCCCGCGAGTGGGCGCCGCCCGACGCGCTGGTCACCCTCGCCCGCAACCTGCTGGTGTCGTACACGTCGGGCACCGACGTCGTCTTTCCGGCGATGACCGTCACCCCGCTGGTCGGCGCCCCGGTCCGCTACCGCGCCTGGCGGATCCCGGCGGCCGACGTCAACGACATCGTCACGAAGCTCGACCTCTACATCCTGCCGCTGCTCAACCCCGACGGGCGGGAGCACGACCTGACCCACCTCAGCGAGCCGGGCTGGCGCAAGAACCGCAGCCCGCAGGCGGGCGGTGAGATCGGCGTCGACCTGAACCGCAACTTCGACATCATCTGGCGTTTCGAGGACTACTACGACGTGGCGCTCTACCGCGCCCGGTACGGTTCCGACCCGGCCTCCACGTCGCCAGCCGACGACACCTACCGCGGCCCGTCGGCGCATTCCGAGGTGGAGACCCGCCACCTGGAGTCCCTGCTGGACACCCTGCCGATCCACTACTACGCGGACGTGCACATGTTCGGCCGCAACATCCTCTACTCCTGGGGGCTCGAGGAGGACGGCGACGACCCGGCGATGCACTGGCGGGCGCCCGCCTTCGCCGGGACCCGGGACGGGCTGATCGCCGGGGATCCGGCGCTGCCAGCGGGCCGGACCGACTACAAGGAATACCTCCCCGACGACCCGCCGCACCGGATCCGCTCGCGGGCGCGGATGATCGCCACGGCGATGCACGACGGGATCCTCCGCTCGGCCGGGGTCGATCCCGCCGCGCCCGCCTCCACGACCCAGCGTGCCCACTCCGAGTACACGGTCGGGCAGAGCGCGTTCCTCTATCTTCCGGTCGGCGGCGGGCCGAACTCCGGGTGCAGCGACGACTACGCGTGCAGCCGGCAGTTCGCGCTGCCGAACCGGCAGCCGATCTTCGCCTACTGTCTCGAGGCGGGGCACGCCGAGGAGCAGGGCTTCCACTGCAACTACGCCGATCCGCCCGGCCACTTCCGCAAGATCAACCGGGAGATCCACGCGGCGGTGACGGCACTGCTCAAGGTGGCCGCCTCAGCCCCGCTGCCCGCCGCCGGCGGGGGCGGCGGCGGCGGACCCTGCCTGATCGCCACGGCCACGCTGGGCCGCCCCGATCATCCGGACGTGCGCTATCTGCGGCACCTGCGCGACGAGCGGCTGCGGGCCACGCCGCGCGGCGCGCGGGCGGCCGACGCGCTGGACCGGGTCTACTACAGCTTCAGCCCGGCCGTGGCCCGGCTGCTGCGGCGGCACCGCCGGGCGCGCACGGCCGTGCGGGTCGGGCTGATCCGACCGCTCGTCGCCGCCCTGCGCCTGCTCCTCGGGCCGGAGCGGGCGCCGATCCCGCGCCGGACCGCATCCGCCGGTAGCGCACCGCCGGGGCGGACCACGCCCGTAGACGGCGCACCGCCGGGGCGGGGCACGTCCGTAGGCGGGCCGCCGGGCGGGCGGCGCGGCGGCACCGGGCCGGGGGGTGGGCGCTGATGGCCGGGACCGCCGAGCAGCTCGCCGTCGAACTGGCCCGGCTGCTCGACCCGGTCACCGAGCGGCTGGCCGCCGGGCAACTGGTCGACCTCTTCGCCGAGCTGGGCCTGCCGCTGCCCGGCCCGGTCGCGGGCGCGCCCGGGGTGGTCGCCGCCGCCGGCACCGCCGGCACCGCCCTCGCCGCCCTCCCGCCGGCGGTCACCGCGCTGGTCGACGCGATCGCCGACGACGACAGCGCCGCGGTCGCCGCCGCCCTGGGCGACCTGCTGCCGCTGATCGTCGACGCCGTCGACGCCGTCCGGGCCCTGGCCGGCGCGGTGCAGTCCGCGTACGCCGGGGGCGGTGCGGTCAGCGCGCCGTTGGCCGCGATCCTCGCCGACCTGCCGCGACGCCTGGTCGACTGGACCGCCGCCAGCTACCTGTTGGACCGTCGGCCGGCGCTCGGCCGCGCCCTCGCCCTGTTCGGGCTGGTCGACAACGTCGCCGTGCCCGCCGACGGGGACCGGCCCGCCTACCTGCGGCGCGGGCTCCGGCTGGACCGCCTCGGGGTGCTGCTCGACGACCCGGCCGCCGCGCTGCGCCAGGTGTACGGCTGGGGCGAGCCCACCCTGGACGCCGCGCTGCTGCTCGCCCGGCTGCGCGACTGGCTGACCGCCGTCGGCGTGCCGGCGGTGGTGCTCGCCGGGCCCGGCGGCCGGCCCGAGCTGGCCGCGTTCCTGTTCCGGCTGCACGCCGTGGCGGGGCTGCCCCCGGGCACGCCCACCCCGCTGGAGCTGACCCTCGACGTGTTCGACTTCGGCGGGCTGGACATCCCCCTGCCGATCGGCGACGCCTGGGCGGTACGCCTGCGTGGCCAGGGCAGCCTCGACCTCGGCGCCGCCCTGCGCGTCGAACCGCCCGCCACGCTGCGCCCGCAGGCCCCCGCTCCCGGGGTCGCCGGGGAGCTGACCGTGTCGGTGGAGCGGCTGCCCGCCGGCCCCGGGCCGATGGTGCTCTTCGGCGAGGCCGACGGCACCCGGCTCACGGCCACCGCCGTCCGGGCCGCCGTCGGCGCCGCGTTCGCCGCCGACGGGGGCGGGGTGAGCGCCCGGCTGATCGTCGACGCCGAGGTCGCCGTGGGCCGCCTGGTGATCGCCTTCGGCGGCGCCGACGGCTTCCTGTCCAGCGTGCTGCCGGCCACCCTGGAGGTCGACTTCGACCTCGGGCTGCACTGGGACCCGGTGGACGGGCTGACCCTGCGCGGCGGCGCCGGCCTGGTGCTCGCCGTACCCCTGGCGGTGCGCCTGGGCCCGCTGCGCCTGGACCGGCTCGACCTGGCCCTGCGCCCCGGCGCGGCCGGCATCACCCTGGAGGTCCGCCTCACCGGCGGCATCGACCTCGGGCCGTTCGCGGCGAGCGTGGCCGGCATCGGCGTCGGCGCCGACCTGGCCGTCCGCGACGGCAACCTCGGCCCGGTCGACCTGACCTTCCGCTTCCTGCCGCCCACCGGGCTCGGCATGGTCGTGGACGCCGGGCCGGTCACCGGCGGCGGCTTCATCGGCTTCGACGAGCCGGCCGGCCGCTACTCGGGCGTCCTCGCGCTCAAGCTCGGCGTGGTCGGGGTGGAGGCGGTCGGCCTGCTCGACACCCGGCTGCCCGGCGGCGCGCCCGGCTACGCGCTGCTGATCCTGCTGCGGGCCAGCTTCCCGCCGATCCAGCTCGGCTTCGGCTTCGCACTCTCCTCCGTCGGCGGGCTGCTCGCGCTGAACCGGCAGACCGACGTGGACGCGCTGCGTGCCCGGATGGCCTCCGGCACCGTCGGGCGGATCCTGGCCCCGGAGGACCCGGTCCGCAACGCCCCGGTGCTCCTGGCCGACCTGGCCGCGGTCTTCCCGCCCACGCCCGGCGTGATCGTGGTCGGGCCGACGCTGCAACTGTCCTGGGCGGAGCTGGTCCGCTTCGACATCGGCGTGTTCATCGAGCTGCCCGGCCCGCGCAAGATCGTGATCCTCGGCTCGGCGCGCGCGGGGATCGAGAACCCGTCCGGCGGCCGGCCCTACCTGCAGATCCGGCTGGATATCCTGGGCGTGGTCGACTTCGCGCAGCAACTGGTCGCCTTCGACGCGGTCCTGATCGACAGCCACCTGCTGGAGATCCTCGAACTGACCGGCGGCGCGGCGTTCCGGCTCAGCTACGGCGCCGAGCCGTACGTGGTGCTGACCATCGGCGGCTTCCACCCGGCGTACAACCCGGCACCCCTGGTCTTCCCCGCCAGCCTGACCCGGATCGCCATGACCCGCGGCGAGCCCGACGACCTGCTCTACTTCCGCTTCGAGGGCTACTTCGCGGTCACCACGAACACGCTGCAGTTCGGCGCGGCCGTCGAGGTCGTCGTCAACCTGGGGCCGTTCAACATCCGGGGTTTCCTCGGCTTCGACGCGCTGATCCGGTTCCAGCCGTTCCACTTCGAGTTCGCCATCCACGCCTCGGTGCGGGTGCGCTGGCGCAGCCGCACCCTGGCCGGGTTGGACCTCACGGGCAGCATCTCCGGCCCCGGCCCGGTGGTCTTCCACGGCAGGGTCACCCTGGAGATCCTGTTCTTCGACATCACCTTCGAGGAGACCATCACCCTCGGCTCGTCCACGCCGCCGGCCGTCACGCCGGTCGCCTCGGCCGTGGCCGAGCTCGCCGGGGAACTCGCCGACCCGGCCAACCTGCGCAGCACCGGCGCGACCGATGCCGCCGTGGTCGTCGAGCCGGCCCGCACCGCCGCGCTGCCCGTGGTCTCGCCGCTGGGCCAGGCCGTCTGGACCCAGGAACGCGCCCCGCTGGACCTGCTGCTGCAACGCTTCGAGGGCGCGCCGCTGACCCGGCCGGAGACGGTCACCGCCACCGGCCCGCAGGTCACCGGCACCGAGGTCGACTGGTTCGCGCCGGGTGGTTTCGCCGACCTCACCGACGCCGACGCGCTGAACCGGCGCGCCTTCGAACGGCTCACCGCCGGCGTCCGCCTGGGCGGCGAGGGCGTCGACGCCGGACCGTCCACGCTGCTCACCGTCACCGTCAAGCAGATCCGGCTGCCCGCGCCGCCGGTGCTGGTCACCGCTACCGCGCTGCCCCGGTGGCTGCTCGCCGCGGCGGCCGGCCGCACCGGACGGCCCGAACGCGACCCGGTCGCCCCGGCGGTGGGCGTGCGGGACGAGACCTGGGCCGTGCACGGCGCCGGGGGCGCGGTGACCGCCGGGCTGTCCCAGGCGCAGGCGCACCAGCTGGCCACCGTGGGCGGCGTCGGGGCCGCCGTCGCGGCGACCGACCCCGTGCCGGCGATGAGCTTCTAGAGGGGCGGCGAGGATGGCCGACGAACAGCTCACCTTCCACGGATGGTCGCGGGAGCGGATCGCCGCGCTGGCCACCGGCGTGCAGGACGGGCGGCCCCGGGTCGAGACGGCCGTCACCCTCACCGGCACCGACGCCGCCGGCGCGACCACCACGGCCGCCACCGGCACGGTACGGTTCCTGCTCGCCGGCCCGGCCGACGTGGTCCGCCTCGCCCCCGGGGCGATAACCCGCCGCTACCCGACGCCCGGCGCCGTCGACCACGAGTCGGACCGCTGCCCGCACGTGGAGTTCGCCGACGCGACCCTGCCGTGGCGGTACACCCCGGCGCCCCGCCCGGCCGCCGGCACCGGCGCGCAGCACCCCTGGCTGGTGCTGGTCGTCGGGCTGGACGGCGACGAGCTGACCCTCGCCGGGGACCAGGTGACGCTCAGCCCGGCCGTGCAGGCGCTGCACCCGCTGGGCACCGGCGCGACGGCGTACCGGTGGGCGCACCTGCAGGTGGACAGCGCCGGGAGGCGGATCGCCCGGCTGCTCTCCGGGCGGTCCCTCGCCCCGGGCACCGACTACGTCGCGGCGCTGGTGCCGGCGTACGACCCGGCGGGGCAGCCGCGGTGGACGGGCACCGGCCCGGCCACCGTGCCCTGCTACGACACCTGGCGGTTCCGCACCGCCACCCCGGCGGGGAGCTTCGAGGACCTGGCCGCCGCGCTGCGCCCCGGCGCCGCCGAGCCGGAGACCGGCCGGGCGCCGCTGGACTACCCTCGGGTGCCCACCGCCGGCGACCTGGCGGTACGCGGCGCGCTCGCCCCGCTCGGCGGCACCGACGCGGCGCTGCCCGGCGAGGTCCACGACGACCTGGACGCGCTGCGCACCCCGGCGCGGGACGACCAGGGCCGGCCGATCGTCGGGCTGCCCCGCTACGGCGAGGCGTGGCGGGCCGGTGCCCCGGAGGAGACCACCTGGGGCGGCAGCCTGAACACCGACCCCCGGGACCGGGGGGTGGCCGGGCTCGGGCTGGAGCTGGGCATCCGCCTCCAGGAGGAACTGGCCGCCGAGGCCCGCGCCCACCAGGGCGCGCTCGCCGAGGCACGACAGCGGATCCGGGACCTGGTGCTCGGCCTGCACGCCGCGGGCGGGCTGTGGCGGCGGCGGACGCCCGCCGACGCGTACGAGCGGCTCTGGCTGCTCGGGCCGGCGCTGGGCCGCGTGGTCACCCCGGACGGGACGGTGGCCGCGCTCGCCACCGCCGCGGACCGGCCGCTGCCGGCGGGGCTGTTCTCCGGCGCGGCCCGGCGGATCCTGCGCGCCGGGCCGGCGCGCACCGCGCTGACCGCCGCCGGCGCGGTGCCGGCGGGCGAGGTGCTCAAGGCCGCCAACCGGTGCCCCCGCCCGCCGCGCCCGAGCGCCGACGGACTCCCGCTGGAGGACCTCGGCATCGACCTCGACGACCTGGAGGAACGCCGACGTCGGGCGGCGGAGACCGGGGAGGTGGACCTGCACGCCGCCGCCGGGCGGGCGAAGGAGTTGGCCGAGGCCGCCCACCCGAAGCTGCGCGACCTGGCGCACGCGGTGGCGGAGCGGCTCGCCCGGGCGGCGCACGCCGGGTCACCGGCGCCGTGGGCCGAGGCCCTCGCCCTGCTGGCCGCCGCCGCGACCGTCGACGACCGCGCCGAGCGGGAGCTGGAGCGGCTCGCCGCCGCCCTGCAGGAGCTGCTGGAACGCTGGCCGAAGCCGGCCGGCGAGGACGACCTGCCGGCGCTGCTGGACGGGCTGGCCGAGCCGGAGCCGGTGGAGCCGCCGTGCCGCCCGGTCGACCTGGACGCTCTGGCCGCCGGGGTGGCCGCCGCGTTCGACCCGACCGGCCCCGGCGCCGCCGCCCGGGTACGGGTGCTGTCCACCATCGACGGCCTGGACCCGGCGCAGCCGCTCGCCCCGCCGGAGGTCTGCGTCGGGCTGGACCGACCGGTCTGGGCCGACCTGCGCGACGCCTTCGACGAGTGGCTGCTGCCCGGGGTGGGCGCGCTGCCGGAGAACTCGGTGATCGCCGTGGAGACCAACCCCCGCTTCGTCGACGCCCTGCTGACCGGGCTGAACACCCAGCTCCTCGGCGAGCTGCGGTGGCGCAACATCCCGGTGGCGACCGGCTGCACCCCGCTGCGGGTGTTCTGGAGCCGGGCCGACACCGGCACCGGCGCCCGCGTCGACGACATCACCGGCATCGGGAACTGGCCGGACGACAGCGGCCTGGGCACCCCGGCGCACCGCCCGGCCGGCGCCTCGGGCCGGGACCTGGTCGTGGTAATCAAGGGGCGGCTGTTCCTCCGCTATCCGGCCACCGTGGTCTACCTGGTCACCGCCGAGCACTCCGGCACGGTCGACTTCGGGCAGGACCCGCCGGCCGGGGCGGTCCGGGTGCTGCCCAGCTTCCAGGGGCGGATCGGCACCGACGTGACCTTCTTCGGCTTCCAGGGGTTCGACCCGGCGGACGTGCTGCGGCACTGGCTGGTCTTCGAGGAACCGCCGGCCGGCTACCGCTTCGCCAACGACGCCTCGACCTCCCCGGTGCCGGAGACCTGGGCGCGGACCAGCTTCGCCCGCCCGGTGCGCGTGCTCATCCGCGGCGACCACCTCGACCCGGAAGGACCGTGATGGCGGAACCAGTCGTCGGCGTGCTGCTGCCGGTGCGGATCGAGACCCGGTTCTCCCCCGGCCTGCTGCGCCTGCTGGTGGTGCCGGACGAGCCCTGGTTCGCCCGGCACGACCCGCGGGTGTCGCCGGGCGAGGTCGACGCGGTGCGGCGTTATCTCGACGCCGGGGGCGGCGAGGTGGCCTGGCGCGAGCTGACCGTCCACGTCGGCGGGGCACGGGCGGTCTGGCTGGTCCGGACGCTGGCCGTCACCGCCCCCGACGGCACCACCGCGCTGCGGCCGGTCGGCGCGGGCGAACTGCGCACCGAGCCCGCCTTCCCCCGGATCGAGGAGTTCCCGGACACGCTGCACGTGTGGCTGGCCCGCGGCGGCGGCCCGCCGGCGCAGGTGTTGACCCTCACCGTCGACCGGGGCCGGCTCGCGGTCGACTTCCCCGACCCGGACGCACCGGCGGAGCGGCGGTGGTGGGAGAACTGGGACGAGGCCGTCGAGGCGGGCCTGGCCGGGAAGGTGCCGCTGGACGGCGACCCGTCCGACATCGACGCGCTCTACGTCACCGGTCTCGGCGACGGCGACCCGGGCGCGCTGTTCGGCAGCCACCGCGACGAGGGACGGCTGTCCCTGCTGGCCCACGGCTCGGCGACGAACACGGTGGACGGGGCGCCCGCCGCGCCCGTCACCGGGGACGCGGCGGCCTGGTGGGGGGTGCTCACCGGTGCGCCCACCGACACCGACCGGCTGGTCTCCGCCACGCTCACCGGCGACCCGGGGCTGCTCGGCGCCCTGCCCGGCACGTCGGAGCCGCACCGGCGCTGGGCGGGCGCGGCGGTGGCCGGGCTCTGGCCGGCGCTATGGGGTTTCGCCGGGGCGGACGTGTGGGCGCTGCCGACCGGCGCCGCCGCCGAGTGGGCGCCCGGCGCGTTGCTGCCCGAGGGGCCGTTCCCGACGCTGCGCGTCGGCCCCCAGCCCTACGGGCTGCTGCCGGCCACGGTGCTGCGCCGGTGGGTGCCCGAGCCGAAGGACCCGCCGGTCGAGGCGGGCCTGGTCGAGCCGCTGTCCCACCTGCGCGCCGAGTACGCCGCCGCCGCCGAGCAGCGGGGCACAGTGGTCGGGGCGTCCACCGAGGAGCTGCTCGACCTGATCGGTCAGGTGCCGACCTCGCCGCTGTTCCGGCACCGCAGGGCCTGGCCGCTGGAGCTGTGGTGGCTGGTGCTGCTCCTGCTCGGCTACGGCGCATCCTGGTCCGACCTGGACACCGCCTGGCGGCGCCGGCATCCCGACGCCGAGCGGCTGGGCCTGGCGCCGCAGCGCCGCTACGGGGCCACGGGCGCGCCCCGCCGGCTGGAGATCCCGCTCGTGACGCCGGACGGCCTGCCCGCCGGTACCGGCGTCGCCGACGTGCTGAAGCGGCTGGTGGAGGTCGCGGAGGAGCAGCCGTGGGCGTACGCGAACCGCGCGATCCTGGAGAAGGAGCTGCTCAGGGAGTACCCGCTGGACAGCCTGCTGCTGCGGCTCGCCGTCCGGTCGTTGCAGGTGGCGATCGGCGACGTGGGGCGGGCGCTGGCCGGCGAGGCCCCGCCCGGCCCGGAGCCGGTGGCCCGGGACGCCGCCACCGCCGGCCGGCTCCAGGGCTGGATCGCCAACACCCCCGTCGCCGCGCTGCACGGGCCCACCCCGCAGGCCCGCGCCTACGAGCGGGTGGTCGACGGGCTGCTCGCGCTCGGCGAGATCGAGCCGCCCCGGTTGGAACGGCTGCTGCGCGCCACCGTGGACACCGCCGCGTACCGGGTCGACCCGTGGTTGCTGGGGCCGCCCACCCGGCGGCTGCACGACCTGGTGGAACAGCAGGCGGCCAAGCCCCGGCTCGGGGCGTACGGCTGGGTGGACCGGCCCCGGCCGGGCGCCCCGGGGCCCACGGCCGCCGGTCTGATCCACGCGCCGTCGGCCGGGCAGGGTCTCGCCGCCACGGTGCTGAGGGACAGGGCGGTCAGCGACCCGTCGCCCCGCTGGGACCTGGACCTCACGTCCCGGTCGGTCCGCGACGCCGACCGGATCGCCGAACACGTCCGGGTCGGCGCGCACCTGGCCGAGGCGCTCGGCCGCGAGGTGGAGCGGGTGGTGGGCACGCCGGCCGACGTGGAGCGGCTGCGCCGGGACTTCCCCGTCCGCACCGAGCACGCCGGGCGGCGGGTCTGCGACGGGCTGGCCGTGCTGGCCGCCCCGCCGGGCGACCTCGGGTTGGACCCGGCCCGCCTGGCCGACCTGGACCGGCTGCGCGTCGCCATGGACGCCTACGGGGACCTGCTGGTCGCCGAGGCCGTGCACCACGTCACCGAGGGCCGGGCCGAGGTGGCCGGGGCGGCGCTCGACGCCGCCGCCGGGTTGACCCGCCCGCCGCGGCTGGGGCTGCTGCGCACCCCCCGGGAGGGGCGGGCGGTGGGCACCGGCGTGGTCGTCGTCCTTCCGCACGTCGCCGACACGGCACTGCCGGCCGACCCGACCGACCGGGCCACCCTCGCCCCGGCGGCCCTGGCCGACCCGGCGACCGCCGCGTTCCTGGCCACCCAGGTCGGCCCCGACTGGACGTTCGAGGTCGCCGCCGGTGGGCTCGTCGCCACCGTCACCCTCGACGGGTTGGGGCTCGGACCGGCGGACGCGCTGGCCCTGGCGCGTACCGACCTGGAGCGCCTCGCCGTTGCCGCCGGCGCCGCCGCGCTCGGCGCGGAGCCGGCGACGGCCACGCTGACCGGCGGCGACGGCGTCGCCCGCTACGAGGCCGCGGCGCGGCTGGTCGCCCTGATCGGGCGCCACCCGGCCGACCCGGACGCGACGGCCGAGCGGCCGGACTCCGCCGACCCGCCCGCCGCCGCGCACGCCGACCTGCTGGCCCGGTACGCCCGGGTCCGGGACACGGCGGCGGCCCTGGCCGCCCGGCTCGCCACCGAGCTGGCGCTGACCACGGGCGACGGGGGCATCGGCGGCGCCGACCCGGCGGTGCTGACCCGCCTGGTCACCGCCGCCCGCGCCTGGGGCCTCGCCCCCGACCCGGCGCCGACGGAGGCGGCGTCGGGCGCGGAGGCCGCGCAGCGGCGGCTGGTGGCGCAGGCCGTCCGGGTGCGGGAGCTGCTCGACGCGCGGCTCGACGCCGCCGCCGACACCGCGCCGACCGGCCCGGGGTCAGCCTCCCCGGCGGCGGAGCTGACGCGCGACGACCTGGTCGGGCAGCTCGCCGCGCTGGTCAGCCCGACCGGCCAGCTCGCGGTGACCGCCCGGCTGCCCCGCTCGGCGCTGCCCGCGATGACCGGCGACGGGACGCTCGACGCGGACTGGTTGCCGGTGGTCGCCGCCGTCCGGGAGCCGCTGGCCAGGCTGGAGGCGCACCAGCTCGCCGACGGCACGCCCGCCGCCGCCGGGCCGGCCCTGACCGGCTGGAGCAACAAGGCCGGCGACCCGTGGCAGAGCGGCGGCCCCGACGGGCGACGGCTGGTCGTCGCGTACGCCGACCCGACGCTGGACCTCACCGCCACGCCGCCGGGGGCGCCGGTCGCGGTGGCCGTGCTCGACCGGTTCACCGAGGTGGTCCCGGAGGCGACGCAGGCCACGGCGGCGACCTTCGGCTTCGACGCCCCGGCCGCCCGGGCGCCGCAGGCGATCCTGCTCGCCGTGCCGCCGGACCTGTCGCGGCCACTCGACCCCGAAACCCTGGTGGAACTCCTCGCCGACGTCCGCGAGCTGGCCCGGGCCCGGGTCGCCCGGCCGGCCGACCTCACCCCCGGCCTGCGCGGGCTGCTGCCGGCCGGGCTGCTGCCCGCCGACGGACCCACGGGGGTCCCGCTCGATGCGACCCGGAGGTGAACCGGCGATGGCGCTGGTCTTCGACACGGTACGACGGTTGGAGGCGGACCAGGCCGGGTCGGACCTGACCCGCGGCTTCGCCGCCGAGGTCGCCGACCCGGCCTGGCTGCTCGGCCGGCAGTGGCAGCTCGGCGAGCACCAGGGCGAGGACGCGTCCTCCCCGGTGCGGGTCAGCTACCGGGCCCGGCTCACTCCCGTCGACCCGCTGGGCGGGCAGCCACACCTGGACCCGCGCACCACCCCCGCCGAGGCGATCGTCGAGTCCGAGCCGGGTGACTGGTGGACCCCCGGCCGGCGGATCGCGGCCGGCCGGGCGGTCGCGACGGCGGCCGGGACGGCCGGGACGCCCCTGCCGGCCGACCCGACCCTGCTGCTCGCGGCGCTGCCCGTGCCGTACGACGTGCTGGACGGCACCGGCGTGGACGGCCGCGAGCTGTGGCGGCGGCGCGGCGAACTGGGCCTGCCCGAGGCGTGGTTCGCCGGGCTGCGCCCGCCGGAGCCGGAGCCGGTGGACCTGTGGGATCCGGCGGAGCTGGCCTACGACGCCGACTTCACCGCCGACGGGGTGACCCTGGCGCTGCGCCGGCACGACGGCGGCGACCTCGACTGGTACGCGGTGGACGCCGACCGCCCGCTGCCCGACCCGCCCGTGCCGGTCGACGCGGCGACCACCGTGCCCCGGCGGGTCCGCTACCCGGGCGCGCCGCTGCCCCGATGGTGGCAGATCGAGGACGCCGCGGTGGACGTCGGCGGCTACCCGCCGGACCGCTCCCACCTGGCGACGCTGCTGCTGATCGACCTGATCGTCAACCACTCCGACGACTGGTTCGCCTTCGCGGTGCCCGGTCTGGCCGGGCACGTGGTCACCCTGGACGAGGTGGTGGTGCACGACTCGTTCGGCGAGGACTGGCCGGTGACGCCGCCCGCCGGCTGGAGCCTCTTCGCCACCGACGGGCTGGACAGCCGTTCCCTGGTGGTCTGGGCCACGGCGGCCACACCGCTGGCCGGTCCGGTGCTCGACGAGGTGGTGATCGGCACCGACGAGGACGCCAACCTGGTCTGGGCGGTGGAGCAGCGGCTGCGCGGGCGCGGGGTGCTCGGCGACGAGGAGGCCCCGGCCGAGCCCCCGGCCCACCTGGACGCCTCCGGCCGGCCCGGGTTCGCGTACCGGCCGATGACGAGGGTGCCCCGGCACTGGCACCCGTACGTGGTGGAGGAGGTCGCCGGCCGGCGCCGGTACGTGCAGGGGCGCGGGGTGGACCTGTCCGGGCCCACGGCGGTGCTGCTGCCCGAGGCGGAGAGTGACCTGCTGGTCGATCCGGCCGCCGGCGGGACGCACCCCACCCACCAGCTCGAACCGGCGGCGGTGCCGGCCGACGGCGTACGGGTGGAGCGGCGGGCGGTGCTGGCCCGGGCCACCGACGGCAGGCCGGTGCTGTGGACCCAGCGGCGCCGGCAGCCGCTGCTCACCCCGCCGTCCCTGGGGCTGCGCTTCGACGCGCTGGAGCCGGTGCCGCCGGAGGTGGTGGCATGAGCCCGTCGTGACTCCACAGGGGAGGGTGCGGGGCACCGCGGGTCGCCGGTTTGTGCCACCCTGGGGGTGACTGCCCGGGTCACCGGAGGTGATGGCCACGTTACGTCTGCGCGAACTCGTCGCCGTGCCCGAGGCCGCGCCGGTGACCCTCCATGTCGCCGCGGGCGCCTCGGCCGCGCTGGTGGCCGACCCGCCGGTCGGCACCGCCGTCGCCCGGGTGGTGGCCGGGCTGGCCGCGCCGGTCGCCGGTCAGGTCCTGGTCGGCGGTCGGGACGTCACCGGGATGCCACCGCCGCGCCGCCGGATCGCCTACGTCCCGGCCGGCGGCGCGCTGCTGCCCCACCTGACCGTGCGCCGCAACATCGCCTACGGCCAGCGCCGGCGGGAGCGGGTGCGGGAGGTCGCCGACGACTGGACGGCGACGGTGGTCGACCGGCTGGAGCTGGCGCCGACTCTGGAGCTGCGACCGCACCTGCTGTCGGAGGCGCAACGGTTCCGGGTCGCGCTGGCCCGGGCGGTGGCCTGCCTGCCCGAGGTGCTGGTGATCGACCTGCCGACCGGGCCGGCCGGCGGCGGGCGGCTCACCGACCTGGTCGGGCGGCTGTCGCCGCCGGACACCGCCGGGGCGGCCGTGCTGGTGTGCACCCGCGATCCGGATGCGCTGGCCGACGTGCCGGTCGCCGCCGAGGTGGTCGCGTGACCGCACCGGGGCGGCTGCGCCGCCGTGCCCTGCTGCGGGCCGCCGCGGCGGCGGGCGCGACCGCCGTCGCCGGCTGCTCCCGGGCGGAGCCGTCGGTCCAGGTCGCGGTGGTGTGGAGCGGCGGGGAGCTGGCCCGGTTCCGCGAGGTGGTGGCCGGCTACGACGCCGGCGTGCAGGTGATCAGCGCCGGCAACGACATCGACGCGTTCCTGCGCGCCCGCCAGCTCGCCGGCACCAGCCCCGACGTGGCGATCCTGCCCAGGTCGGGGCTGGTCGTGGAGTACGCCCGGCGCGGCTGGCTGCGCGAGCTCACCCCGTCCGCCAGCTACGCCCTCCCGCCCGGCATGGCCGACCTGCTCTCCGCCGACGGGCGGCGCTACGGCGTCTGGGTGAAGGCGGCCCACAAGTCGCTGTTCTGGTACTTCCCGTCGATGCTCCCCGAGCCGCCGCGCACGTGGGACCAGCTCGTCACGCTCACCCGGCGGCTCGGCGCGCGCGCCCGGGCCGGCGACGGCCCCGCCCCGCTGGCCGTCGGCGCGGCCGACGGCTGGGTGCTCACCGACTGGTTCGAGAACGTCCTGGCCGACGTGGCTCCGCCCGGCTTCTACGAGGCGCTGGCCCACGGTGAGGCCGACTGGCGGGCCCGGCCGGTGCAGGTCGCGCTGGACCGGCTCGCCGAGCTGTGGCGCGTCGACGGCGCGTTCCCCGGCGGCGGGCGCCGCGCCCTGCTCACCCAGTACGAGGAGTCGGTGATCCAGGTGGTGTACCACCGGCGGGCCACGATGCTCTTCGAGGCCGACTTCGTCGACGACGTCGCCAGCCGGTTCCGCCGGGGTCCGGAGCGGCCGGAGACGTTCCGGTTCCCCGGCGCCCGGCTGGCCGACAAACCGCTGATCGTCGGCGGCGACGCGGCGGTGGCCTTCGCCGGCTCGGCCCGCGGCGCGGAGCTGGTGCGCTGGCTCAGCGGCGGGACGGCGTTCGAGCCGTGGCTGCGCGCCGGCGGCTACCTCTCCCCCAACGTGTCCGTGCCGCTGGCGGACTACCACGACGCCGTGCGCCGCCGCCTCGCCGCCGAGCTGCGCACGGCCGAGGTGGTGCGCTTCGACCTCTCCGACCGGCTGCCCGGCCCGTTCACCGGCTCCGACGGGGTGGGCATCTGGCGGATCATGCAGGACTTCTTCGCCGACGTCACCGATGGGGTCGCCGTCGGCGAGGCGGTCCGGCGGGCGACCGGTCAACTGGCCACGGCGGCCCGCTCCGCGGGGAGGGGCCGATGAGCCGGGTGCTGGGCGAGCCCGCGGTCCTCGACGACGTCGGGCCGCCCCGGCGCGGGCGGGCCTACCCCGCGGCGGGAGCCACCTCGACGCTGCTGCTGCCCGCCCTGCTGCTGCTCGGCGGGCTGGTGGCGTGGCCGGTGCTGCGTACGCTGCACGCCAGCGTCACCACCGACGGCCGGTGGGTCGGCGCGGAGCACTACCGCACGGCGCTGGCCGCGCCCGGCACCGGCGCGGTGGTGGGTCGCACGGTGCTCTGGGCGCTGGTCGTGCCGGCCGTGGTGACCGTCCTGGGCTACCTGCTCGCCGCCGCCTCCCGCCGTTCGCAGGAGGGCGGGCTGGTCCGGCTGATCCTGGTGGTGCCGACCGCGCTGCCGCTGGTAGTCACCGGCGTCACGTTCCGGCTCATGTACGACCCGGATCCGGAGCGCGGGCTGGCCACCCTGGTCGCCGCGAGGCTGACCGGCCGGTCGGCGGCGGACGCGCCGCACCTGCTCGGCCCCGGCCTGGTCACGGTGGCGCTGATGTCGGCGTTCGTGTGGGCCTGGGTCGGGCTGGCCGTGCTGGTGTTCCGGGCCGCCCTCGACGCGGTGCCGCCGAGCCTCGCCGACGCGGTCCGCGCGTACGGCGGCAACCGCCGCGACGTGCTCTGGGACGCCCAGTGGCGACCGCTGCTGCTGCGTACGGTCGCGGTGGTCTTCACCCTGGTGGCGCTCGGCACCACCCGCACGTTCGACCTGATCCTGGTGCTGGCGCCCGGCTCGGTGCGCGACGAGGCGTCGGTGCTGGCGCTGCGGGTCTGGCAGACCTCCAACGGCGCCACCACCGGCGAGGGCGCCGCGCTCGGCGTCGTCTGGCTGGTGGCGGTGGCCGCCGGGGTGCTGGTCGCGGCGCTGTTCGTGCGGCAGGCCTGGCCTCCGCCCCGGGATCCGGCGCCCGTCGGGCCCGACCCGGCGGCGCCGGCACCACGCCGGTCGATCCGGCTGCTGGTCGCGGGCGCGGCGGCCGCCTGGCTGGTGCCGCTCGGGGTGCTGCTCGCCACCTCGCTGCACGGAACGGTGGACGCCGCGGGTGAGGGCTGGTGGTCGAGACCGCCGAGCCTCGCCTCCTACCGGGAACTGCTCACCGGCGTCGAGCTGTGGCGCACGCTGGGCTTCACGCTGGTGCTGGCGACGGTGGTGACCGCCGCGGTGCTGGGCGTCGCGCTGCTCGCCGCATATCCCCTCGCCTGGCTGACGGGGCCGGCCGCCCAGGGCACGGGCCTGCTGCTGATGGCCGCCAGCATCGTGCCGGTGCAGGTGATCGCGGGCCCCGTCAACGAGGTGCTCGGGGTGGCGCTGTCCTCGGGCACGGCGCGCGGCCTGGCGCTGGTGCACGTCGCGTTGGGCGTGCCGTTCGCCGTGCTGGTGCTGCGCAACGCCTTCGCCGACCTGCCCGCCGAGCAGGTGCGGGCGGCCCGGGTGGGCGGGCGGCACTGGTGGGGCACGCTGCGGCTGCTCGCCCGGCACAACCGCCCGGCCGTCGTCGCCGTCGCCGTGCTGGAGTTCGTGCAGGTGTGGAACGACCTGGTGGTGGGCCTGCTGTTCAGCGGCCCGGGCGCGGTGCCGCTGGGGCTGTTCCTCGCCGGCCAGACCCGCGGCTTCGTCGCCAACAGCGGCGCGCTCGCCGCCGGCTCGGTGATCGCCTCGATCCTGCCGGTGCTGCTGGTGGTGTTGGCCCGCCGCCAGCTCGTCGCCGGCCTGGTCGCCGGGGGCGTCCGGTGAGCGGGCAGGGGCCTGCCGGCCGCTCCCGCCGGGCGCGCCGGCTGAGCCTGCTGCTGGCAGTCGGCGGCGTGGTCGGCGGGACGGTCAGCGCGGTGCTCGGCAACGTCACGGGCAACCTGCTCTCCGAGCTGTCGGTCGCCCAGCTCGGTTCCGCGAGCGCCGGGGTGATCGTGCTCGGCCTCGCCGCCGCCGTGATCGTGGAGTGGCGGCGCCAGCGTCAGCAGGCCGCGACGCAGGACGACCCCGACACCCCGCCCGCCGTCGGCGCGCCCACCCTGCCCTGGCCGGCGGGGTTCACCGGGCGGGCCGGGCACGTCGACGCGATCATCGACCTGCTGGCGAAGGAGCACGCGGTGGCGGTGGTCGGCCGGCGGGCCGTCGGCACCTCGTCCTGCGCGATCCAGGCCGCCAACCTGTGCCGGGAGGACTTCCCCGACGGCCAGTACTACCTGGACCTGCGGCGGGGCGGCCGGCCGCACGGCCCGCGGCAGGTGCTCACCGCGCTGGCCCGGATCCTGGGCACCCGGCCGCCGGCGTCGGGCCACGCCGACGACCTCGCCGACGCCGCCGACGAGCTGAGCGGGCAGCTCGACGGCCGACAGATCCTGGTCGTGCTGGACAACGTGGACGACCCCGGCCAGGTCCGGCCGCTGCTGCCGCCGACCGCGCGGGCCTGCCGACTGCTGCTGGTCGGCACGCCCGCGCTCGACGCCCTGGAGGGGGTGGTGGCGCACGGTCTCGCCGAGCCGGACGCCGACGACGCGGTCGAGCTCTTCGCCGCCGCGGGCGCCGCCGCGCCCGTCGCCCGACCGCACCGCCCGGATCCGCGCACCGACCCGGCCGTACGCGTCCTCGTCGAGCTGTGCGGCCGGCAGCCCCGCACGGTGGCGGAGCTGGGTCGGCGTACGGCGCAGCACGGCTGGCGGCACGCCGACGTGCTCGACGCGCTGCGCCGCGCCGTCGACACGCCCCCGCACCAGCACGTCGCCGCGTCCCCGGCGACCCTGCTGGTGACCGGGCGGGACACCGCGTACCACGCGCTGGGCGGCGAGGCGCGGAGGTTGTGGCGGCTGATGTCGCTCAGCCCGGTGCCGCTGGACCGGCCGACGATCGCGGCGCTCGCCGGCCGCCGCCCGGACCGGGTGGCCGCGCTGCTGCACGAGCTGGCCACCGGCGGGTTCGTGACCGGCGCGCCCGGCGACCGCTACGAGGTGCGCCCGCTGCTGGGCCCGTACGCCCGGATGCACCTGCGCGACGCGGAGCCGGCGCGGCGGCGGGTGGCCGCGCAGGCCCGGCTCACCCGGCACCTGGCCCGCTGCGCCGAGCGGCACGCCACGAGCCTCGCGGTGGCCGGCTCGCCGCCGGACCGGGAGCCGACGCTGGCCCTGGACGACGACCCGTACGGCTGGTTCGACCTGCACCAGGAGCTGCTGCTGGCGGTGGTGAAGGTGCCGGCGGGCGCGGCGGAGACGCTGCCGCGGCGGGTGCGCCGCTGGTGGTTCCGGCTGGCGGTGGCGCTGTGCGGATGGCTCGCCCACGCGGAGCGGCTCGGCGAGTGGGAGGAGGTGTGCCGCACGGTGCTGGCCACGCCCACCGCCGACGACCGGCCGGAGATCGCCGGCTGGGCGCACAACGAGCTGGGGGTGCTGCGCCGCCGGCGGGGCGACCCGCAGGGGGCGGCGACGGCGCTCAGCCTGGCGGTGGCGGAGCGGGGCCGGCGCGGCACCGCGCAGGCGCGGATGAACCTCGGCCTGGTGCTGCTGGACCTGGGGCAGCTCGACGACGCCGTGGAGCACCTGGAGCTGTCCCGGCGGCACCGCTCCGGCGCGGACCGGGCCGGGCACGCGCTGACCGACCTCGGGATGGGTGCCGCCCGGCTGGCGCGGGGCGAGCTGGAGACCGCGCACCACCACCTGGTGCGGGCGGCGAACGCCTTCCGCGCGCTCGGCGACGCCCGGGGCTACGCGGCGGCGCTGACCAACCTGGTGCTCGTGCACGCCGGGCTCGGCGAGCACCTCGACGCGGCGCAGTCGTGGCGGGCGGCGCTGCGGGAGTACGAGTCCGTGGCGGACCCGACCAACCGGGCCGCCGCGCTGCTCAACGCGGGAGCGGCGCTGCTGGCCTCCGCTCCCGGCCAGGCACGGCAGGCGTACGAGCTGCTGGCGGAGAGCCGGCGGCTACGCGACGGGCGGCCGACGGCGGGGCTGGGGCGGACGCTGCTGCACCTGGGCGACGCGGCGGCGGCCCTCGGCGACGCCGCCGAGGCGCGGCGGCACTGGCTGGACGCCGCCACGGTGTGCGAGGAGGCGCGGGACGCCGACGGTCAGGCCGCGGCGGACGCGCGCCTGGTGGGCAGCAACGCGCCCGCCGACGAGCCGGCCTGAGCGGGGGCCTGGTGCGGGGCCCCCGCTCAGACGAATGAGGGGCAGCTCAGCCGTCCAGCCGGCGGACCATGTTCATGATGGTCTCCACCTGGGCGCCGCCCTTGATCGGGTAGTTGGTCGCGCCGAGGTAGCCCCACCAGTCCCAGCACCCGTTCGGGTTGGTGCCGGCGGTGGCCCGCGCCTGCGGGTAGAGCACGATCAGGTTGTTGGTGTCGGCGTACTGGTTGAGGTTCGCCCGGTCGACGAAGGCGGTGCCGACCGCGCCGTAGCCCTGGAGGCAGCCGTGCAGGGCGACCAGCAGCCGGCACGACTGCCCGGCGGCGCAGGACGCCGGGACGTAGGCGAACCCGTTGGCGTCCATGCTCAGGCCGTTGGCCCAACCGTTGACCGCGTGGGTGTTCTGGCTGAACCGGATGAGCGTTCCGCCGAGCGGGCCCGTGTTCGGCGCCTGCACGCTGCCGAGCAGCTTGCGCAGCAGGGCGTTCTGCGGGTCGGTGCCGCAGTCGTTCAGGAAGGGTGAGGCGGTGGCGGTGCAACCCAGCGTCCCGTACGGGGTGACCCAGGCGTGGCCGGCCGACGAGCCGCTGTCGTACTGCACGCCGGCCCCGAAGTGCTGGTAGTAGCGGACCAGGTCGTCGGTGACGGACTTCTTGACGACGCCGTCGTTGTTGCCGTGGAAGACGTACACGGGATCGCCGGAGAGGTTGCCGACCGGGTCGACCCAGCCGTAGGTGGCCCACGTCCGGGTGTAGGTCTGCAGGGCGGTCACGTTCGTCGGGTACAGGTTGTCGCCGCAGCCGTTGAGCGCCTGGACGACGTTGTTCTGCGCGCAGTAGTACGGCCCGGCGGCGAAGACCGCCGCGCCCCGGATCCGCGACGAGTAGGCGACGTGGAGCTGGGTGGCCATGTAGCCACCGGAGGAGACGCCGGCGACGTACACGCCGGAGACGTTGTAGGCGCGCAGCGACCCGGAGACGGGTGTCTTGGTGTACGGGGTGGCGGCCTGGGCGGGAGCCGCTGCGGTGAGGACGAGCAGCAGCGCGGTGACGAGGGCGGTGGCGGCCTTGAGCGGTGTGGTCATGGCGCTCTCCTGTCCGGGAGCGGTGGCGGTGGTGTCGGCGTGCGCAGACGCTAACGTGACACCGACCACATCGGACATGAGCGGCGTCGACACCTCGGGCGGCGCCGGGGTGTCGGCCGCCCACAGCTCGCACCCACGGTTCCGGACCCACGCGGCTGCGGATCCGGTTTGTCGCCGGTTCGGGCCACTGTCGAAGGGCCAGGTCAGGGGCGCTGGGAGCGCGTCGCTCAGTTACGTCGTCGGGGCTCGGGGAACCGGATCAGGTGGGCTCCCGAGGCGGCCCCGGCTCGGCCCAGCACAGTCCGCCCCTGGCCGCCACGCCCGGCAGCCCGTCGACCAGCCGGCCGATGTCCACCACCGACGCCAGCGACACCGCGACGTCGGCGCGCAGCTCCGCCACGGCCGCGTCGAGGTCGTCCTCCTCCGCCGACCAGTCGATGTCCGCCGCCCGCAGATCGGCCACCGCGTGGTCGGTGAGCACCCGCGGGTCGGTCACGGCGACCGTGAGCCGGCAGTACACCTGGAGCAGGAACGGTTCGGGAAGGTCCGCGTCGGTCATCCGAACAGCATGGCGTACGACCTCTCCCACGACACCTTTACTTAGGCATTGACCTAAGCTTCCTCTGCCGCAATACTTAGGCACATGCCTAAGCGATCTGGCAACGAGGACGGGGAGGTCGACGCCGCCCTGGATCACGTGTTCCACGCGCTGTCGGACCCCACCCGCCGCCAGATCGTGGAGCTCCTCGGCCGGGGCCCGACGACGACGAGCGACCTGGCTCGCCCGTTTGACATGGCACTACCGTCGTTCACCCAGCATCTGCGCGTCCTCGAGCGCGCCGGCCTGGTGACGTCGGAGAAGAAGGGACGGGTGCGGACCTACCGGCTCGCGCCCGAGCCGCTCGACCGGGTCGACGCCTGGCTCGCCGGGCAGCGCGCGCTGTGGACCCGGCGCATCGACCAACTGGACGCACTTCTCTACGACCTGAAGGAGCAGCAGAAATGACCGCGTACACCATGGACCCGAAGCTCGACCTCGTCCTGGAGCGCACCGTCGACGTCGCGCCGGAGCTGGTCTGGAAGGCCTGGACCACCCCCGAGCTGCTCGTGAAGTGGTTCGCCCCGAAGCCCTGGTCGACCTCGTCCTGTGAGATCGACCTGCGACCGGGCGGCAGGTTCCACACCGTCATGCGCTCGCCGGAGGGCGAGGAGTATCCGAGCACCGGCTGCATCCTGGTCGTCGAGGAGAACAGGACGCTGGTCTTCACCTCCGCGCTGGGCCCCGACTTCCGTCCGCAGCCCGGCGGGGACGACCTCCCGTTCACCGCGGTCGTGCGGCTCGAGCGCGCCGGCGACGGCACGAAGTACACCGCGACGGCGATCCACGCCGACGCCGTGGGGAAGAAGTCGCACGAGGAGATGGGCTTCACCGAGGGCTGGGGCGCGGCGCTGGACCAGCTGGTCGAGGTCGCGAAGTCCCTCTGACGGCCGCGACGAACGCCGGTGGCCCCTCCCGATCGTTGACGGGAGGGGCCACCGGCGCCCGGCCGCGATCTTGACCTCAACCTCACTTGAGGTCCTACGGTCGCGGCATGACGATCAAGGCTTACCCGCAGGACGTGCTCGCCGCCCAGCCCATCGGCTACTGGAGCGGCGCCGCCAACGAGATCATCGTCGGCAGTCTCCGCGCCGCCCTCGCCGAGGAGGACCTCACCCAGCCGCACTGGTGGACGCTGAACCACGTCGCCGGCGCCCCCGGGGAGTGGACCCGCGTCGCGCTCACGGCCAAGCTCTCCCGATTCGACACGCAGGGCACCGACTTCGACGCCGTCCACGCCGACCTCGCCGCCCGCGGCTGGACCACCGAGGTCGACGGCCGGCTGGCCCTCACCGAGGCGGGCGAGGCCGGTCGGCAGCGCGCCGCGGCCCGCAACCGCAAGGTCCACGAGCGGATGCACGACGGCATCGACGCCGCCGAGTACGTCGCGGCCCTGAACGTCCTGCGCCGGATGATCGCCAACCTCGGCGGCGACAGCGACCTCCCGTAGCGGCGCGGGGTGCCCATCGCGCTCCCGCCACGGCCAGGTGCCCGGCTCACTGCGCCGGGCACTCCTCTTCCTCGGACAGCGCCTCGCGGAGCCGCCGCCGCTCGCGGCGGGTCAGGAAGAACTCGATCGCCGCCGTGACGACGCAGATCACGCTCAGCCACGCCAGCGCCGCGAGTGCCGACCGTCGGGCGATGACCGGGATCAGCGCCACCAGCAGGATCGCCGCGACGACCCGCGGCCACACGAGGGTGCGGACGGCGCGGCTCAGCCGCCACTGGAACGCGGCGTGCGAGAGCATGAACAGCGCTACCCCGCCGTACATGGCGTAGAGACCCAGACTGTCGAGAGGGTCGCCCCGCCGGTAGGCGTGGGCGTCGCCGACCAGCGACGGCACGTGCTTCAGCCCGAGCGCGAGCAGGATGATCCCGGCGATCATCGGCAGGTGCAGGAAGGTGTAGCCGTCTCTGGCGAGGGCCACCCGGCGGGCCTGGTCAGCGTCCCGCAGCGCACGTTCGCCGATGAGAGCGGACAGGTCGAAGTAGATCAGTTCGAGGGCGCCGGCGACCACCACGGCGAGCGCGGAGGCGGTGAGCAGACCCGGTGAGCCCGGTACGCTGCCGCCGGCGATGCCGACCGACACCAGCACCTCGCCGAGCGCCACGATCATGATCAGGTTGTGCCGCTCGGCCCAGTGCCGGGCGGAGAAGATCTGGCGTTCGGGGACCCGGAGCATCTGTCCTGCCCCGTAGTCGACGATGACCGCCAGCAGCCAGAGGACGACCTGCCCGGCCCTTGCCTGGTCGGTGCTGAGGGTCGATCGGGGAAGCAGCGCCGCGGCCAGCAGCAGGGTGACCGCGACGACCATCGGCACGGTGAGCGCGGCGAGGTCGACGCGGCGCAGTCCGGGGGTCGCGTAGATCCGCAGCGCCAGGTAGAGGACCCGCACGGCGGCGAAGCAGGCGACGAACGCCAGCGACGTGTCCGTGCCGCCGGGAACGTCGGTGAAGGCCTCGCTGATCGTCACCGTCAGCACGAACATGATCGGCGTGACGGAGAGGATCACCAGCCGAGACAGGCCGTAGGTCGCCTGGGCCCGGTTGCCGAGCCAGGCGAACAGCGACCAGGACCACCACAGGACGGTGAGAACGAGCAGGCCGTGCAGCACGCCGAGCTCGCCCGCCTCCGCCGTCATCAGGGTGGTCACCTGGATGAACGCGAAGACGAACACCACGTCGAGGAAGAGTTCCGCCGTGGCGACCCGGGACTGCTCGGTCACCGAGCGGACGCGCCGCGCTCCCGTCACTCGTCGGGCGGACACGGCGGCGTCATGACCCGGGTGGGCCGGAAACGGCGTCGAGGCCGGCTGAGGAACCGCACGCCTACTCCTCCTCGCGCATGGCTGTGGCAGGGACGTGTCCCCGTGTGGGCACCGGACAAACTCCCTGCGACCACCCGGATCAGGGCCACGGCGGCGCAGGTCCGCAGACACGGGTCGTCTCCGGTTGACGGGCGGCTGTCCCGCCGGGCGGGGTGGCCGCCCTGCCGGGCGCGTCCGCTCGCTTCCGGTGTCGATCAGCTCCGGCCGGCCCGCAGGGCCGCGGCGATCACCCCGACGCCCTCCTCGATGGCCGAGGCCGTGTTGGCCGCGTACCCGAGGACCAGGCCCGGCGGGTGGGGCGCTGGCAGTGCCACGACAGCGGCTGCACCTTCACCCCACGTTCCAGGGTGGCCAACGCCACCTCCGTGTCGGCCACCTCGCCGGGCAGCGTGACCGTCAGGTGCAGCCCGGCCGCCGCCTCGTGCACCGTCGCGCCCGGCAGGTGCCGGGCGACGGCCGCCACCATCGCGTCGCGCCGCCGGACGTGCCGTCGGCGCAGCAGCCGCAGCTGCCGCTCCAGCGCACCCGAGGTCATCAGCTCGGCCAGCACCAGTTGCGGTAGCACGGCGTTGCCCAGGTCGGCGTTGCGCTTGGCGTCGACCACCGCGTCGCGGTGGCGCGGCGGGACCAGCAGCCAGCCGATGCGCAGGGCGGGCGCGAGCAGCTTCGACACGCTGCCGGCGTAGCAGACGTGGCCGGGCAGCATGGCGCGCAGGGCGGGCACCGGCGGCCGGTCGTAGCGGTGCTCGGCGTCGTAGTCGTCCTCGACGACCAGGCCGCCGGCCGGCACCGGGGCGCTCTACACGCTCGCCGCCGGGCTGACCCGTGGCCCTCGCGCGGGGCTGCTCGCCGCCGCCGGTTGCACCCTGGGCGTCGCCCCGCACCTGGCGGCGGCGGTCATCGGCCTGGCCGCACTGCTGCACTCCAGCGCCGCGGCGTTCCAGGTGCTCAAGTACGTCGGGGTGGCCTACCTCCTCTACCTGGCCTGGGCGACGTGGCGGGTCCGCAGCGGGTTCACGATCGCGGCGGCGGAGCCCGCGCCGTCGCCCGCCCGGGTGGTCGGGGTGGCGGTGCTGTCGAACCTGCTCAACCCGAAGTTGACCATCTTCGTCGCGTTCCTGCCGCAGTTCGTCCGCCCGGACGAGCCGGACCAGGTGGCCCGGATGCTGGGGCTGGGGGCGGTGTTCATGCTGCTCACCTTCGTGGTGTTCGGCGCGTACGGGCTGCTCGCCGGTGCCGTGCGCGACCGGGTGCTGGCCCGGCCGGCGGTGACCCGCTGGCTGCGCCGTGGCTTCGCCGGCTCGTTCGTGGCGCTCGGGCTGCTGCTGGCCCGCGCCGAGTCCTGAGGATGGACCCGACCGGCTGGCCGGCGGCTTCGAGTGCTGAGGCCGGGTGATCAGATGTTCGAGGAGTCGGGAGGCACGTCTGCCGGGAGCAGTGGCGCACCGGCCGCCGGGCCCAACCCCTGGCAGGACATCCCGACGGTGTACGCGGTCATCGACAGCGATCCGTACGCGTACCCGTCCACCAGCACCTCCGAGCCGTTGCCGGCGGCCCCGGCCAGGCCGGCCAGGTAGAGCAGCGGGATGAAGTGGTCGGGCGTCGGCACGGCCAGGCCGAAGTCGTGGTGGGCGTCGAGCGCGGGTGCCTCGGTCGGGTCGCCGAGCATGACCTCCCTCGCCGCCTCGTCGAACCGGTGCGCCCAGTCGAAGCCCTCGTCGACCATGCGCGGATCCACCCCGCGGAGGTTGTGCACGACGTTGCCGCTGGCCACGACGAGCACGCCGCGCTCGCGCAGCGGTGCCAACTTCGCGCCCAGATCCAGGTGGTAGTCCAGATCCTTGAACGCGTTGATGCTCAACTGGACGACGGGGATGTCGGCGTCGGGAAAGGCGTGCGTGAGCACCGACCAGGTGCCGTGGTCGATGCCCCAGGAGTCGACGTCCGCGCCGACCCAGGTGGGGTGGACGACGTCGCTGATCTCCTCGGCCAGTTCGGGCAGGCCGGGCGCCGGGTAGCGGACGTCGAACAGCTCCTGCGGGAAGCCGTAGAAGTCGTGGATCGTCTTTGGTCGGGGCATCGCCGTGACGGCGGTGGCGCCGATGTACCAGTGGGCCGACACCACCAGGATCGCGCGGGGACGCGGCACCGACCGGCCGAAGGCGCGCCACGCGGACGTGTACCGGTTCAGCTCCAGGGCGTTCATCGGGCTGCCGTGCCCGAAGAACGCCGCCGGCATCACCGTGGGGACCGTCTGGCTGCTCATGCTGCTCCCCCGACCTCGACGACGACCCGAGCGTAACCAGCCACCGGCGGGGGTGGGCGGGTCAACGCCCACCATGACCCGGTGGCGTCACGACGGGGTCGACCCTCGCCGACGTCGACCTCGGCCCCGGTGCGCCGGCTGGGTCGGCGCCCGTCAGGCGGACACCTCACGCCAGGCGGGATGGTTGCCCCGCCAGGCGCCGGCGAGGATGACCGCCGATGCCCGGCCCGGGCATTCCTGCACCCGGGACCGGCCGGAGGCGCCGCCGATCTGCACCTGCACGTCCCAGCGCTGCCCGTCCGTGCGGATGTACACGTCGCGGCGCCCGCGCTGGGACGTGTCGCCGTTCCACCAGTGCTCTTCGATCCTCACCTGGCGACCGTATAGCACTCGCCCGGTGGACGGCACGGGGGCACCGGAGCGACTCGGCCGACCACCGGCCAGGGCGCCCGCTCCCGGGTCGAGGACGGCACGCAGGCGAGGAGACGGCCGCTCAGGCGGACTCCCCCGGCGCCAGGAAGCGGTAGCCGGGCACGGTCTCGGTGAACCAGCCGTTCACGCTGGCCAGCCCCCGGTCGTTGAGCTGGGCGTCGTGAATCGGGAACACCCGCTCCGCCCCGGCGGTCAGGGCGAAGTCGATCGCCTCGGTCAGTTTCAGCCAGGACGCCTGCGCCGGGACGAGCAGGGTCCGCACGGGCCGGTCCGGCGGGTACAGGGAGTCACCCGGGTGGTAGACCTCGTCGCCGACCAGGTAGCCCAGGTTGGCGCAGTCGGGCTGACCGCCGTGGATGGCGGCGTGCCGGCCGCCGAGCGCGGTCACGGTGAGGCCGGCGGCGGTGAACCGCTCCCCGGCGCGCACCCGGGTCACGGGCAGTGGGACCAGATCGGGCAGCGCCGCGCCCTCGGGCGCGAAGACCGGCACCCCGAGGCCGGCCAGCCGGAGCACGTCCACGTGGTCGGTGTGCTCGTGGGTGACCAGCACGGCGTCCGCGCCGGCCAGGGCGCGCGGCTCGCTCCACGTGCCCGGGTCGATGACCAGCACGCCGCCGTCGTGCTCCAGCCGGACGCAGGCGTGGGTGAACTTGGTGATCCGCACCCGCCGACCGTACGCCGACGGCCCGCGACCGTCAGCCCTCCCGGCCCTCCCCCACGATCCGGTCGAACTCGGCGGGGCCGATCTCGCCCTCGCGCAGCCGCCGGGCGTTGGCGGCGAATCGGCCGATCGCCCGGCCCCGCGCCGCCGTGGCCGGGTCCGGCACGCCGTCCGGGTCGAGGCCGACGCACTCGTCGGCCACCTGCCGGGGGTCGCCGGAATCCGGGGACTCGCCGTGCAGCCGGCGCAGCGCCGCGCGCAGCTGCGCGTCGGCGGCCTCGCTCGTGCCCCAGGCGCGCGCCAGCTCGACCGTGCGCCCCAGGGTGTCCTCGCCGACCTTCTCCTCGCGCAGGGTGGCCCGCATCATCCGGAGGAACCGTACGGTGGTGGCGTCCGCGTCGTCCATGATCATGCCGGCAGGGTAACGAGCGGGTGCGACAGACTCAGTCGTGCCCGGCGTGGGCGCCGGGCCGGGGTGGGGTACCGGCGCGCTGGCCCGGTTCCACCACCACGAACTGGCCCATCATGCCGGCGTCCTCGTGGTAGAGCAGGTGGCAGTGGAACAGGTACGGCACGTCCGGGTCACCGTGGTCGTTGACATCCTCCCCCACCTAATGGCGGGGGGATTCCTACCCTCGCGGGTTGGGGTTCCTGGTTCACCGCAGACCGCACAGTGAGGGTGAACCGCCGGGTCTCGCCGGCGGACGCCGGGTCCAGCCGGTCGACCGGGACCAGCGTGTCGGGCACCGACGGCGATACCGCGAGGGTGCCGGCGGCGCGCAGTTGCAGCACGTCGAAGCGGTCCGTGCCGCCGGCGAACCGGTCAGCCAGCGCGCCGGCGCCGAGGTCGGGCGGGGTGCTGCGCAGGGTCTCACCCGCTCCCCCGAGCGGACGTCCACCACGATCTCGGCGCGCTCGGCGGGGCCCGGGCGGCGTACACCGCCCGGGCCCTCGCCCACGGCGCCCGTAGGAAGCGCCGCGCGACCGCCTAGCGGCCGACGGCGGAGGCGGCGGCCGCCGCCACGATGGCGTCCTGTTCGGCGTCGTCCAGCACGCCGGATCCCACGAGCCCGTCGGTGACCGAGGCGACGTGCGCGACGAACGCGCCGTGGCTGCCCCAGTCGGCCTCGTCGCGGATCAGGTCGTTGACCGTGCACCCGCCGTCGGCGTACCGGTTCGGCACGGCGGTCGCGCCGCCCGCGTACGCCTGACGGCGCAGGTCGGAGCGCGGGCAGGCGTCCGCCTCGGGCACGTACCGCAGCAGGTGCGAGCCGTACTGGACCGCCCGGTTGGGCGCCTTGACCCCGTTGCGGAACCACAGGTTGCCCTGGCCGTCCTGGGTCAGCCGGTAGGTCTCCGCGTCCCGGATCACCCGCACCGCCTTCGACAGCGGGTCGATCTTCAGCAGGTAGCCGTCGAGCGAGGCGTAGACGTGCTCGTCGGCGGCGCTGACGAGCAGTTCGTCGGCCACCCCGGAGTAGCCGCCGGGCACGTCGACGCGGTGGGTCACCGCGCCGGTCGCCGGGTCGAGCACGAACACCTCGCCGTCGGCGAGTCCCCAGATCATGCCGTCCGGCCCGGCGACGACCGAGGTGATCGCGTCGGCGCCCGGCACCGGGGTGTACTCGGCCGTCTTCTCGCCGGTCACCAGGTCGGCGGTGAACAGTTTCGCCTCCGTGGCGCGCGGCACGGTGCCCCCGCCGCCGCTGACCGTCGTGCCGGCCCAGAGCCGGTCGCCGACCACGGCCAGGCTGATCACGCCCTGATCGGCGACGATGTCCCGGCGGGTGGTGCGGGCGCCGGTCGCGGTGTCGTACACGGTCAGCGCGCCGCCCCAGAGGCCGTAGTCGGGCGTGCTGCCGACGTAGACCCGGCTGCCGGCCGAGGCGAAGGCGATCGGGCGGTTCTGGCCCTCGGGTTGCAGCCGGAACAGCTCGCGCGGATTGGTGCCGAGGCGGTACGGCTGGGTGGGGTCGTAGACGAGCACCCCGCCGTACGGGTAGACGCCCTGGTACATCTTCCCGTCGTGCCAGCCGAAGCCGTCGGCCTGCCCGAGCCGGCCCACGTTCGTCGCGGCGCCGGTGGCCGGGTCGAGCACGGCGAGGTTGCCGTTGATGTAGAGGTTCGTCCAGATCCGGCCGTCCGGGCCGGCGGTGATGTTGTTGATGTCCAGCGCCTGCGGCGGGAACGGCAGCCGGTAGCGCTCGCTGGCGCCGGTCGCCGGGTCGTACCGCAGCGCCTGCCCGGCGTAGTTGCCGATAACGGCGTAGAGCTGGCCGTCGAGGAAGCCGAAGCCGATGCCCGCCCCGTCGCTGCGCACCGGCGCGCCCGCGGCGTCGCGCACCGGCCCGGCGGCGTCGGTCGGCAGGTCGTAGCGCCAGAGGTCGGTGCCGGAGGTGAAGTAGACCGACCGGCCGTCGGGGGCGAGCGGCGAGGTGCCCCGGGAGCCCATGGTGAAGCCGTCGGCCAGGACGGCGCCGGTGTCCGGGTCGAGCACGAGCGCCTGGAGCTTGCTGCGCTTGACGAAGAGCTTCCCGCCGACCAGGTTGATGTCGTACGGGTGGTTCGGGTCGCCGCGCAGCGCCTCCGGCCAGATGTCCCGCTTCTCCCCCGTGGTCAGGTCGAGGCGGATCAGGTGGCCGCCCGTGCCGACCGCCGCCCACAGCACGTTCCGCGCGGCGTCGACCGCCACGTCGATCACGTACTGCTCGCCGGGGTGCATCCGGCCGTGGTCACGGAACCCCTCCCCGGGCGCGTACGAGAAGACGTGCGCCCCGGGGTAGGTGCCGCCGTAGACCCGGCCGTCGGCACCGGGGCGCAGGCCGTAGAGAACGGTCTGCCCCGGCACGGGTGCGCCGAGGTCGACGGTGGCCCGGGTGTCCGGGTCGTACGAGTAGAGGTGGGCGTTGGGGTAGCTGCCCGCGTAGACGGTGCCGTCGCCGGCCTGCGTGATGCCCCAGGCGCCGGAGGAGTCGGGCAGGTAGGCGGTGTCGAGCAGTTCCCGGGTCACCGGGTCGGCCACGCTGAGCACCCCGGGCGAGCCCATCTGGACCCCGTAGACGACGGGCCGGCCGGCGGCGCCGGTGCCGTAGTGGCCCTCGAAGACGGTGAGGGCGGTCTGCTGGACCCCGAAGTCGGTGACCGCGCCGGGGGCGGGGGCGGCCGGCACGGCCGTGGCGGGGGCGGTGGGCAGCAGGGCGGCGGCGAGCGCCAGGACGACGGCGGGCACAAGGGGACGACGTAACGGCGACACGACGCGACCTCCACGTTCGACGATGCCCGGCACCCTATTACGGTGGCGTCCGGAACTCTAGAGGCACCGATGAATGCCTGCGCCCATCCGGCGCGGAGTCCGCGCCGAGGGCTCGACACGACACGATCCGCGTGGTGGGCTGTGACGGTTAGAGCCCGGACCGAAACCTGAGACTCTGGAGGTCGTGTTGCGACGTACCGCGCTCACCGCGGCCCTGCTGCTGGCCGCCGCCACCCTGGCGGTCCCGGCGGGGCCCGCCCACGCCGAGGCGTCCCCGCCCGGCACCGTCACCGACCTCGGGTCCGCCTCCGAGGTCACCTCGGTCAACGGCTCCGAGCTGATCGACGGGACGATCTACACCGCGACCGGCGGCGTGAACCCGGTCGTGGTGGGCGGCTACGACCTGGCCGCGCAGACGGTCGACCAGCGCTACGAGCTGCCGACCGGCGGCGGCGCCTGGGCCACCACCTCGGTCGGCACCGACCTGTACGTGGGCACCTACGAGCCGGGCGACCTGTACCGGGTGGACACCACCGGCACCGGGGTCACCAAGGTCGCCGACGTCTCCCCTGACCGGTACATCTGGGCCCTGGACACCGCGCCCGACGGCGTCGTCTACGGCGGCACCTACCCCGGCGGGCGGGTCTTCTCCTACGACCCCGCCACCGGCGCCACCCGCGACTACGGCGTCGCGGTGCCCGGCGAGCAGTACGTGCGCAGCATCGCCGTCGACGCGACGACCATCTACGCCGGCGTCGGGGCGCACGCCCACCTGATCGCGATCGACCGGGCCACCGGCGCGAAGCGGGAACTCCTGCCGCCCGAGTTCGCCGACCGCACCTTCGTCGGCACCCTCGCCCTGGAGAACGGCCTCCTCGCCGCGGCCCTCTCCCCCACCGGCACCATGCTGCTGATCGACACCGCGAACCCGTCGCGGTACGAGGTGGTGCAGACGCCGGACAGCTTCATCACCGCCATCGCCGTCGACCCGGCACGCAACGACGTCTACCTCGGCACCCGCCCCTCGGGCACGCTGCGCAGGTACGACCGGGACACCGGGCAGCTCAGCACCCTCGCCGTGCCCTACGACGGCGCCTCCTTCGGCCGGATCTTCGTCACCGGCGACCAGTTGCGCGGCGTCGTCACCAACACCGTGGTCACCTACGACCTGAACACCGGGGAGCTGACCGGCGTCGACCTCACCCAGGCCGGCATGCCGCCGGCGCCGGAACTGGCCATGGCGATCGCCACCGACGGCCCCCGGGTGTACGTCTCCGGCAAGGCCGGCGTGCAGGTGCACGACCTGGCGGCGGGCACCTCCACCCGGCGGTTCCTGCCCGGCGAGGCCAAGGCCATGACGCCCGTCGCGGGCGAGATCTGGATGTCGGTCTACACGCTGGCGTACCTGTTCCGGATGGCGCCCGACGGCGACCCGCGCCGGGTCGCCGCGATCGGCGCGGAACAGACCCGGCCGCTCGACGCCACCTGGTCCCCCGCCGACAGGCTGCTCGTCGTCGGCACCGAACCGGACTACGGCCGGTACGGCGGCGCGGTCAGCCTCTACGACCCCCGCACCGGGACCCTGGACGTGCACCGCGACGTCGTCGCCGACCAGTCGATCCGGTCGGTGGCGGTGAAGCACGGCACCGCCTTCCTCGGCAGCAGCGTCAACGGCGGCTTCGGCACCACCCCGCGCGCCACCGAGGCCCGGCTCGCCGGCTTCGACCTCGCCAGCCGGACGAAGACCTGGGAGATCACCCCGGTTCCCGGCGCGAAGCAGATCGTCGACCTCGTGGCCACCGGCGACCGCGTCATCGGCCTCACCGAGACCGGCGTGCTCTTCGCCGTCGACCGGCGCACCCGCCAGGTCGTGTCGACCGCCGCCGTCGCCCCGGGTCAGAGCACCCTGGTGCAGGTCGGCGCGACGGTCTACGGCACCAACGGCAGGGACGTGTGGCAGCTCGACCCGGCGACGATGACGGTCACCCCGTTCGTCACCGGCCTGAACGCGCAGTGGTACGGCGGCGGGGCGCTGCTCACCGCCGCCCCGGACGGCTCGGCGCTCTACGCGCTGCGCGGCCGCAACCTGGTCCGCATCCAGCTCTAGGCACCGGCACGACGGCAGGCGGGCCGGCGATCGGAGGAGATCGCCGGCCCGCCGGCCGCGTTCCGGCGGTCAGCCCGTCACGGTGATCCGGTGCAGGTGCTCGCCGGCGCCGACGAAGAGCCGCCCGTCCGGGTGCACGGCGAGGAACTCCGCCGGCTGGTCCAGCAGTTGCCGCGTCGCGCCGGTGGCGAGGTCCACCTGGACCAGCAGCCGCCCGCGGACCAGCGCGTACAGCAGGTGGCGGGGTGCGTCGTAGCCGAGCTTGGCGCGGCTGTCGGCGACCCCCGGGGCGAGCTGGACGCGCTGGCTGACCGAGCGGGTGGCCAGGTCGACGGCGAAGAGCTGACCGCCGGCCAGCCCCCACAGCAGGCCGCTGCGGTCCACCGCCAGGGCGGGGATCGCCGTCGCGCCCGGCACCGGGACGAACTGGAACGCCTCGCTGTCGGTGGCGACGTCCCAGCCGAAGAGGCGCGCCTCGGTCTGGGTGGGCGCAGGGACGCTGTACCCGCCGGAGATCGAGGTGCCGCCCACGATCAGGCCGTTGACGTGGGTGAGGCTGACGATCGACTGGTCGGTCACGACCGGCCGGTGCACGCGCGCCGCTCCGGTGGCCTTCTCCACGACGGCCAGCGCCCCGCCGAGGGTGGTGTTGGGCATCGTGCCGTAGGCGACCCTGTCCCCGGCGTCGGTCAGCGCCCGCGCCCGCACCTGGTCGGCGGCCTTCAGGTCGAGCAGCTTCACCGGGTTGTCCGCGCTGCCGGGCAGGCCGGGCGAGTACTCGGGGCTGCTCCACGGCTTCGCCGGGTCGTACCGGTAGAGCCGCGAGTCCGGGTACGCCCCCAGCCACACCTGGCCGCCGCTCTCCAGCACGCTCTCCACCTGGGCGAAACGCTGGAACGTCGACACCCCGGTGTCCGGGTCGACGCGGGCGAGGCCGCCGTTGAGGTAGCCGCCGACCCAGACCGCGCCGGAGGCGCCGACGTGCAGGGCGGCGATCGGGATAGGCTCGCCGGGCACGTCCGTCTGCACCACGTCGGCGCGGCCGGTGACCGGGTTCCAGCGGAACATATCGCCCCGCCAGAGCAGCCCGACCAGCGTGCGGCCCGGCCAGTCCCGGTCGGCGAGGGTGACCCAGCCGATGCCCCGGTTGTTGACCACCCGACCCGGGAAGACCAGCGGGGTGTCGGTGAACGTCCCGGTGCCCGGGTGGTAGCCGGTGAGCCGGCCGGCGCGGGTGAGGTAGACCAGGCCGCCGGGGCCGGGCGCGGAGACGTCCAGCCCGGCGACGTCGTCGATCAGGTCGGTCCACCGCCCCTGGGCGATGTCGTACACGCCGAGCCGGCCGTTGATGGCGGAGCCGAACCGGGCGTACACCCGCCCGTCGTGGGCGTTCAGGTCGTACACCGTCTGGCCGGTGCCCGCGCCGAGCCCGTCGGGCAGGGGCAGCTCCCGGATCTCGCCGCTGACCTTGTCGATCTCGAAGAGGTGGGCGTCCGGCTGGGTGCCGGCGTAGACCTTGTCGGCGGTGACGGCGAGGCTGCGGACGTACTGCGCGCCGGGGAGGACCTGGCCGTAGTCCCGGGTCGCTCCGGTGGCGGGGTCGTGGGCGAAGACCCGGGCGCCGGGGAAGGTGCCGCCGTACACGACGCCCGCGTCGTCCACGGCGATCCGCCAGATGTACGTCTCCGACGGCAGTGGCCGGCCGAGGTTCTCGACGGGACTGTCCGGGCCGGGCCGGCGGCGGTACAGGTCGCCGGTGCTGTACGCGCCGACGTAGACGGTGCCGTCGGGCGCGGCCGCCACCGCGTACGAGCCGGGTGCGCCGGTGAGCTCCTGGTCGGAGACCGTCCGGCCGGTCGCCGGGTCGATGGCGGCGAGCCGGGCCGGCTCGCCGGAGACGGCGGACCAGAGCACCGGCCTGCCGTCCGGGCCGGGTGCGACGGCCCCGCCGATGAGCAGGACGTCGCGCAGCGGGATGCCGAACGGGTCGACGGTCACCCCGGCGGCCGGCTCGGCCGACGCGGGCGGCGCGGGCCAGGCGGCGGGGACGGCCGGGGCCACCGCGAGGGCGGCGGCGTAGCGGATCAACGTGCGGCGGTTCGTCATAAGCGCCTGCTCCTCTTCCCGCGACCGCCGGAGGCACCGGCGGTCGAGCCGTAACGGTCGGATCCGGAATTGCAGCGAAAGCACCCGGGCGATCTGACTGCCTCCCCGGAATCCGGGACCGACCCGTCGCGCGACGAGCACACGGCTCGGGGAGGGCACATAACGGTCCGGTCCGTTAAGGACCCTAGGAGGCCTATCCACCGGCGTCAACGCCCCGCCGCGGGGCAGCCCTCCGCCGGGCCACCGGGGCCCCTGCCCGGCCCCCGCCCCGCCCTCGGGATCGTCGGTCGGGGGCGGGCGACGTCCGCGCCCGGCATACCATCTGCCGTGCGGCTCGGCGCAGCCGCGGGACAGGGGGACGAGGCGGACATGGGCGACTACGGGCACCCGTTGACCTTCGGGTCGTTCCTGACGCCCGGCAACGCCGACCCGGGCCGGGTGGTGGGCCTCGCCGTGCTCGCCGAGCAGGTCGGGTTCGACCTGGTCACCTTCCAGGACCACCCGTACCAGCCGGCGTTCCTGGACACGTGGACGCTGATGAGCTTCGTGGCGGCCCGGACCCGCACCGTCCGGCTGGCCGCGAACGTGACGAACCTGCCGTTGCGCCCGCCGGCCGTCCTGGCCCGCAGCGTGGCGAGCCTCGACCTGCTCTCCGGCGGCCGGATCGAGCTGGGCCTGGGCGCCGGCGCGTTCTGGGAGGCCATCGAGGCCATGGGCGGGCGTCGGCTCTCCGCCGGGCAGGGCGTGCGGGCCCTGGAGGAGGCGATCGAGGTCATCCGCCAGGTCTGGGACGCCGACGCGCGCGGCGGCGTCCGCGTCGACGGCGAGTTCCACCGGGTGGTCGGCGCGAAGCGGGGCCCCGCGCCCGCCCACGACGTGGGCATCTGGCTCGGCGCGTACAAGCCGCGCATGCTGGCCCTGACCGGGCGCCGGGCCGACGGGTGGCTGCCGTCGCTGGGCTACCTCCAGCCCGGCGACCTCGCCAGGGGCAACGCCGCCATCGACGAGGCGGCCCGGGAGGCGGGTCGGTCCCCCGGCGACGTCCGCCGGCTGCTCAATGTGACCGGCCGCTTCACCCCGGTCGGCCGCGGCCTGTTGCAGGGCCCGCCCGAGCAGTGGGCGGAGGAACTCGCCGACCTCGCGCTCGGCGACGGGATCAGCACTTTCATCCTGGGCAGCGACGACCCCGAGGACCTGCGGCGCTTCGCCGCCGAGGTCGCCCCCGCCGTACGCGACCTCGTGGCCGCCGAGCGCACCGCCGCCACCGCGCCCGACACGCCGGAACCGGTGCCGGTGACCGCCCCGACGGAGCCGCCGGTCGAACGCCCGCCCGCCGGGACGGGAGCCTTCGCGGTCGTCCCGACGCCCGACGACGGCGTCCGCCGCAGCGCGATCCGGGTCTGGGACGAGACCACCCGGCCGACCGGCCCCGCGCCGGACCCCACCCGCACCTACACCCCGCACGACCAGGCCAGCGCCCAGCACCTCGTCGACGTGCACGACGGGCTGCGGGCGGAACTCGCCCGCCTGCACGACCTCGTCGAGCAGGTGGGCGCCGGGCTGCTCGACGCGGGCACGGCCCGCTCGCACATCAACACCATGACGATCCGGCAGAACAAGTGGACGCTGGGCACCTACTGCGAGTCGTACTGCCGGGTGGTCACCACCCACCACACCCTGGAGGACCGGGGGATCTTCCCGCACCTGCGCGCCGGCGACCCCCGCCTCGCACCGGTCATCGACCGGCTGGAGCAGGAGCACCACGCCATCCACGACGTCCTGGAGCGGGTCGACCGCGCCCTCGTCGCGTTCGTCTCCGTCTCCGACGGGATGGCCGAACTCCGCGCGGCCGTCGACCTGCTCAGCGACACGCTGCTGTCCCACCTCGCCTACGAGGAACGCGAACTCGTCGAGCCCATCGCCCGCCTCGGCCTGCACTGAGCCCGCCCCGGCCTGCGCTGAGCCCGCCCCGGCCTGCGTCGACCGGCCCGCGCGCGGCGGCCCGGTGACGGATGATCGAAGCATGGAGCGACGACCCGAGCGCGGGCACCGCTGCGTGCCGCACACCGCCGACGTCCGCATCGAGGCGTGGGCGCCGACCCGGGAGGAGTGCGTGGCCGAGGCGGTCGCCGCGCAGGTCGGGACGTTCGTCGACCCCGCCGGGGCGGCACCGGGCGGCGAGCGGGAGTTCCGTGCGCCGGCCGGCGACGACGAGGACCTGCTGGTGGCCGTACTCGACGAGGTGATCTTCCGGATGGAGACGGAGGGCGAGCTGCCGCTGCACACCGAGGTGGCCGACGACGGCGCCGGCGGCCTGACGGTGCGCTGGCGCACGGCGGGCACCGACGCCGTCGAGCTGGTCGGCGCGGTGCCGAAGGCCGTCTCCCTGCACGAGCTGCGCTTCGGCCGCGACGGCGGGGGCTGGTCCTGCGCGGTGACCCTCGACGTGTGAGCCGCCGGCTCAGCCCTTCACCACGCCGAGCGGCACCAGCCGGGCCACCTTCCGGCACAGCCCGGCACCCTCGGCCGCCGCCACCACCGCCGAGACGTCCTTGTACGCCGACGGCATCTCCTCGGCCAGGCCACGCCGGGACGCGCCGCGCACCGCGATGTCCTGCGCCTCCAACTGGCCGCGCGGGTCCTGGCCGCGCTCGGCCTTCACGGCCTGCTTGCGGCTCTGCACCCGCCCGGCCCCGTGGCAGGTGGAGGCGAACGCCGGCGCCCCCGGCACGCCGGTGAGCACGAACGAGCCGGTGCCCATCGAGCCGGGGATCAGCACCGGCTGGCCGACGTCGCGCAGGTCGTCGGGCAGGTCGGCGTGGCCCGGGGGCAGCGCGCGCGTGGCGCCCTTACGGTGCACGCAGAGCGCGCGCCGCTCGCCGTCGACGTCGTGGTCCTCGATCTTGGCGAGGTTGTGCGAGATGTCGTAGACCAGGTCCAGCCGGCTGCCGGTCACCCGGGCGAAGACCTTCCGGGCGGCATCGGCCAGCAGTTGCCGGTTCGCGCGGGCGAAGTTGGCGGCGGCGGCCATCGCGCCCAGGTAGGCGCGGCCCTCGTGGGAGGAGACCGGGGCGCAGGCGAGCTGCCGGTCCGGCACGTGGATGTTGTGCCGGGCCATCACCTTCTCCATCGCGCGGACGTAGTCGGTGCAGATCTGGTGGCCCAGCCCCCGCGACCCGCAGTGGATCATCACGCAGACCTGGCCGCGGCGCAGCCCGAAGGCGGTGGCGGCGGTGTCGTCGTACACCTCCTCGACGGCCTGCACCTCGAGGAAGTGGTTGCCGGAGCCGAGGCTGCCGACCTGGCGCGCGCCGCGCTCGATCGCCCGCTCGCTGACCTCGGCCGGATTGGCGTCGCCGACGGCGCCGTAGTCCTCGCAGCGGTGCAGGTCCCGCTCGACGCCGAAGCCGCGCTCGACCGCGTACCGGGAGCCGCCGCGCAGCACCGCGTCGAGTTCCTGACGCGAGGACAGGTGCCACACCGCACCCTTGCCCATCCCGCGCGGGGTGGCCTCGCCCAGCCCGTCCATCAGCGCGTCGAGCCGGGGCCGCAGCCCGTCGCGGTCCAGGTCGGCGGCGAGCAGCCGGACCCCGCAGGAGATGTCGAAGCCCACCCCGCCGGGCGAGACCACGCCGCCGTGCGCGACGTCGGTGGCGGCCACCCCGCCGATCGGGAACCCGTAGCCCCAGTGCACGTCCGGCATGGCGTACGAGGCGTCGACGATGCCGGGCAGCGTGGCGACGTTCGCGACCTGCTCCAGCGACTTGTCCGCCCCGGCGTCGGGCAGCAACGACCGGGACGCGAACACCACTCCCGGCACCCGCATCGGGTCGTGCCGATCGATCCGGAAACGGTACGGCGACTCCTCGACCAGCTCCATTCCCGGCGGCTACCCGGGCGAGCGCCCCTTACACCCGCGTCCCGGTGTCGGCCCGCCCGGCCGGCCGGCGCATCGCCCACACACGGGGACCGCCGTCGGGCACCTCGACCTGCCCGGTCACGGCGAAACCGAGCCGCTGGTAGAACCGCACGTTCGGCTCCGACGAGGTCTCCAGCACCGCCGGCAGGCCGGCACGGTCGGCCTCGGCCAGGCCGGGCCGCAGCACCCGGGCACCCAGCCCCCGGCCCTGGTCGACCCGACGCACGCCGACGGTGGCGAGCAGGAACGCCGGCTCGGCCGACCGCAGCGAGGCACAGGCCGCGTCGGCGGCGCGCAGCGCCGCGTGCCGATCGCCGGCCAGCTCGGCGTTGCGCGCCGCGACGCCGGCCCAGACCTCGTCCGGCACCGGCCGGTCCGGGCGCAGCCAGACTGCCACCGCCGCGGGCCGGCCGGCGGGGTCCACCGCCGCCCAGACGTCGCCGTACGGCAGCCCGACCGCGTCGACGGTGCCGGCGAACATCGCCTCCAGCCGCTCCCGGTGCCGGTCGGCCGCCACCGTCCAGGCCATCCAGGGGTACCCGTCGAAGGCGTCGGCGAGCACGGCAGCCGCCTCGGCGGTCGACTCCGGCCCGATCCGGCATACCTCGAACTCCATGCCGACCTCCTCGCGCACCGCCAACCGGTCGGCGCAGTGCGCGATCATGTCACGGCGTCCGGGGCCGGCGCCCGGGATTTTCGGGCCCGCGCCGGGTCCTCAGAGGCGGTAGAACGCGCGGTAGCGGCGGATGAGCCGCCACTGCACCAGCACCGCCGCCACGGTCAGCAGGATCATCACCAGGGTCGCGGCGGCCGCGTAGCCGTAGCGCAGGTACTCGAAGCCGGTGCGGTAGACGAACAGCGACAGGTAGGTGGTGGCGTACGGGGGCGGGCCGCCGTCGGTGACCACGAACGCCGGCACGAACGTGAAGTGCAGGCTCTGGATGGCGTCGCGCACCGCCAGCAGCCCGAGCACCGGCGCCATCAGTGGCAGGGTGACGCGGCGGAACACGTCCCAGCCGGTGGCGTCCTCGATCGCGGCCATCTCGTAGACGTCGCGGGGCAGCGCGCGGCGGGCGGCCAGCAGCACCACGAACGTCTCCCCCATGGTGAACAGGCTCATCAGGATGATCGCGGCCCGGGCGTCGGTCGGGTCGGTGAGCCACTGCGGCGGGGTGCGGCCCAGCGCGGTCAGGCCGTTCTCCCCGCCGGTGCGCAGGAGCTGGTTGATCGGGCCGTAGAGCGGGTTGAGCAGCCACAGCCAGAGCAGCCCGTAGGCGATCTCGGGCACCGCCGTCGGCAGCACCGCCGCCGTGCGGGCGGGACCGACCCCGAGCGCCCGGCGGTGCAGCAGCAGCGCCAGGCCGAGCGCGAAGAGCACCCGCAGCGGTACGGCCACCAGCGCGAAGACCAGCGAGTTGGTCAGCGCCACCCGGAACACCGGATCGTCGACCAGCGCGGTGAGGTTGGCCAGCCCCACCCAGCGTGGCGGGCGCAGCAGGTCGTACTCGGTGAAGGCCAGCGCCAGGGTGACCGCCGCGGGCAGCAGCACCAGCCCGACCAGGCCCACCAGGTACGGCGCCAGCATCAGCGCCAACTGCCGGCGGGAGCGGCGGTCCGTGGTCGTCACGGGGCGTACCGGCGGCCGGAGTCGGCGTGGAAGACGTGCACGTCGGCCCAGCGCACGCCGACGCGTACCGCCGCGCCGCGCTCGGGCCGGCGGGGCGCGGGCACCCGGGCGACGACCCGGTGCCCGCCGGCGAGGGTCAGGTACGCGTACGCGTCCTCGCCGACCACCTCGACCCGGTCGACGGTGGCGTCCGCTCCGTCGGCGGCGTCGAGGGTGACCGCCTCGGGCCGGAAGCCGATCTCCAGCTCCTCGGCGGCCGGGACGGGCGCGCTGCCCGACGGCACGAGCGCCCCCGCGGCCGGGAGCAGGTTCATCGCCGGGGAGCCGACGAAGCGGGCGACGAAGCTGCTGGCCGGGGTGTGCCAGATCTCGTCGGGCGTGCCGACCTGCTCGATCCGCCCGTCGCGCAGCACGGCGATCCGGTCGGCGAGCACCAGGGCCTCGGTCTGGTCGTGGGTGACGTGGACCATGGTGGCGCCCAGCCGGTCGTGCAGGGCGCGCAGCTCGGCGCGCATCTCCACCCGCAGCGCCAGGTCGAGGTTGGACAGCGGCTCGTCGAGCAGGAACACGTCGGGCTCGCGGACCAGTGCCCGGGCCAGCGCCACCCGCTGCCGCTCCCCGCCGGAGAGCTGCCCGGGCCGCCGGTCCAGCAGGGCGGCGCAGCCGACGGTCTCGGCGGCCGCGCGGGCCCGGTCCCGGGCGACCGCGCGGGGGGTGTCGCGCACCTCGAGGCCGAAGGCGATGTTCTCGGCGACGGTCAGGTGGGGGAAGAGCGCGTACGACTGGAACACCATCGACACGTTGCGCCGGCCGGGACGGTCGGCGGTGACGTCCCGGCCGGCGATGCGGACCCGGCCGGCGGTGACCGGTTCCAGGCCGGCGACCACCCGCAGCACGGTCGACTTGCCGGCCCCCGACGGGCCGAGCACCACCAGCAGTTCCCCCCGGGCGACGGTCAGGTCCACCTCGTGCAGCACCGTCGAGCCGCGGTAGGCGGCGGAGACGCCTGCCAGGGCGAGGCCGGGGTCGCTCACCCGTGCTCGCCGCGGGCGAACAGGGGGCGGGTCTGCTGGTCGAGGTCGCGGATCACGTCGTCGAGCCGGTCGCCCCGGTGCATGGCGTTCTCCAGGATGCCGTACGTCACGTCCTCGATCTCGGGCCAGGTGGAGACGGTGGGCAGCGCCCGGACGGTGGGGATGGCGTCGAGGAAGACCTTCGCGCTGCGCGGCGGCTGGGCCGGGCCGAGGAACGCCGGCGACTGCGACACCCCGATGTGGGACGGTACGGTGCGGCCGGTGGCGGCGATGATGCGCTGGCCCTCCTCGGCGATGGCGAACTCCAGGAACCGCCACGCGGCGTCCTTGCGCTTCGCGCCCCGGGTCATGCAGTACGCGTCCGAGTGCAGCACCCCGACCTGCTCCTTGTAGACGGGCAGCGGGGCGACGTCCCACTCGAAGCCGGTGATGGAGCGGAACGTGGTGGTGGAGCGGCGGGAGCTCATCAGCATGGCGAGCCGGCCGTTGGCGAACCGCGACTCGTCGTCCTCGGCCTCCACCTCCTCGTCGGTGGGCACCACCCCGTACGCCAGCCGCAGGTCGACCAGGTTCTTCAGCGCCTCCCGGGCGGGCGGGGTGTCCAGGGTCAGGCGCGTCGGCCTCGCCGGGTCGTCGACGAGCTGGCCGCCGTTGGACCAGACGAACGGGGCGAGCCGGATGATCGACGGCTCGACGCCGAGGCCGTGCACGGCGGGCCGCAGCGCCGCGCCCTCGCTCTCGGTGGCCTTGACGACCACGCCGCGGGAGTCGCGGGTCATCGCGGACGCGGTGGTGAGCAGGTCGTTCCAGGTCCAGCCGGCCTTCGGCTCGGGCACGCCGTACTTCGCGAAGAGGGTGCGGTTGTAGTAGACGGCGAGGCTGGAGACGTTCTGCGGCAGGCAGAGCTGCCGGTCCTTCCACCGGAACGCGTTCCACGCCACGGGGTAGTAGTCGGCCGGGTCGACGGCGTCGGAGGCGGCGAGCCGGCCGTCCAGCGGCTCGATGACGTCCTTGGCGGCGAACTGGCCGTAGAAGCGGTAGTTCATCAGGAACAGGTCCGGCGGGGCGCCGCCGGCCACCGAGGTGGCCAGCCGGGCCAGCAGGTCCTTGCGGTCGCTGGCCTCGACGAGCTGCACGTCGGCCCCGGGACGCGCCTTCTCGTACGCCTCGACGAGGGTGCGGTAGGCGGCGAGTTCCTCCGGCGCGCCGAAGACCAGCAGCCGCACCGGGCCGTCGTCGGACGACCCGGAGCCGGAGCCGCAGCCGGAGGCGGCCAGCACGGCGGCGAGCAGCAGGGCGAGCAGCGCCTTCGGTCTCATCGTCGGGTCTCTCTCCGGTCGCATCGTCAGTCTCGTCCCGTCGGGTCGTCGTGGTGGAGGAAGCGCCGCTGGGCGAGCACGAAGACGGCCAGGGCCGGCACCGTGGCCAGCACCGCGCCGGCCAGGAACACCGGGAAGTTCGTCGGGTCCAGCACCGACAGGGAGCGCAGTGCCAGCGGCAGGGTGAACAGGTCGCGGTCGTAGACGTAGACCAGCGGGTCGAGGAAGTTCGACCAGGTGAGCACGAAGGTGAGCGCGGTGAGGCCGGCGGTGACCGGGCGGACCAGCGGGAGGGCGACCCGCCACCAGGTGCGCATCGGCGAGAGGTCCTCCACCAGGCAGGCGTCGTAGAGGTCCGCCGGCAGCGCCCGGAAGGCCAGGTAGTAGACCAGGACGTAGAGCGGCGAGGTGCCCAGCAACGCCGGGGCGATCAACGGCACCAGGGTATCGGTCAGGCCGAGCATCCGGAAGATCGCGAAGCGGGGCACCAGCAGCGCCGTGGCCGGCACCATCAGCGCGACCAGGGAGGCCGCCACGACGACGCCGGTGGTGCGCGGGGCGAGCCGGGCCAGCGCGAAGCCGGCCAGCGCGGCGACGAGCACGCTCAGCGGCACCGCGACGACCGCGACCAGGACCGAGTTGAGCGAGGCCCGCAGCAGCCCGCCCCACTCGACGGCCTGCTGGTAGCCGACGGTGGAGACCGGCTCCGGCACCAGCCGCGGCGTGGGCGGTGGGGGCAGGCCGGGCTCGGTGAGCGAGCCGGAGACCAGCAGCAGCAGCAGCGGGACGAAGACGAGCAGGACGAACGCCGCGCCGAGGGTGCGCCAGGCCCGGCCGGCCGCCTCGGGCAGCGGTGAGGGGCCGCGCGAGCGGCCCCTCACCCGGTCGTTGCCGATGGTCGACTTCCTCAGAGCGCGAGCTGCCAGGCGCCCAGGCCGTGCGAGGCGGCGTAGAGCACCCGCTTGCCGGGCACGACGGTCAGCCCGGCGACCTCGACGTTCGGCATGCCGCGGGCCGCCTTCACCCAGGTCGTGCTGCCCCTGGCCAGCCGCAGGACACCGAAGTCGGTGGCCGCGTAGAGGTCGCCGGTGACGTCGTCGCGGACCAGGTCGGTGATCGGCTGGTCGCCGAAGTCGTACGACCGGTCGGCCCAGGTCGCGCCGGCGCCGGCCAGTTTCACCTCGAACGCGTGGCCGAGGGTGGCCGGGGTGTTCGAGTTGAAGCCGCTGTAGGAGATCCATGCCCGGGCCGGGTCGGCCGGGTCGACGTGGATGCTGGTGACGAAGCGGTTGGGCGTGGCGGCGGTGTCGATCCGCGTCCAGGTGACCGCGGAGGCCGGCTCGGCGTCGACGTTGCGGGACACGAACACCCGCCCGGTGCTGGTGGCCGCGTACGCGGTGGACGAGTCGGTGGCGACCCGCTCGACCACCGAGACGGCGCCGCCGGCCCGGTCGCCCCACGCGGCGTCGGTCAGGTTGACCGTGCCCAGCGGCGCGAAGTCGCCGCACTGCGCCTCGAAGGTGCCGGTCCAGGTGTTGCAGATCCGGTCGGCCTCCGCCAGGCTCCGGTCGCCCAGGCCGAACGTCTTGGTCCGGTAGACGGTGCGGGAGGTGCCGGCGAACATCGTGCCGCTGACCTTCGGGTCGCTGATCACCGGGGCGTAGAACAGGGTGCCCGGGTGCCCGAAGATCGGGTCGGAGATCGAGATCCAGCCGCCCACGTCCCCGTTGTCGAAGTTCACCTCGGGCGAGGCGTCGTAGAAGGTGTGGAAGCGGAACTCCGGCTTGCCGACGTCGAAGCCCGACGCGCCGCCGTCACCGATCATCGTGTTGACCCAGCGGTTGCGCTGGCCCTTGTTCTCCCAGGTGCCGTTGTCCTGGGTGCCGCCCTGCAGCAGCGTGTGGTCGTGCGGGCTGGCCGACAGGCTGATGAACTGCAGCGTGTTCATGCCCTTGTTGATGCCGTCCAGCTTCGACGGGATCCGCGACAGCATCTGCTTGCAGCGGTCCTTCTGCGCCTGCGTGGCCAGGTTGCGGTCCGGGTTGTCGCACCAGGCCGACCGGTCCACGAACTGGCCGCTGGAGCGCATCACGCCGCCGTCGTTGGCCTCGAAGAACTGGTACGGGTTGCGCGGGTTGGTGACCAGCGCGTGCTGGTCGGGGTGCAGGCCGTTGGGGTGCAGTTCGTCGGTGCCGTCGTAGGTCATGTCGGTGCCGCTGACCCCCGCGTCGGTGGACAGCACCACCGCCCGCTTGTGGGCGACGGTCTCGCCGTAGACGTAGGCGCCGCCGGTGTAGACGATGTCCGGATGCCCGGCCGGGGTGTGCACGAAGACGTCGTACCAGCACTGGCCGGTGCACTGGTTGTAGGTCGCGAAGCCCGGGTCGGCCGGGTTGGCGCTGGTCAGGTCGGTGAACGCGGGGGCGCCGCCGGCCACGTCGTCGCTGCGGAACAGCCGCGAGTACGGGTTGCCGATGTTGCCCTCGTAGACGTACATCCGGGTCTTGCCGTTCGGCAGGGCGGTCACGTCGATCGCGGCCCGGGTCTGGAAGACGGCCGGGTTCAGCGACGGCTTGATCTGCGTCCAGGTGGCGCCGGCGTCCGCCGAGCGCCACACGCCCCGGGCGTACGAGGAGGCGTAGACGACGTTCGCGTCGCGCGGGTCGAGCTTGACGTAGCGCACCCCGCGCGGCGAGCAGGCGGCGGTGTTGTTGTACTCCGCGGCGTTGCCGGTGCACTGGGTGGCGTCGGCCGAGCCGTTGTGGATGAACCTCCAGCTCGCGCCGCCGTCGGTGGACTTGTAGAGGCCCCACTTCTCGGCGTCGGGCACCGGCCGCGTGACGCCGGTGCAGCAGGAGCCGGACATGCCCCGCAGCGCCGTGGTGGTGGCGACGTAGAGGGTCCTCGGGTCGCCGGGCTTGATCGTGATCTCGCCGATCCCCTTGCCGGCCAGGGCGTCCTTGCCCAGCGGGCCCTTCCAGGTGACCCCGCCGTTGGTGGACTTGTAGAGGCCGACGCCGGCGACGCAGCCGGAGGCGCAGGTGTTCGCCTCGCCCGTGCCGACGTAGATGGTCAGGCCGGTCCTGTCGTTACGGTCGATCTTGACCGAGCCGGCGGCGTTGATGCCGAGCGGCCCGCCCAGGTAGAACCACTTCGGCTCGGGCGCGAGGACGTTCAGGGTGCCCCAGACGCCGCCGCCGGCCGGCGTGACGTACGCCCGGCAGAGCAGGGCGCTGCAGTCCGGCGCGATGTCGATCGAGGTGACCCGGCCGCCCGCGACGTACGCGTTCGGCACGTAGTTGCCGGCGTTGCGGAACTCGGTGAACGGGTAGAGGGCCTCGTTCGGGCCGACGTTGACCCAGCCCCGGCTGCCGCCGGCGCGCCCCTCCGCGGCCGAGTACGCCGCCTTCGACCGGTCCATCTGGGCGATGCTGATCGTGTTGGCCGGGTACGCGCGCTCCAGGAACTCCTGCTGCGCGGCGTTGCCCGGGCCGTCCGGCGACATGCCGTCGTTGCCCGGCACGGCCTGGCGCAGCCGTTCCATGTGGGCGCCGAGGGCGCCGGGCATCTCCCCGTCGCCGGACGCGGCGGCGGGAGCCGGCACCTGGGCGCCGGCGAAGTGGATTCCGACGAGACCGGTCGATGCCACCAGGGCACCGACCGCCAGTCCCACGAGCAGGTGGCGACGTCTGCGCTTCACGAGGGTCCCTCCGGCGGATAGGGGCCGCCGCACGGTCCTCCGGGTTGGCGACCGTCGCTGGCAGCGTCCACGGTGGAGAATGGCAGAGCGCATCGACGTGGGCAATCCCCCGCATGGACCGGGATCAACGTATGGTTGTCCGTGGTGGCGCTGCTCGCCTCGCCCGCCGCCGCGTACGTCACCGGCGCGTCCTGGCCCGTCGACGGCGGCATGTTGCTGATGGGACCGCAGGCCAACGCGCTCACCTCCCACGACTGGCGGTCGGTGCGAAAGTGACGTGACGGCCGTCGACCGGACTGTCCAATCCCGAATCCTCTTGTAGGGTCTCCCGAGCTAGATCAACTACGCGGGGAGATGTCGTGCGGGCAGTCAGCAGGAGGACGTTCGGAAAGCTCGTCGGCGCGGCCGGCGCCGGTGCCGCCGGTGCCGGCACGCTGCTCCACGGGCCGGCGCGGGCGGCGGACGGGTGGGTCGCCACCGGCACCGCGGTTGCCGGGCTGAGCAGCTTCGACGACGCCATGAAGTCGTTCATGCAGGCGCGCGGTGTCAGCGCCGGGCAGCTCGCGGTGGCGTACAACGGCCGGCTCGTGCTGGCCCGGGGCTACGGCAACAACTCGGCGGAGACGATCCAGCCGACGTCACTGTTCCGCATCGCGAGCCTCAGCAAGTCGCTCACCGCGGCGGCGGTGCTCCGACTGGCGCAGGACGGCCTGGTCGGCCTCGACGACCCGGTGACCTCGGTGCTGGACTTCATCCCGCCGACCGGGCAGTCCGTCGACCCGAGGCTGCCGCAGGTGACCCTGCGGCGGCTGCTGCAGCACCTCGGCGGCTGGGACCGGGACCTCACCTTCGATCCCCTGCACGGCCGGGACCACGTCATCGCGCAGGCGCTGGGCGTGCCGCTGGAGCTGCGCAAGGAGGACGTCCTGCGCTACATGGCCGGCCAGCCGCTGCAACACAACCCGGGCAGCACCGTGGCGTACAGCAACTACGGCTACTTCCTCGCCGGCCGCGTCGTCGAGAAGGTCACCGGCCTGTCCTACGAGGCGTACGTCAAGCAGAAGCTCCTCGCGCCGTTGGGCATCACTCGGATGGCGCACGGGAAGGCCCTGACGCGGTTCGCCGGCGAGGTCAGCTACCGGTCGCAGTACACCGGGCGCACCGTGCTGGACGACTCGGGCACCATCGTGCCGGCCCCGTACGGCACCTTCAGCATGAGCCTGCGCGACGCCAACGGCGGGTGGGTCGCCTCGGCGGTGGACATGGTCCGCTGGGCCACCATGCTCGACGGGGCCGGTGGCGTGCTCGACGGCGCCTCGCTGGCCAAGGTCACCGCGGTGCCTTCGACCGGCGTGAACGGCAACGGCTGGTACTACGGCCTCGGCTGGGCCGTGCGCCCCTTCGCCACCAGCGGCGGGACGAAGTACAACATCTGGCACACCGGCAGCCTGGCCGGCACCTACACCCTGCTGGTCAAGAGCTACCAGGGCATGAGCTGGGCGGCGCTGTTCAACCAGCGCGACGATCCCTCCGGCCTCAACTACGGCGACATCGACGGCGCGCTGTGGGCCGCCTCCCGCCAGGTGACCAGCTGGCCGACGCACAACCTCTGGTCGACGTACTTCAGCCCGTGGAGCACGGTGGTGGACAACACCACGGCCGGGCGCTTCACCGCCAGCAGCAACTGGGCCGTCTCGTCCAGCCTCACCGGCCGGTACGGCACCAGCTACCGTCGGGCCGTCCCGGTCGCCGCCAGCGACGTCGCCTGGTACAAGGTCGACGTCCCCGAGACCGGCACCTACCGGGTCGACGTCTGGTACCCGGCGTCCACCGGCAACAGCGCCGCCACCCCCTACATCGTGGCCACCTCGACGGGCAACAAGACGGTGCACGTCGACCAGCGGAGCAACGGCGGGAAGTGGTCCTCGCTGGGCACCTTCACCCTCGCCCGGGGCGACGGCAACAAGGTGGGTGTGAGCCGGTGGACCTCGGGCACCGGCTACGTGGTCGCGGACGCCGTACGCGTCACCCGGGTCTGAGCGTTTCGTGGCGGGGCGGGCGGGGCCCGACGCGCGCTCTGCGCTGGTGGCCCGGCCCGCCGGGCGGGCCACCAGCGCCGCGCGGGACAATGGGAGGTCCGCCCGCGTCCCGGCGAGCGGAAGGGTCACGATCGGCAGGAGAACGGTCAGCGTGTCGGAAACACCCCGGTCGTCATCGTCGGCGGCGGACGACCTGCGCGCGGACTGCGCCCGGTGCTTCGGGCTCTGCTGCGTCGCGCCGGCCTTCTCCGCGTCGGCCGACTTCGCCGTCGACAAGCCGGCCGGGCGCCCCTGCCCGAACCTGGGGTCCGACTCGCGCTGCGGCATCCACGCCGACCTGCGCGAGCGGGGCTTCCCCGGCTGCACGGTCTTCGACTGCTTCGGTGCGGGGCAGCGGGTGGCCCAGCACACCTTCGGCGGGCGGGACTGGCGCGACGCGCCGGAGACCGCGGCGAGCATGTTCGACACGTTCGCGGTGATGCGGCCCCTGCACGAGCTGCTCTGGTACCTGACCGAGGCGCTCGCGCTGCGCCCGCCGCAGCCGCTGCGCGACGAGCTGGCCGGGGCGCTCGCCGAGACCGAGCGGCTGACCCGGGAGCCCCCGGAGACGCTGCGGGCGCTCGACGTGGACGCATACCGGGGGCGGGTCAACCCGCTGCTGTCCCGCGCCGGGGACGCGGCCCGGGCGCGGGGCGGCCGGGCCGGCGCGGACCGGCGGGGCGCCCAGCTGTTCGGCGTCGACCTGCGCCGGGCCGACCTGCGGCGGGCGAACCTGCGCGGGGCGCTGCTGATCGGGGCGGACCTGCGCGGCGTCGACCTCGGCCTGGCCGACCTGACGGGCGCCGACCTGCGCGGGGCGGACCTGCGCGGCGCGGACCTGTCCGGCAGCCTGTTCCTGCACCAGTCGCAGCTCGACGCCGCCCGGGGCGACCAGCACACCGCGCTGCCACCCGGCCGGACGCGCCCCGGGCACTGGTCGCCGCTGGCGCTCACCCCGGTACGCCGCGCACCGCGCTCCCCCGGGCGGCCCGGCCGTCCCACCCGGCGGCGCTGACCCCGCTCCCGCCCACCGCCCGGTGCCGCTGCGGGACGACGTTTCACCCCGTCGCCGCCGGGTAGCCGGGGCCGGAACGGCACCGGCGACGGGGAGGCAGCGGTGGGGTATCGGGCACGCGACGGCGAGCTGCCGGTCGACCCGGCGCACGCCGAGGACGAGGCCGGCCAGCGCCGGCTGGTCCAGGTGGAGGCGGACACCGACGTCCCGGCGCCGGACGACACGACGGCGAAGCCCGACCTGGTCACCGAGGACGACGGGTCCGGCGTGGCGGGCGGCGCGTCGGGCAGCTCCAGCGGCGGATCCGGCATGCCGGGTCACCCGGACGCGGCGCGTTGAGCCCGGGGCCGGGCGTTTGCGATCACCTCACGGGGGCAGGAGTGCGGGCATGACCGAACAGAACCGTACCGACCGGGCCGCCACCGACGAGCCGGACGGCGCGACCGCCATGCAGGCGTCGCTGCGGCCGCCGGGTGAGTCCCTGAGCAGCACCGACGACACCGGCGACGACTTCGCGGACCTGCCGGCCGAGGACCGGCGCTCGGCCCGGGAGGTCAGCCGCGCAGGCTACGACGTGGCGGACGTCTCCGGCACCGTCGACCCGAACCGCGAGTAGTCGCCAACGCCGGCCGGCCGCCGGGGTGACCGGGTCAGCGGCCGACCGGGACCGCGGTGGCGCGGGCCTCGGTCATGCCGCGGTTGGCCAGCGCGTCGGCGCGCTCGTTCTCCGGGTGGCCGTTGTGCCCCTTCACCCACAGCCAGGTGACCCGGTGCCGGGCGCACGCGGCCTCCAGCCGCTGCCACAGGTCGGCGTTCTTGACCGGTTGCTTCGCGGCGGTCCGCCAGCCGTTGCGCTTCCACGAGGCGAGCCAGCTGGTGATGCCGTTGCGCACGTACGTGCTGTCGGTGTGCAGCTCGACGGTGACCGGCCGGGTCAGGCTCTCCAGGGCCTGGATGGCGGCCATCAGCTCCATCCGGTTGTTGGTGGTCGGGGTCGCCTCGCCGCCGCAGAGCTCCCGCTCGTGCGCGCCGTAGCGCAGCACCACGCCCCACCCGCCGGGGCCAGGGTTGCCGCTGCACGCCCCGTCGGTCCAGATCTGCACGACCCTGCCGGTCGTCTCGTCCGCCATGTCGGCAACCTACCGAATCCCGACCGGCTCTCCCGCCGTCGGGGCAGCCGACCCGGCGCCGCGGCCGTCGATCCTCGGACGGGAGGGCCGGCCCGGCCGCCACGCCTACGATGACAACCGCACGCCCGCCGTCAGCCGTCGGCGTCGGTCCGGCCGCCGCGCACCGGCGGCGGGACCGTCCACGTCGCCGACCGGCGAGCCGGGTCGAGGCGGTCCCGGAGCCGGGCGACGACGTCGCCGGCAGCGGCGGCGACCATCGGCAGCAGCCGGGTGGAGCTCATCACCGCCAGTTCCTCCGCCGGGGTGGTGGCGCCGTCGAGGAACCGCAGCACGCGCTCGGCCGGGTTGCGGTCGAAGAGCCGGTCGAAGAAGTCCGGCCCGCCGACGCCGCCGGCGTCCAGCGCCCGGAGCGCGACCGCGTCCATCCAGCGGTGGCGACGGGGGTACGCGGGACCGGGCACCGGCGGCCGGCCGGCCGCGAGGGCAGCGGCGACCTGCTCGGCCTGGCGGCGCATGGCGGAGAAGGTGAAGCCGGTGGAGGGCCGGGTGGCGCCGCCCGCCGTGCCGAGGCGGACCACCCGGGGCGAGGGCCGGGCGTCGAACGGGCCGTCGGTCATGGGAATCACGCCGTTCTCCACCTCCCGCACCCGCAGCCGCGCCGGGTCGAGGCCGAGCAGGTCGCGGTAGCCGGCCAGCGCGGCGTCGTACCCGGCGTCGCTGAGCAGGTCGGGTGAGAACTCCGTGTACTCGACCAGGGCGTACCGGTCGCTGACCGGCAGGACGTAACCGAACGACACGCCCCGGGCGGGCTGCGGGGTGCGGAAGTCCATCAGGACGGCCCGGGCCGGGTCGAAGACCGGCGCGTCGGACTCCAGCCACCAGCCCCGGAAGTGCTGGAGCCAGTTGGTGCGGCCGGGCCGGCGGGGCGGCCGGGGCCGGGAGTCCAGCACCCACGACGCGCGGAGCGCCGGCCGGCCCCCGCCGACGTGCACCGTGACGTGCCCGCCGTCGTCGTACAGGGCGTCGACGGGCGCGACGATCCGCCGTACGCCGAGCCGCCGCTCGGCCTCGGCAGCCCGGTCGTAGACCGGGCCCGAGCGCACCATGGCGTACCGCAGCGGGGCGAGGTCCAGGACGCGGCGGCCGGCGGGCGTCGCGACCTCGACCTGTTGCCAGCTCGCGGCCAACAGCGGGTCCAGGTCGTTGCCGGGGTGGTCCCAGAACGCCCAGGTGCGGTCCTGGCCGCGCCGGTGGACCGGGTCGACGACGGCGACCCGCAGGTCACGCACACCGTGCCGGTCCAGGGCGGCGAGCACCAGCGACGCGGCACCGCCGCCGCCGACCAGGGCCAGGTCGACGTCCAGCGGTGCGGAGGTGGTCACGCCGACCACGCTGCCACACCTTTCCCGACGACCGGCCACCGGCCGGCCGGGCCGGCGGTCGCGGGCACCCGCCGGGCGCCGGACGGCGGTAGGGTGCCGGCGGTCGCCCCGCCGGGCGACGGGCACCGTCGCCACCACCCGGAGGGTCCGGACCGCATGAGCACCACGGCCGCCAACGCGCTCACCGCCCGCTGGGCGTCCACGCTGGACGGGGAGCAGACCGTCCTGTCCGGCGCGGGCGTGTACCCGCTGCTGGCGCTGCTCGCCCCCTACGCCGCCGGGCCGGCCCGCGACGAGCTGCTCGCGGTCGCCCCCGATCCGGCCCGGTTCGACCTGGACCGCTCCCCCACCACCCGGCTCGCGCTCGCCACCTGGGCGCGGCGGGATCTCCGGCTGACCGACCGGTGGCTGCGGGAGGTGCCGGCGGCCATGCGCGGGGAGTTGACCGGCGACGAGGCGCAGGACCAGCGGGCCCTCGACGAGTGGGCCGCCACCCACACCGACGGTCTGGTCCCCCGGATGCCGGTGCCGGTCACCCCGGACACCGCGATGGTCCTGGCCAGCGCGCTGTCGCTGCTGACCGAGTGGGCCGAGCCGTTCCGGGACGCCCGATGCGAGCCGGCCGACGGGCCGTGGCGGGGCCGCCGACTCGCCGGGCTGGGCCGGCTGAGCCACGACCTCGACGCGCTCCGGGTCGCCGACACCGCCGCCGGCCCGCTGAGCCTGCTGACCGTGCGCGGCACCGAGGACGTCGACGTGGTGCTCGCCCTGGGCGCGCCCGGGCGCCCGGCGGCGGAGGTGCTGCCCGCCGCGATCGGCGGCCTCGGCGCGCCGTCCGCGCTGCCCGCCGCCGCCGGCCCCGGGGTCACCGAACAGGTCGTGGACGCGTACGACGACCGGCCGGAGCTGTACGTCTCCACGGTCGGCTTCACGGTCACCGCCGACCACGACCTGCTGAAGCGGCCGGCGACGTTCGGCCTGGCGACCGCGACCGGAGACGGCGACCACTTCCCCGGCATCGCCCGGCTCCTGTCCGTCTCGCAGGCGCGGCAGAGCGCGACGGCCACCTTCAGCGCGACGGGCTTCCGCGCCGCCGTGGTCACCGCCCTCTCCACGCGGGCGGGTTCCGCCCCGCCGCGACTCACCGCGCGCAGGCGGCGGGTGCGCCTCGACGTCGACCGCCCCTTCGGGTTCCTCGCCGTGCACCGGTTCACCGGGTTGGTGCTGCTCGCCGGCTGGGTGACCGATCCCACCGTGCGGGCCTGACGCCGGGAGGGCCTGGGACACCGACGCCAGGATCGGGACCACGGGGGCCGCTGCATGGCCGCTGTCGAGCTGCCCGCACAGATGGGGCACACCGTGCCGCGCAGCCCGACCGGAGCGTGCTGCGACGGGGTGTGGTCCTACAGGCGGGGCAGCTCGACAGCGCCCGTGGCACGCCACCAACCCATCGGGCAGAGCTGTCGAAGCGGTCACCGCCCGACCGCCTCACCCGTCGCCGTCGACGCCAGCGGGCGCTGGTCTACGGTGCAGCCATGGCGCACACCGACCCCGATCTGGCCATCGCCGCGGCGGAGGCCGGCGCGGCCGTCGTACGGGCCCGCTACGGCGGCACGCTGGACCGGTTCGACAAGGGCCCCGGCGACTTCGCCACCGTGGCCGACCTGGAGTCGGAGCAGGCCATCCTCGACGTCCTGCGCGGTGCGCGGCCGGACGACGCCGTGCTGGGGGAAGAGAGCGGGCACAGCGGCTCCCGCTCGGCGGCCCGGACCTGGCTGGTCGATCCGCTCTGCGGCACGCTGAACTACGCGGCACGGACCCCGCTCGCCGCAGTGAACGTGGCGTTGCGGGTCGACGCGGAGATCACCGCCGCAGCGACCGCCGACCCGCTCGCCGGGGAGCTGTTCTGGGTCGGGGACGGCCGCGCCCACGTGCGCCGCGACGGCGTCGACGAGGCCCTGGTGCCGTCGGCCCGGTCGCGGCTGGTGGACGTCGACCTCGACCCGCCGTTCCCGAACGCGCCCGTGTTCGACGTGCTGCGGCTGCTCGCCGATCCGGAGTTCGCCGCGCGGTTCCGCCCCCGGGTGCTCTCCACGACGCTGGCCCTGGCGTGGGTGGCCGCCGGGCGGCGGGCCGCGTACGTCACCGACCGGGACGTCCGGGACAGCGTGCACTTCGCCAGCGGCATCGCCCTGTGCCAGGCCGCGGGGTGCGTGGTGACCGGCCTGAGGGGGCAGCCCCTGCACACCGGCGTCGGCGGGCTGCTCGTCGCGGCGGACGCGGAGACGCACGCCGCCCTGCTGGCCCTGGTCGACCGGCAGTTCCGCGCGGCACAGGAGCGGACGGCTGTCCTGCCCTGACCGGCACGCCGGCCGACCGGGCAGCGCGTCAGGTGCTCAGCGGTCCCCCGCCCGGGTGCGGTAGACGACCAGCCGGCGCAGCGGGCCGGACTCGACGTCCGGGTCGTCGAAGTCGTCGGCCGGGTCGGTGGTCATGCCGAGGCGGCGCATGACCGCCTGGGAGCGTACGTTCGTCGCGGTGGTGATCGCCAGGATCTCCGGCAGCCCGACGGTGTCGAAGCCGTACCGCACGACGGCCCGGGCCGCCTCGGTGGCGTAGCCGTGGCCCCAGGCGGAGCGGGCGAGCCGCCACCCGGCCTCCACCCCGCTGACCGGGAGCCCGTCGTCGACGCGGTCCAGGCCGGCAAAGCCGATGAACCGGCCACCGTCGCGGACCTCGACGGCCCAGAAGCCGTAGCCGAGCGTGTCGATGTCGGCCTGGAACGACCGCGCCGAGGCGGCGGCCTGCTCGGCGCTGAGCAGCGGGCCGAGGTGCTCGCGCACCTCGGGGTCGGCGTTCATCGCCGCCCACGGGGCGAGGTCGGAATCCCGCCAGCTCCGCAGCAGCAGCCGTTCGGTCCTGATCTCCGTCACCGGGCGACCCTATCGGCCCCGCCGACATCCGGCACGCGGGATTCGCCCCGACACTGGCGCGCAGCCATTGACAACAATTAGTTACATATGTCACCTTAAATGCGTACGGCCACGGGGCGGTACGCACGGGGAGGTCTATTACATGTTGAAGAGAGTCGTCGCCTCAGCCGCGGTTGTCGCCTCATCGTTGGTCGCCGGCGCACTGGTGGCTCCAATGGCCGCGCAGGCCAGCACTCGTTACGGGTGCACCTATCCGCGCGTGTGCTTCTACCTCACCCCCAGCGACTGGACGGCGCAGCGGCCGACTGCGGCGTACCAGGACGTTACCAGCACCTGGCAGACTCTCGGCTCGTCAAGCCGTGGCTCCGCCTACGCCTTCAACTCCCGCAACGACGACGTCGCCTACTTCCACTTCACCAACGGCAGGCAGATCTGCCTCCGCCCGGACAGCCCGCTCTACCTGTCCCAGTACGGCACCGTTGACAAGATCCGGATTTCCAGTTCGTCAACCTGTTAGCCTCGACGTTTTTCTGAGGGCCGCCCGGCCGGTGGGCCGGGAACGCGGAAGTGCCTTCCGGGCTGGCACGACGAGACTTCCCAAGGTCTCGTCCGCCTGTTCCGGAGGGCACTTTTCCGTGCAGGTGGAACACCTCGCCACCGGTTCGGTGCGCACACGGCGACGGCGGCGACGCGGACGAGACCGGCCCGCCCCGCGGCATCGTCCCCGCAACGGGCCGGGACCGACCCAGGCCCAAACAGCCCGGCACTGACGGCATCGACCCCGGCCAACCCTCGCGGGCGGGCCGTGCCGGCATTTCCGCTGCTCCCTCCGCCTCCGGGGCGGACACGTGACGGCAACGAGGATTTCTCATTTTCACCGGATCGGGGGCCCAACCCTCCTAGGGTTGGTCACACCGGTGCTAGTCACGGAGTTGGCCACCCGAACGACGTCCCACGCAGTCAGCGGACGAAAAGTGAGGGAAGACGCGTATGAAGGTCACAACAGTTCTCGTATCGGCGGCGGTCGGCGTGGGCCTCAGCACGCTCCTGCTCCCGGGCGCCGCGCTGGCCGACACCGTCGTGTCACCGGCCACCACTCCGGTCGGCGGGACGGTCGTGCTCACCGCGACGACGTGCAACCCCAAGTCCGGCGACGCGATCTTCCACGTCACCGGTCCCGACCGAGACCAGAACGTCCGGTCCACCACGGCGGCGGCCGGCGGCGGTCTGAGCGCGGAACTCTTCACCGCCGGGTTCACCCTGGGCACCTACACGGTGACCGCAACCTGCGGCGACGGCAGCGCGGCCGGCAGCGCGACGTTCACCGTCACCCCGATCGGCGGCGCCCCGGCCGGCGGCCGCGACGACACCGACGGGGCCGGCGCGCTCGCCGCCGGTGGCGTCCTGCTCGGCTCCGCCGCCGGAGGAGCCCTGATCCTGGCCCGCCGCCGACGCCACATGGCCGGCGCCACGCTCTGACCGACGGCCGAGCCGTCCATCCCTGCGACGGGTGCCCGCACCGGTGAAACGCCGGAGCGGGCACCCGGGCGAACGCGTACGGAGGTGGGAACGTGTCCTGGCGCAGGCCCGGATGGGCGGTAGCGGTCGTCGCCCTGCTCGGCACCACCGGGCTCGGCCTGGTCACCGCCGGAGTGGCGACGACCCCGCCGCGCCCGCCCCAGCCCGGGGCCGCCGACGCGCCGCCCCTGGCCCGTCCCGCGCCGCCGGTGCCGCCACTGGGCCGGGCCGAACCGGTGGACGTGCGGATCCCGGCCATCGACGTGCGGGCCCCGATCGTCCCGGTGGGCGCCGACGCCGACGGGCGCCTGGAGGTGCCACCGCTGGACCGGCCCACCCTCGCCGGCTGGTACCGGCACGGAGTCAGCCCCGGCGAGACCGGCAACGCGGTGATCGTCGGGCACGTGGACTCCGCCGCCGGGCCGGCCGTCTTCTTCGACCTCGGCCGGCTCCGGGCCGGCGACACGGTGCGGATCACCCGCGCCGACGCCAGCGTCGCGACCTTCGCCGTCGACGGTGTCGCGTCGTACCCGAAGGACCGCTTCCCCACCGACCTGGTCTACGGCCCCAGCGGGGCGGCCGGCCTGCGCCTGATCACCTGCGGCGGCCGGTTCGACCGGCGCGTCGGCGGTTACGTCGACAACGTCGTCGTCTTCGCCACCCGGGTGCCGTGACCCAGGATTCGCCGGGCCCGAGTACGGTGTCCGCGCGGATGCCGGCGACGCGGAGGTGGACGGGTGGCGCAGCGGGTGAGGGAGCGGCTGCGGTTGTCGGCCGTGTTCGACCGGCTGCTCGGCCGGCCGGTGCCCGGGCAGCGCGAGCGGGAGCCGCGACGGTCCAACCCGGACGCCGTGGTGGACTGCGCCGTCTACGTCGACGGACGGCGCGAGCCGGGCCGCCCGCACTACGCCGACGCGTACGCCCGCAGTCGCCGCAGCCGCGGCGCCTTCGTCTGGCTGGGTCTGCACGAGCCGGACCCGGCGGTGATGGCGGCGGTCGGCCGCACGTTCGGGCTGGACGACCTGACGGTCGAGCAGGCGCTCGCCGACGGCCACCGCCCCACGGTGCGGCGCGACGGCGGCGTGACCCTGCTGGTGCTGCGCACCGCCGGGTACGTGGAGCACGCCGAGCTGACCGACACCTCGGAGGTGATCGACACCGGGGACGTGATGGTGCTGCTCGGCGACCGTTTCGTCATCACCGTGCGGCACGGCGCCGCCGGCGCGCTCACCCCGGTCCGCGCCGACATCGAGCGCCGCCCGGCACTGCTCGCGGAGGGCCCGTGGGCGGTGGCGTACGCGGTCTGCGGCCGGATGGTCGACCTCTACCTGGAGGTCGCCGGGCACGTGGAGCGGGACCTGGAACGGGTCGAGGAGACGGTCTTCGCGCGCGACAGGTCCGCCGACATCCAGCACATCTACCAGCTCAAGCGGGAGATCGTGGAGTTCAAGCGGGCGGTGCAGCCGTTGCAGGCGCCGCTGCGGTCGCTGCTCGACGAGCGCCCCGACAACCCGCCGCGCGGCCTGCGCCGCCGGTTCGTCGACGTGGACGCCCGGCTGACCCGGGCGGTGGACCGGGTCGCCGCCTACGACGACCTGCTCAACTCGATCCTGCAGTCCCGGTTGGCGCAGCTCGCGGTGGACCAGAACAACGACATGCGCAAGATCGCCGCCTGGGCCGCCATCGCCGCCACCCAGACCGGGATCGCCGGGATCTACGGCATGAACTTCGCCAACATGCCGGGGCTGGGCTGGCGCTACGGCTTCGCCGCCACGCTCGGCCTGATGGCGCTGGTCGCGATCGTCCTGCACCGCCTCTTCCGCCGCTCCGGCTGGCTCTGACCGGAGGTCGGTCAGGCCGAGCCGGAGGTTTCCCGGCAGCGGCCCCGCGAGTTGGCCTGACCGTCGGCCGCTACCCTCGCCCACGTGATGTGGCAGCGGTACGTGGCGGTGGGCGACAGCACCACCGAGGGGCTCGACGACCCCGACGGCGCCGGCGGCTACCGGGGCTGGGCCGACCGGTTCGCCCTCGCGGTGGCCCACGCGCAGGGCGGCCTGGAGTACGCCAACCCGGCAATCCGGGGACGCACCACTGCCCGCATCCGCGCCGAGCAGCTGCAACCCGCCCTCGACCTCGCGCCGGACCTCGCCACCGTGGTGGCCGGTATGAACGACGTGCTGCGCCCCTCCTTCGACGCCGACCGGGTCGCCGAGGACGTCGGGGCCATGCAGCGGGCGCTGGTCGGGCAGGGCGCCACGGTGCTGACCTTCACCCTGCCCGACCCGGTGCCGGTGATGCCGCTGGCGCGCCCGCTGCGCGGCCGGATGCTCGCGCTGAACGCCGCGCTGCGCGCCGTGACCGCCGAGACCGGGGCCACCCTGCTGGACCTCGGCGCCCACCCGGTCGCCTCGGACCCTCGGCTGTGGAGCGACGACCGGCTACACGCCAACAGCGCCGGCCACGAGCGGATCGCCGCCGCGCTCGCGCACACCGTCGGGCTGCCGGAAACCGACGACGGTTGGACGCGCCCGCTGGAGACCGCACAGCGCCGTCGGCGCCACGAGGTGCTCCGCGCCGAGCTGGCCTGGGCCCGCCGGCACCTGCTGCCCTGGCTGGTCCGGCACGCGCGCGGGCGGTCCTCCGGCGACGACCGGGTCGCCAAGCGACCCGTGCCGCTGCCGGTCGAGCTGCCCTGATAGCGATGACCGAGAACACAGCAACTGAGGAGTCGCACCATGCCGGGTGACCTAGACACGTTTCACGGCCTACCGGTCGTCGACTTCACCAGTGACGGTGACCTGCAGGAAGCAGCGTCGGTGGCCTGGCGCGTGAGTGGTGGCGGGTGCGACAGCGACCCGAGCTTCGCGGAGACGTGGCAGCGGTTCCTCCAGGCGGTCGACCTCGCCGGGGTACGAGCCCTGGTATTCGGCGGCTGGGCGGACGCATATGAGTTCGACCCCGCGCCCATTCTCGACCTGGCCGTCGCCGCAGCGGACCGACTGACCGGCCTGCGAGCCTTCTACTTCGGGGACATCCCCTACGAGGATTGCGACATCTCGTGGATCCGGCAGACCGATGTCACCCCCCTGCTGAGCGCCTACCCTCTGCTGGAGCGGTTCGAGGCGCGCGGCGGGCCAGGCATGGCCGTCTCACCGCTGCGCCACACTTCGCTGCAGTACCTGGAGTTCGAGAGCGCTGGCCTTCCGGCCCGGGTGGCGCGCGGACTCTGCGCCTCCGAGTTGCCCGCGTTGAAGGAACTGGAGCTGTGGCTCGGCGTCCGGGATTGGGGGGGCGACACCACTGTTGCCGACCTGGCGGCGCTGCTCTCCGGCGAACGCTTCCCTGCGCTGCGTCACCTGGGACTGCTCAACAGCCCGCTGCAGGACGAGATTGCCGCGGCGGTCGCCGAGGCTCCCGTCGTGGCACAGTTGCGGTCCCTGGCCCTGTCCATGGGCGCGCTGTCGGACACCGGCGCCGCGGCGCTTCTCAACGGCCGGTCGCTCACTCACCTGAGGTGGCTCGACCTCCAGCACCACTACCTCAGCGCGGCCATGATGCGTCGGCTGCGGGATGCCCTGGAGCCTTCCGGGGTCGAAATCGACCTCCGCGACGGTAGGGAGGACCCGGGCGACAGCAAGTGGCGCTACGTCGCGCTCTCCAGATGACATGTCGGCGGCTATCCGGCCCGCGCCACGCGCCCGCGTGTACCGGCCGGCCGGACGCCCAGCACCTGCCGGCGTTTGACCGCCGGGGCCGGGGGGAAGACGGTGCGCCCAGGGCCGATTCCCGAGGAGCGACGATGGCGGACGCAGGACGGGCCAGGAAGGCCACCGGGGCGCGCAAGGCCCCGATGAAGCGGACGGCGGCGGCGAAGAAGGTGGCGACGGCCACGAAACGGGCCACCGGAACGACCGCGGCCAAGACCCCGGGTGGGAAGCCGACGTCGACGACGCCCCGGGTGGCCCGGAAGAAGGCCACCTCCGCCACGGCGGCCCCCGCCCGCGCCCGGAAGGCGCCGGCCACGAGCGCGCCGGCGAAGAAGGCGCCCGCGAAGAAGACGGCGAAGGCCGCCGCGACCCGTGCCGCCGCGACCACGAAGGCACCGGCCCGCAAGGCGACGACCATGGAGTCCTTCGGCAACCGGCGGACAGCCCGGACGAGCGGCCGCTGACCCGGCCCGCGCGACGGGTGCTCCGGCGGCGGACCGCACCGTCGGCGGGCGGCGCCGGGTCGGACGCCCGCGTGCCGGGTCCGGACGCCGGTCGCGGCGGACCGTCGGCCAGAATGGGCCCGTGGCGACCAGACCCCGCCGGAGAGCGGCCGACGACCCCGACCGGACCTGCCCGTGCGGGTCCGCCCAGCCGTACGCGCAGTGCTGCGGGCGACTGCACCGGGGCGAGGCCGCCGCGGCGACCGCCGAGGCACTGATGCGCTCGCGGTACAGCGCCTTCGCCGTCGGCGACACGGCGTACCTGCTGCGCAGTTGGCACTCGTCGACCCGGCCGCGCCGGCTCGACCTGGATCCGGGCCAGCGCTGGACGGGGTTGGAGATCGTCGACGCCGACCGGGGCGGGCTGTTCGACACTGCGGGCGTCGTCGAGTTCCGCGCCCACTACCGCGCGGGAGGTCGACCTGGGACGCAGACCGAGCGCAGCCGGTTCGTCCGCGAGGACGGCCGCTGGGTCTACGTCGACGAGTTGCCCGGCTGACACCGGCCCGGCAGCCGCCGGGCCGGTGCGCCGCGGCTACCCGCCGGTGGCGACGCCGGTGCGCAGGCCGAGACCGTCGACGGCCGCCGAGACGAGTTCGTCCGGCGCCAGCGAGACGTCGAGCACCAGCACCGACTCGTCCGGGTGGGGCTGCTCCAGGGTCGCCAGTTGTGACTCCAGCAGGCTCGCCGGCATGTAGTGCCCGGCGCGCTGGGCCATCCGGTCGCGGATCACCTCGGCGGGCCCGTCGAGGTGGACGAACTCGACGCTCGGCGGCCCCTGGCGCAGCACGTCGCGGTAGGAACGCTTCAGCGCCGAGCAGGCCAGCACCGTCGACACGCCCTCGGCGGAGCGGGCGGCCATCCACGCGGCCAGGTCGCGCAGCCAGGGCAGGCGCGCGGCGTCGTCCAGCGGCACGCCGGCCCGCATCTGCGCCACGTTGGCCGGCGGGTGGAACTCGTCCGCCTCGGCGAAGGTCAGGCCGGTACGGGCGCTGATGCCGCGGGCCACGGTCGTCTTGCCGGCCCCGGACACCCCCATCACGACCACGTGCCGGGTCGCGGCGGGAGTGCCCGGGCGGCTCTCACCAGTCATGGACGGTCCCGTCCTTGAGCCGGTTGAACGGCAGGTAGGCCGGCACGTACGGGAACTTCGCGGCGGCTTCCTCGTCGAGTTCCACGCCGAGCCCCGGCTGCTCCCCCGGGTGCAGGTAGCCGTCGGTGAAGGTGAACGACTGCCGGAAGACCTCGTTGGTGAGCGGCCCGTGCTGCATGTACTCCTGGATGCCGAAGTTGTGGATGGCGAGGTCCAGGTGCAGCGCGGCGGCCATGCCGACCGGCGAGATGTCGGTCGGGCCGTGGATGCCGGACTTGATCTGGTACTGGGCGGCGAAGTCGAGCAGCTTGCGCATGGCCGTGATGCCGCCGGTGTGGGTGACGGCGGACCGGACGTAGTCGATCAGCTGCTCGCGGATGAGGGTCTGGTAGTCCCACACCGTGTTGAAGATCTCGCCGATGGCCAGCGGGGTGGTGGTGTGGTGGCGGACCAGCCGCAGCGCCTCCTGGTTCTCCGCCGGGGTGCAGTCCTCCAGCCAGAACAGGTCGTACGGCTCCAGGGCCTTGCCCAGCTTCGCGGCCTGGATCGGGGTCATCCGGTGGTGGCCGTCGTGCAGCAGCGGCAACTCCGGGCCGAACTCGTTGCGGACCGCCTCGAAGACGCCGGGCAGGTGGCGCAGGTAGGCGCGGGTGTCCCAGTCCTCCTCTGCCGGCAGCGGGGTGCGCTGCGCCGGCTCGTAGTCGTACCGCTTGCCGTCGGCGCTGGGCTGGGCGGCGACGCCGTACACGGCGTTGATGCCCGGCACGGAGGTCTGCACGCGGATCGACCGGAAGCCGAGCTCCAGGTGCCGGCGGATCGAGTCGAACAGCTCCGGGATGTCGCGGCCGGAGGCGTGGCCGTAGGCCATGATGCCGGTGCGGGAGGCCCCGCCCAGCAGCTGGTACAGCGGCATGCCGGCGGCCTTGGCCTTGATGTCCCACAGCGCCACGTCGACCGCCGCGATGGCCGCCATGGTGACCGGCCCGCGCCGCCAGTACGCCGAGCGGTACAGGAACTGCCAGGTGTCCTCGATGCGGTGCGGGTCGCGGCCGATCAGCAGCGGGACGACGTGGTCGCGCAGGTACGAGGCGACCGACAGTTCGCGGCCGTTGAGGGTGCCGTCGCCCAGGCCGGTGATCCCGTCGTCGGTGGTGATCTTCAGGGTGACGAAGTTGCGGTCGGGGCTGGAGACGATGACGTCAGCGGCGACGATCTTCACGGGATGCCTTTCTTCTACAGGTGCGCGGGGCGGCTAACGGAGAACGCTGCCCGTCTCGTGGCCGTCGAGAAGGGACAGTTCGGCGCGGCGGGGCAGCCCTTCGCAGTCGCCTCGACTGGAGACCGCGAAGGCGCCGAGGGTGGCCGCGCGGCGCAGGCGACCGGCCAGGTCGAGCCCGTCGAACCAGCCGGACAGGTAGCCCGCGGTGAACGCGTCCCCGGCGCCGACGGGGTCGACGGCGGTCACGGTCAGCGCCCCGACGTGCTGGACGCCGTCCGGGGTGTGCGCCCGGGCCCCGTCGGCGCCCAGCTTGACCAGGACGGTGTCCACGCCCCGCCCGAACAGGTCCGCCACGACCGTGGACTCGTCGGCCCCCGGGTCGCCGACGAGGTCGAGTTCGTCGGCGGAGGCGATGACGATCGAGGCGTACGCCGCCAGCGGGGTGAGCACCTCTCGGGCGGCGTCCCGGGACCAGAGGCGGGCGCGGTAGTTGACGTCGAGGCAGACGGGGACGCCCGCCTCGGCCGCGGCCTCGGCGGCCCAGCGGGTGGCCGCGCGGGCGGTGTCGGACAGCGCCGGGGTGATCCCGGTCAGGTGCAGCATTCCGGCGCCGGCGGCCAGCGGCGCCCGCAGGTCGTCGACACGCAGCGCCGACCCGGCCGATCCGGCCCGGTGGTACTGCACCCGGGTCAGGTCGGCGGTGCGCTGCTCCAGGAACATCAGGCCGGTCGGCCGGTCCGGGTCGCGGGTCACGCCGTCGACACCGACGCCCTCGGCGCGCAACTGCCGCAGCGTGTACTCGCCGAACTCGTCGGTGCTCACCCGGCCGGCCCAGGCGGTCTGGTGGCCCAGCCGGGCCACCCCCACCGCCACGTTGGACTCGGCGCCGGCCAGGTGCATGGTCAGCGGTCCGCCGGCGGCGAGCGGGCCGGCGGAGCGCAGCGACACCATGGTCTCGCCGAAGGTGAGCAGGTCGGGTGCGGTCATGACGCGGCCGGCTCCCGCACGGCGGCGAGGTAGGTGCGGGCCCGGGTCCGCAGCGCGTCCAGGTCACCGCCGGAGGCGGCGTCGCCGACCAGCGGCCCGCCGACGCCGACCGCGATCGCGCCGGCCTTCAGGTAGCCGGGCACGTCGGCCAGGCCCACGCCGCCGACCGCGACGAACGGGATGTCCGGGAAGGGGTCGCGCACCGCCCTGAGGTACGCCGGGCCCCCGACCGACACCGGGAACAGCTTGATCGCCGACGCCCCCATCCGCATGGCGGTGTACGCCTCGGTCGGGGTGAACGCGCCGGCGGCGACCGGAATGCCCCGGCGGGCCGCCTCGGGGATCGACTCGACCACGGCCGGCGTCACCACGAACTGGGCGCCCGCGGCGGCCACGTCGGCCACGTCGGCGGCGGTGAGCACGGTGCCGGCCCCGACCAGGGAGCCGGCGGGGGCGACCCCGCGCAGCGCCTCGACGGCCCGCGCGGCGTCCGGCGTGGTGAGGGCCACCTCGACGAGGCGTACGCCCTCCTCCAGCAGGGCGGTGCCGGCGGCGATCGCGCCGGCGGTGTCGGTGCCTCGGATGACCGCGAGGATGCGGGCGGCGGTGAGTTCGGCGGTGAGGTTGACGGTCATGTGATCACCATTCCGCGTAGGAGCCGTCGCGGTGCCGCCACGTGGGGCTGCGCCACGCGTGGCCGCGCTTGTCCGCCGTTCGCACGGCGTGTTCGTCGATCTCGATGCCGAGTCCGGGTGCCGTGAGCCGCTCGACGTACCCGTCGACGAACGTCAGCGGGGTCTTGTCGAGGCAGTAGTCGAGCACCTCGGCGCCGAGGTTGTAGTGGATGCCGATGCTCTGTTCCTGGATCAGGTAGTTCGGCGTGGCGAAGCCGACCTGCAGGCAGGCCGCGAGGGCGATCGGCCCGAGCGGGCAGTGCGGGGCGAGCTGCACGTCGTACACCTCGGCCAGCGCGGCGATCTTGCGGACCTCGGTGATGCCGCCGGCGTGCGACAGGTCCGGCTGGGCGACCGCGATGCCGGCCTGCAGCACCGGCAGGAACTCCTGCCGGCTGTAGAGCCGCTCCCCCGTCGACACCGGCGTGGTGGTGGAGCGGACGAACTCGCCGATGAGGTGCGAGTTCTCCGGGACCACCGGTTCCTCCAGGAAGAACGGCCGGTACGGCTCGAGCAGCGGGGCGACCCGGCGGGCGGTGGCGAGGGTGAACCGGCCGTGGAAGTCGACCGCCACGTCCCGCTCGTCGCCGAGCACCTCGCGGGCGGCGGCCACCCGCTGGACCACGCCGTCGAGTTCGGCGACCGAGGCGACCGGGCTCATCTTTCCGGAGGCGTTCATCTTCACCGCGGTCAGGCCGGTCTCGACGGCGGCGGCGATCTGGTCGCGGACCTCGGCGGGCTCGTCGCCGCCGACCCAGCCGTAGACCCGGATCCGGTCCCGGACCGGGCCGCCGAGCAGCTGGTGCACCGGAGCGCCGAAGTGCTTGCCGGCGATGTCCCACAGCGCCTGGTCGAGCCCGGACACGGCGCTGGCCAGGATCGGCCCGCCCCGGTAGAACGAGCCCTTGGTCATGACCTGCCAGTGGTCCTCGATGCGCAGCGCGTCCTGGCCGATGAGCAGTTCGCTGAGCTGCTCGACGGCGGTGCGGACGGTCTCGGAGCGGCCCTCGCAGGTCGCCTCGCCCCAGCCGACGATGCCGGAGGAGGTCTGCACCCGGACGAACAGCCAGCGCGGGGCGACGAGGAAGGTCTCGACCTTTTCGATTGTCGTCATGGCGTCCTCAGCCCTTCGTGGCGCCGGCGGTGAGGCCGGAGACGATGTACTTCTGCACGAACAGGGCGATCACCATGATCGGCACGGTGACCACGGTGGCCGCCGCCATCAGGCCGCCCCAGTCGATGCTGGCGTAGCCGACGAAGTCGAAGATCGCCACGGGAAGCGTCTTGGTGTCGGCGCCGGAGAGCACGAGGGCGAACATGAAGTTGTTCCAGGAGAAGATGAAGGACAGGATCCCCGCGGTGGCGATGCCGGGCACCGACAGCGGCAGGGTGATCCGCCGGAACGCGCCGATGTGGGTCAGCCCGTCGACGAGCGCCGCCTCCTCGAGTTCGGCGGGCAGGCCGTCGAAGTAGCCCATCATGATGTAGACGATCAGCGGCAGCGACACGAACATGTGGCTGAGGATCAGCACGGTGAACCCGCCGACCATCTGCAGGTTCGAGAAGACGTAGTACCAGGGCACCAGCAGCGAGACGCCGGGGATGACCCGGGCCATGAGCACGACGAGCGCGGACTTCTTCATGTTGAAGCGGCTCATCGAGTACGCGGCGGGCACGCCGAGCAGGAGCGACAGCACGGTCGCCGCGAACGCCACCCAGAGGCTGTTGCCGATGAACTGGACGTAGTTCGCCTGCTCCAGCACGGTGCCGTAGTTGTCCAGCGTGGGCGAGAAGGAGAACGCCTTGTCGGTGTCGTAGATGTCGACGTTGGTCTTCAGCGACGCGAGGATCATCCAGAGCAGCGGCGCCATCAGCGAGAACACCACGACGACCAGGGCCACCGCCCGGAAGACCTTGAACGGCCTGCTCGGCTTCATCGGTCCAGCCCCTTCTTGCGGTAGGTCAGGGCCCACATCACCCCGATGATGATCAGGAAGAAGATGATGAGGACCGTCGACGAGACGCCGTAGTCGTTGTAGTCGAAGCTGAGACCGTAGGCGTAGACGTTGAGGGTCTCCACCTCGTGGAACGACCCGCCGCCGCGCCCCTTGGTGGCGTAGAGGATGTCGAAGGTCTTCAGGGCGTCGATGCCGCGCAGCAGGACCGCGACGATCACGGTGGGCATCAGCAGCGGCAGGGTGACGTGCCGGAAGCGCTGCCAGGTGCTGGCGCCGTCGATCAGCGCCGCCTCCTGCGGCTCGTCGGACAGCGACGTCAGGCCGGCGAGCAGGATCAGCACGACCATCGGCGTCCACTGCCAGATGTCGATGAACATCGTCGTGGGCAGGGCCGAGCTCTGCCCGGACAGCCAGGGCTGGGGGCCGATCCCGACCCAGCCGAGCACCTGGTTCGCCATGCCGATGTTGGGGTCGAAGATCAGCCGCCACATCATGCCGACCGCGACCGGGGTGGCGACCAGCGGCAGCAGGATCGCGACGCGGACCCACTTCTCACCGCGGAACGGCCGCCACAGCAGCAGGGCGATCGCCATGCCGAGCACGACCTCGAAGAGGAGCACGACGCCGGTGAAGAGAGCGGTGCGCCACACGGCCGGCCAGAAGCGGTCGGTGTCGGTGAGCACGTCGAGGTAGTTCTGGAAGCCGATGAACTCGCTCTCGGCGCGTACCGAGCCCTCGGCGTCGGTCAGGCTGAGGTACCCGGTCCAGGCCACCGGGAAGACGATCAGCAGGGCGACGAACGCCATGGCGGGTGCCGCGAAGAGCCACTTGCGGTGCTCGTTGGCCCAGCGCGACCAGGCTGAGGTCTCCGGGGACGCCGGACGCGCCTCGGTCGATCTTTTGACTGGTGTGGTGACGGCTGACATGAGGTCTCCGGGTGGGGGTCAGGGCCAGCGTCCCGACGCGGGGTGGCGGAGCCGGTCGGCTCCGCCACCTGCGCTTCGGGCTACTTCGCCTCGTCGTCGAGGAACTTCTGGAACGCCTCGTTGGCCGCGTCCGCCGAGGCGGCCGCGTCCTTGCCGGTGATCGCGTCGACGATCGGCTGGCCGACGATCTCCCGCGCCTGGGCGACCTTCACGACCAGCGGGCGGTCGTGGCCCACGCCGTTGGCGGTGCTGACCGTGGTGGCCTCGGCGAGATCCTTCGGGTAGCTGGCCGAGCCCTCCGGGTTCTCCCAGACGGACGTGCGGGCGCTGGGGACGCCGGCCTTCTGCTGCGCCAGCGCCTGCTCCTTGCCGGCCGCCCACTGGATGAACTTCCAGGCGTTGTCCTGGTTCTTGGACGTCTCGTTGACGCCGAGCGCCCACGAGGGGATGTTGTACGGCTTCGAGCCGGCCGGGCCGGCCGGGAAGGCGGCGAACCCGACGGTCTCGGAGACCTTCGACTTGGCCGGGTCGGTGGCGTTCTTGTAGAGCGAGTTGGCCTCGGTGTAGAAGGCCGCCTTGCCCTGGGTGAAGATCGCCATCGCCTCGGACCAGCTCATGTCGGTGCTGATGTTCTCCGGGCCGTGCTCGCGCAGGAGCCCGCCGTAGTAGGCGTACGCCTGCTTGGCCTGGTCGGTGTTGACCGACGCCTTGCCGTTGGCGTCGACGAAGTCGCCGCCGAAGCTGTAGAGGAAGCTGGAGAACTGCGTGACGGCGGCCGCCTTGCCGGTGCGGGACACGAAGCCCGCCACACCCGGGTTGTCCGCCTCGACCTTGGCCGCCTGCGCCTTGAGCTCGTCGAGGGTCTTCGGCGGGGCGGTGAAGCCGGACTTCTCCAGCAGGTCCTTGCGGTAGTAGAGGACCTCCTGCTCGGTGATGATCGGCACCCCGACCAGCTTGTCCTCGTAGCTGGTGGCCTGCACCGGCCCGGTCTGGAAGTCGCCGAGCTCGAACGCGCTGTCCGACTTTGCCTTGTCGGTCAGGTCGGCCAGGTACTTGTTCTTGGCGAACAGCTTCCCCTCCTGGAGGGGCCGGTACATCATCACGTCGATGTCGCTGGATCCGGCGTTCAGCTTGACGTTGTACTGGTCGGAGAGCTGGTCCTCGCCGAGCTGGGTCACCTCGACCTTGAGGCCCGACTGCTTCTCGAACTCCGGCAGCGCCTTCTTGATGTTGTCCGTCCAGACGTGGTTCACCAGCGTCACGCGCACGGTGTCCGAGCCGCCGGCGTCGTCCCCGCCACCGCAGGCGGACAGGCCGAGGGCGACGACCATCGCCAGGGAAGTCCCGATAACTGATCGACGTCTCACGTCCATCACTCCTTATGCCGTGGCCGTGGCCTGGCCCGAGGTGGGGCCGCCACCTCCCTGTTTACATCCGCTTAACGTCGGGATGCTAGGCCGAAAAAGCAGATTTATTCAAGAGGTAGACCCAACTGATATGATCCGCCGTGTGAAACCGTCCTCCCCAGGGGTCGCAGTCGCCCCGATCGCCCCTGTCGAGGCCGGGCTGCACGCACGCGTCCTCGACCACCTCGGCACGGCCATCTGCGGTGGCGAGCTGGCCGCCGGGGCCGTCCTCAACATCGACGAGCTGGTCGAGCGGTACGCCGTGTCCCGCTCGGTCGTCCGCGAGGTCCTGCGGGTGCTCGCCTCGATCGGGTTCATCGAGACGCGCCGACGGGTCGGCGTCATGATCCGCCCGACGGACGCCTGGAACGTCTTCGACCCGCAGGTGATCCGCTGGCGGCTCGCCTCGTCCGGCCGCATCACCCAGCTCCGCTCGATCACCGAGCTGCGCACCGCCGTCGAGCCGCACGCCGCCCTGCTCGCGGCCAGCCGGGTCGGTCACGACGAGGCGAGCGACCTCGTCGGGCTCGCGGCGAAGATGTGGGCCGCCGGCAAGGCCGGCGACGAGGAGCGCTTCCTGCGGCTCGACATCGAGTTCCACCGGCGGGTGCTGGTCGCCTCCGGAAACGAGATGTTCGTCCGGCTGCAGGAGCTGGTCGCCGAGGTGCTCACCGGCCGGCACCAGCACCACCTCATGCCTCACCACCCGCACGAGCAGGCCCTTCAACTGCACGCGGAGGTGGCCCAGGCGATCCAGCGGCGCGACGGCGAGCGCGCCCGGCAGGCCATGGTGCAGCTCATGGAGCAGGCCTTCGACGAGATGAGTTCGATCTGGGAGCAGACCGGCGAGACCGCCGGCCCCTGACCACTGCCCCCGACCCCGCCCCACTCCCGCCGCCCCTTCGCCCGGCGTATGCTGGTGGCGGCGCCGTCCCGCGCCTCACCTCCTTACCGGTGCTCACGCCACCGGCGTCGCGGAGGCAAAGGGAGCCTCGCGTTCTCGGGATGCCGTGCCACATGCCCTGATCCGGCGCGGTCGACGGGAGCGTGAGTCCCTGCGACCCGCGCCGTCGACGAGGGAGCATGTGATGACGCGTGACAGGTCGTTCAAGACCCGGGTCCGGGCCCGGATGGACAAGACCGGCGAGAGCTACACGACCGCCCGCCGGCAACTCGTCGCCCGGTCGACCGCCGCCGAGCCCGCAGCCGCGCCGCCCGAGCCGACGGAGCCCGCGCCGGGCGCGACGTCGTCGGGCACTGCGGTGCAGACGGAGCGGATCTCCGACGCGCTCCTGCGGGAGCGCACCGGCCGCGGCTGGGACGAGTGGTTCGCCCTGCTCGACGCCTGGGACGCCACCGGGCGTACGCACACCGAGATCGCCCGTTGGCTGGTCACCACGCACGAGGTGCCGGGCTGGTGGGCGCAGACCCTCACCGTCGGGTACGAACAGACGCGCGGCCTGCGCGCCCCCGGGCAGCGGCGCGGGGGCGGCTTCCTTGCCACCGGCAGCCGCACGGTGGCCGTCCCGGTGCGGCGGCTCTTCGACGCCTTCGCCGACGACGCGCTGCGCCGCCGGTGGCTGCCCGACGCGGAGGTCCGGGTCCGCACCGCCACCGCGCCCCGGACGTTCCGCGCCGACTGGGGCGACGGGTCGACCCGGCTCGTGGTGGGCTTCGCCGCCGTGGGCGAGACGAAGTCCCGGGTGTCCGTCCAGCACGAGAAACTGACCGGGGCGCAACAGGCGGCCGAGCTGAAGGCGTACTGGCGGGACCGGCTGGCCGCGCTCAAGCACCTCCTGGAAGGCGCGGGCCGATGAGCACGCGCCCGTCGCCGGCACGACCCCTCCGATCCGGCCAGCAGCGGTCGGACCGGCACTTCGACGGCTGACGGCGGGCCGGCCCGGCGGCGGTCACGCCGACCGCCGCCGGGCCCTCCGTCAGCCGGCGCGACCGGCGGCCACCCGACCCGGCCCGCCTCGGGCCCGCCGGCCGCGCGTCACCAGGAGCAGCGCGACGACCAGGTACGGCACGGCGGCCACCGCGAAGGCGACCCCGTTTCCGGCCCCGGTGGCGAGCAGCCCGTACCCGCCGTAGACGGCGATGATCGTCACGTCGGTGGCCATCCCGGCGAGCGAGGTGACCGTCGCCCGGCTGCTGCCGATGATCCGGGCCTGCAAGCGGGCGTCGGCGAGCACGGTGGCGAGTTGGAAGCCGCAGAACGCGGCCGCGACCAGCACGAACCCGACGGGCCGGGCGAGCAGCGCCCCGGCGGCCAGGGCCACGCCCGACACCGCCAGCAGCCCGGCGTACCCGCGGGTGGTCAGCCGCTCCCCCGCCGGGGCGAGCAGGCCGCCGACGCTCACCCCGGCCCAGATGAGCAGGAGCAGCAGCGGCACGGTCGCCTCGGCGACGCCGGTGTCCCGCGCCAGCAGCGGCGTGTACTCCTCGAGGGCCCCCCAGACCGCCGCGACCGCCGCGACCAGCAGCACCGCCGCGCGGACGGCCCGGTCGGCGTGCGCCTCGGCGAGCCCGGCGCGCAGGCTCGCCCACCAGCCGAGGTCGTCGTCGCCGTCCTCGTCGTCCGCGTCCCGTCCCGCCTCGGCGGCCCGGCCGGTCCGCTCCTGGGCGGCGGCTGCCGATACCGGCCGGGCGGCGGTGGCTGCCGATACCGGTCCGGCGGTGTCGGGGGCCGCTACCGGCCCGGAGGCGCCGGCGGCGGGGACGGCGGCGGCCACCGGGGCGGCGCGTCGCCGGTGTTCGGGGAAGCGGGTGGCGACGGTGGCAGCGAGCAGGCAGGCGAGCACGCTGGCCACGCCCACCGCCGGGTAGCCGCCGACGGCGAACACCGGGCCGGCCAGGACGATCGAGGCGAGCACGCCGAGCGTCTCGGCCGTCCGGGCCCGGCCGATGACGCGGGCGTACCGGCCGGCGGCGTCGAGCCGGTCGAGTTCGCTGAAGACCAGCGCCTCCAGCGCACCCGAGGCGAGCGCACCGCCGGCACCCCACAGCACGAACCCGACGGCGAAGGCCGGGTACGAGGGGACGAGCACCCAGAGCGCGAAGCCGGCGGCGGTGACGAGCGGGGCGAGGGCGAGCAGCAGCCGCCGGGAGACCGCGTCGGCGAAGGCGCCGGAGGGCACCTCCAGCAGGATGCCGCTGGCCGACCAGATCACGAACAGCGAGGAGATCTGCCAGACCGACAGGCCGGTGTCGCTGAACAGCAGCGCGTACAGCGGATAGAGCAGAACGAGTTCACCGAGGAACGCGTACCCGTAGAGGATGGCCGCCAGCCGGCGGACACGCGGATCGGGCACGCGCACAGTGTGGACAGTCATGAGGCCTTCCCGTGGAGACGAAGCGGACACCGGACGTACGGCGTCCGCGGCGGCCCACGGGGGCGACCGTCAGCGGTGCATCAACATCGCCACGTCATGCCGGCGATGGTAGACGGCGGCGACCGTGACGGCCATGACTTACCGCGACACGCGTCGGGGTGGGACCCGCGCGGATCCCACCCCGGAACGCGGCGGCGCGTTCAGCGGCGGAACTTCTCCTGACTCATCGGCGGGATGACCATGGTGGCCTCGGCGTCCTGGCCGGTCGGCCGTGCCGGGGCCGTGGCGCCGGTCGAGGTGACCTGGGTGGCGTCCGGGTCGGCGTGGGGCGTGGCCGGGCCGGCGGGGCGCGGCACGACCTGGGTGGCGGCGGCGTCCACGGCCGGGCCGGCGGGTTCACCGGCGCGGACGACCTGGGTGGCCTCGGCGTCGGCGGCCGGGCCGGTCAGGTGGGTCTCGGTGTCGCGGCGGCCGGCCTGGTAGGCGCGGGCGTGCGTGGCGATCAGGTGCGACTCCTGCTCGGCGCGGGTCAGCCAGGACTCCCAGCGGCTCTGCATCGGACGGACCAGACCGCCGCCGACCCCGACGACGAGGATGCCACCGACGGTGGCGAGCACGGCGACCAGCACCGGGGTGGTCACGGCGGTGGCCACGCCGATCTGGTTGAGGGCGGCGATGACGCCGAGGCCGAGGATGAACACCGAGGCGATGGTGGCCAGGATGCGGCCGTACGACAGCCCGCCCAGGGCGCCGCTGATGATGTCCTTGACGGCGTTGCCGATCGCGGCGGCGACCACGACGATGACGATCGCGACGAAGGCACGGGGCAGCCAGGCGATCACGCCGGCGATCAGGTCCGAGACGGGGTTCGGGCCCCAGATGCCGAACGCGAGCTGGAGGGTCACCAGCAGCACGCCGTAGTAGGCGAGCTTGGCGACGATGTCGCTGGCGTCGTACCGGGACCGGGCCAGGGCCCGGCGGATCCCGCCGCGCTCCACCGCGCGGTCGAAGCCCACCCGCTCCAGCACCTTGTCGACTATCTTGAGTACGGCCTTGGCGATCAGCCAGCCGACCAGCAGGATCGCCACGAAGGCCACGGCCTTGGGCAGGAACAGCAGCACTGAGCGGAGGGCGTCCCCCACCGCGTCGCCGAAGTCGTCTCTCATGGGAATCCTCCACACGGGTGTCCGTCTCGTCGCGCCCGACCTACCCTCGGCGCCGGCCGGGGAAACACCGGTCGGCGCCGGGCGGCGGCGCGTCGACGTGACGGTGCCGGCGGGCGGCGCGCGCCCGCTCGGCCGGGAGGATCAGCGGCGTCGGCAGTCGTAGGCGACCGGGGCCTGGGCCTGTACCGGGGACGGCGAGGTGATGTTGACCGTGGCGGTCTCGGTCGTGGTGCCCACGCCGCTGAAGGTCCAGCGCAGCGTCAACTCGACGGTGCGCTGGCCGCGGCCGACCCGCTCGGTCAGCATGCTGCCGGGGGCGCTGCCACTGCGCAGCCACTGGTAGCGGATCTCCCCTGCCCGGCCGTTGGTCGACACGGTGGCCACCACGTCGACGGTGACGTCGCACCGGTCGCCGGCCGGCCGCGGCACCGCCACCGTGACCCCGGTGACCTCCAGCGGGCTGATCCGCTGCCAGAGATAGAGGCCGACGACGACGAGCAGCGCGACGGTGAGCACGGTGGAGAGCACCGAGGTGACGGTCCGCCACGCCGACCGCCGCCGGCGCGGGGGCGTCGGCACGGGCCAGGCAGGCGCGGCCGGCGGGGTGGCCGGCACGCCCGGCCCGAACCGCACCTCCCCGCCCGCGGGCGCGGGCGACGCTGCCGTACGGCCGCCGAAGACCGTCCCCGGCCCGGCCCCGGTGGTACGCCCCGTCCCGACCGCGGTCACCGGGCCCGTCGGCTCCTGCCCGCTCGGCTGCGCCGTCGTCCACGGCCCGGACCGCCCACCCGGATCGACCGGCAGCCGGCCGGGGTCCACGCGCGGGGACGGCACGGGACCGCCGGGCGGGGCAGGCACAGGGCCGGCGGGCGGGGCGACCCGCCACCCCGGCGCGAGGTGCGCCGTCGGTTCTCCCCCGCCGAGGTGCCCGGTGGCGCCCCCAGGGTTCAGGTGCGCCGTCGCTTCCCCCTGGGCCAGGTGCGCCGTGCCGTCTCCGGCGGCCGGGTGCCGTATCGTCGGCGCGCCGCCGGGCAGGGGCCCGGTCGGCTCGCCGGAGCCCAGATACGTCGTCGGCTCGCCGGAGCCCAGATACGTCGTCGGCTCGCCGGAGCCCAGGTACGCCGTCGGCTCACCAGAGGCCAGGTACGCCGTCGGCCCGCCGGCACTCACGTGCGCGGTGGGTTCGTCGGGGGCGGGGTGTGCGGTGGGGCCGGTCGGGTGCGGCAGGCCGTCGAGCCGGGCGGTCGCCGCGTCGTCTACGGGTAGCCGGTGGGTGGGCAGCGCCTCGGTCTGGTCGTTCGGCTGGGTCACGGCGGCCCGCCCTCCGTCATCGTGGTCGACATCCGGGTCACCGATCAGCCCGGGGTGCAGAACGGGTGGAGCGTCACGTGGACCGGCGAGCTCTCGGGCGAGGCGTTGCCGGCCTCGTCGACCGCGACGACCCGGACCGGGATCTGGGTCCTGTCGCCCGGTCGGGGCAGGTCGCGCAGGACGCCACGGAACACTCCACGACGGTCGGCCGTCATGGGCACCTCCGTGGTGCGGCCGTCCAGGGTGTACCGGAAGCTGACCCGCAGTCTCCCGGCCGTCGTACGGTCGTCGGAGACGACGGCCGAGACGGTGCTGGACGTGGGCCCGTACGGACAGCCCTTGGGGTCGAGCTCGGTCGGGCTTGCCGCGACCTGCCCGACGGTGGGCGCGACGGTGTCCGCCGGCGGTGGCGGGCTGGTGCTGGCCGACGCGGTCGGCGAGGCGGAGGCGGACGGGGACGACGCGCTCGTGTCGGTTGGCGCCGGGGCGGCCGTCGTCGCGGTCGGCGCGGTGGGCGTGGCGGTGGTCGCGGGGACGGGGGTCGCCGCCGCCGCCGGCGTGGGCGGCGCGGCGGCCGGGGCGGGGGCCTCGGCGGTCGGGCCCGCGGTCGCCTGCGGGGCAGCCGCCGCCGGCACCGTCTCGTCGCGGCTGGCGTAGCTCAGCCCGGCCCCGCCGACCAGCAGCGCGGCGACCAACCCGCCGCCGACCAGCGCCGCGCGGGCCCGGCCCGCGCGCAGCCAGGTCCACCGGCCGGTGCCTTCGCCCAGCGCGGTGCTGGCCAGGCTGGTGGCCCCGCCGGTGCCGTCGGGGAACGGGAAGAGGGCGGCGAGCAGGGCCGCCCGGCGGGCCAGCTCGCGCAGGCCGCGCTCCTCCCACTCCGCTCCGTACGCGCCGGCCGCCACCTGTTCCAGCACGGCGAGGAAGACCTGCGCGGGTTGCGGTCGCTCGGCCGGCTGCTTGGCCATGCCGTGCCGCAGCAGGTCGTGCACCGGCTCGGGAGCCGGGTCGGTGGGGATCGGCGCCCGGGCGTGCTGCTGGTGCAGGGTGTACAGGTCCCGCCCGTCGTAGGGCGGCCGACCGGTGAGGCACTCGTAGAAGGTGGCGGTGGCCGCGTAGATGTCGCAGGCCGGGCTGGCCGGGGCGCCCGTCCACTGCTCGGGGGCCATGTAGCGGGGGGTGCCGGTGACGCTGACCCCGGAGGTCTCCCCGGCCGGCATCGCGATGCCGAAGTCGGCCAGCTTGCTGGTGCCCTCGGCGGTGACCAGCACGTTCTCCGGCTTGTAGTCGCGGTGTACCACGCCCCTGGCGTGCGCGGCGCCGAGCCCGGCGAGCGATCCCTTGAGGACGCACAGCGCCGACTCCGGGGTGGTGGGGCCGTGCGCGCGCAGCATCTGCCGCAGCGATACGCCGTTGACCAGTTCCATGACGATCGCCGCGCCGGCGGGCGACTCGACGTACTCGTAGAGCCGGGAGACGTGCGGGTCGTCGATCTCGGCCAGCAGCCGGGCCTCGTCCCGGAACGCGGTGCGGAACGAGGGGTCGTCACCGATGCCGCCGGTGAGGTACTTGATGGCGACGGGGGTCCCGGTCGCGTCGTGCACGGCGAGATCCACCCGGCCGGACGCGCCGGCGCCGAGCTGCCGAACCGGGCGGTAGCCCGAGACCTGCCAGCCGGTCACGCGCTCACCTCCCCGCCCTGGAACGGACAGCCGCCGTGGCTGCCTCGGTGGCCATTGTGGTCGCGCCGGGCGGTGGATCCATCGGCGCAACGGCTGCTTCCGGGCTCCGGACGTCCCGCGCGGCGCGGCGGGGTGGCGGCATGGTCGGTAACGGACACCCGCTACTCGTAGCACCCTCTGGCAAGCGTCCTCGCCGGGCGGGCCGCCAGCCGTCGGCTCGGCCGGCGTGCGGGCGGTGGTCGTACCCGGACGAACCGGCGACGGAGGCGGCGGCGCGCCAAGGTCGGCACGCGCGCCGACGAGGGGTCAGGCCGAGGGTCGGCGGCGGCCGTCGCCGGGCGCGGCGGTGGGTGCCGGTGCGGCACGCTCCGCCGCGGGGGGCTGCGCCGCCGGCGGCTCGGCTTCGCGCGTGGGCGCGGCGGCGTGGGTGAACTTGTCGAAGAAGCGCAGCAGCTCGACCGGGAACGGCATCACCAGGGTGCTGTTCTTCTCCGCCGCAACGTCCACGACGGTCTGCAGCAGCCGGAGCTGGTACGCCCCGGGGGTGGCCGCCATCGCCCGGGACGCGTCGGCGAGCCGGCGGGACGCCTGGTACTCGCCGTCGGCGGCGATCACCCGGGCGCGGCGCTCGCGTTCCGCCTCGGCCTGGCGGGACATCGACCGCTTCATCCCCTCGGGCAGCGCGACGTCCTTGACCTCGACCCGCTCGATGAGCAGCCCCCACGGCTTCTCGGTCGGCGCGTCGATGACGGCCTTCAGCTCGGTGTTGATTCGCTCCCGGTCGCCGAGCAGGGTGTCCAGGTCGGCCTTGCCGATCACCGACCGCAGTGCGGTCTGCGCCACCTGAAGCACGGCCGCGGGGTAGTCGCGGACGTTGACCAGCGCCTTCACCGGGTCGACGACCCGGTAGTAGACGACCGCGTCGACGGTGAGGGTGACGTTGTCCCGGGTGATGGCGCCCTGCGGGGGCACGCCGATCACGGTCGTCTGCATGCTGACGCGGACCATCCGGTCGGCGATCGGGACGATGAGGCGCAGGCCGGGCTCGCGGACCGGTTGCAGCACGCGGCCGAAGCGGAAGACGATGCCGCGCTGGTACTGCTGCACAAGCCGGACGCTCAGGGCGCCGACGAGCGCGAGGACCACGATCACGATCACCGCGCCGATCAAGACGGCTTCCACGGCACCCCCGATCCGTTCGGCTCCCCGGGGCCCCTTTCCCGCTGCGTCGCCGGATAGTCCTGCCTCCCCGGCAGCCGTCCGGTCGGCCGCCGACGCCCCTCGGGGCAGATCGGTGGTTGCCGGACGCCGGGCCGATTTCCTGGCTACGGTACGGGGAGCAGGCCGGCGGGGGCTGCCCGGCCGTGGGCCGGGCGGTCCGGCAGCACCGGGCCGAGGAAGGCCGATCGCTGGAGGCGATGCCGGTGACGATGGAAGCAGAGCGCACTCTCCGCGCCGACGAGATCACCGAGCTGGGCGAGCTCGCCGCGCAGTTGCGGGTGGACGCGATCCGGTGCAGCACCCGGGCCGGGTCCGGTCACCCGACCTCCAGCCTGTCCGCCGCGGACCTGCTCGCCGTGCTGATCACCCGGCACCTGAGCTACGACTGGTCGGATCCGGGCGGTCGCGCCAACGACCACCTGATCTTCTCCAAGGGCCACGCCTCGCCGCTGCTGTACGCGGTCTTCAAGGCGGTCGGGGTGATCAGCGACGAGGAGTTGGTGCAGACCTACCGCCAGTTCGGCTCGCGCCTGCAGGGGCACCCGACGCCGGCGCTGCCCTGGGTCGACGTGGCCACGGGCGCGCTCGGCCAGGGGCTGCCCGTCGGTGTCGGGATCGCGCTGGCCGGCCGGTACCTCGACCGGCTGCCCTACCACGTCTGGGTGTTGTGCGGGGACAGCGAGACGGCCGAGGGCTCCATCTGGGAGGCGCTGGACAAGGCGAGCCACTACGGGCTCGGCAACCTGACGGCGATCGTGGACGTGAACCGGTTCGGGCAGCGGGGGCCGACCGAGTTGGAATGGGACCTGGACACCTACCGGCGGCGGGTCGAGGCGTTCGGCTGCCGTGCGGTCGTCGTCGACGGCCACGACCTCGCCGCCATCGACGAGGCGCTGGGCGGTGCCCGGCAGGCGACGGGCCCGACCGTGGTGCTCGCCCGGACCGTGAAGGGCAAGGGCGTGCCCGAGGTCGAGAACAAGCCGGGCTGGCACGGCAAGCCGTTCAAGCCCGACCTGGCCGACCGCGCCGTCGACGCGCTCGGCGGCGTACGCCAGATCCGCGTCGCCGGCCCACGCCCCGAGGCCGCTCCGCCGCCCGCCGCTCCCGCCGGCGCGCCACCGGAGATGCCCCGGTACGACCGGGGGGCGAAGGTCGCCACCCGCAACGCGTACGGCGACGCGCTGCGCGCGTTGGGGGCCCGGCCGGACGTGGTCGCGCTGGACGGCGAGGTCAGCGACTCGACGCGCGCCGACCGGTTCGCCGGGGAGTATCCCGACCGGTTCTTCGAGATGTTCATCGCCGAACAGCAGCTGGTCGCCGCGGCGGTCGGGTTGCAGGTACGCGGGTACCGTCCCTTCGCCTCGACCTTCGCGGCCTTCTTCTCCCGCGCCTACGACTTCATCCGGATGGCCGGCATCTCCGGGGCCGACATCGGCCTGTCCGGCTCGCACGCGGGGGTGGAGGTGGGGGCGGACGGCCCCTCGCAGATGGGGCTGGAGGACCTGGCGGCGATGCGCGCCGTCCACGGGTCGACCGTTCTCTACCCCAGCGACGCCGTGTCCTGCGCGGCCCTGGTGCGGGAGATGGTCGACTGCGGGGGTATCACCTACCTGCGGACGACCCGGGGCGCGTACCCCGTCCTGTACGGCAACGACGAGGCCTTCCCGGTGGGCGGCAGCAAGCTGCTGCGCGGCGGCGACGACGACCGGGTCGCGCTGGTCGGGGCCGGGGTGACGGTGCACAACTGCCTCGCCGCCGCAGACCGGCTGGCGGGCGAGGGCGTCGCGGCCCGGGTGATCGACCTGTACTCGGTGAAGCCGCTGGACCGGCAGCGGTTGCTGGACGCCGTCCGGGTCACCGGCGGCCGGCTGGTGGTGGTGGAGGACCACTACCCGGAGGGTGGCCTCGGCTCGGCCGTGCTGGAGTCGCTGGCCGACCTCGCCGAGCCGGTGCGGGTGACGCACCTGGCCGTCCGGGGCCTGCCTACCTCCGGGACGTCGAGCCAGCTCATGGACCAGGCGGGGATCGGGGTGGAGGCGATCGTCGCGGCGTCGCGCGCCACGCTGTCCGGAGACTGAGCGGGCGAGCAGCGGGTAGACCGACGCACCGGTCGCACGGGCGGCGACGAGGGCCCTCGCCGTCACCTACGCTGTCGCGACATGAGCGTGCACCGACTCGATCGCACGGAGGCGCGGCGGATCGCCGTCCGCGCCCAGCTCCTGGACACTCCGCGGCCCGCCGACCTGATGACGGTGGTGCGCCACCTGACGCTCCTGCAGATCGACCCGACGGCCGCCGTCGCGCCGAACGCGGACCTGGTCGCCTGGAGTCGCCTCGGGTCGTCGTACGAACCGGCCCACCTTCAGCAGGCCCTGGAACGGGACCGGACGCTCTTCGAGCACCAGGCGATGGTGCGGCCGATGGACGACCTCCGCCTCTACCTCGCGGTCATGGCGACCCTGCCCGCCGGCGAGCGGCAGCGGGAATGGCTGCGGCGCAACGACCGGTTCCGTCGCGACGTCCTGGACCTGCTCGGCGCCGCCGGGCCGTTGCTGTCCCGCGACATCCCGGACACCAGCGTGGTGGCGTGGCCGTCGACCGGGTGGACCAACAACCGCAACGTGACCCAGATGCTGGAGTTCCTGGTGATGCGCGGCGAGGTCGCGATCGCCGGCCGCCGCGGGCGGCAGCGCCTGTGGGACCTGGCCGAGCGGGTCTACCCCGCCGGCACCCCCGTCGTCCCGCTCGACGAGGCGCGCCGGATCCGCGACGAACGGCTCCTGCGGTCGCTCGGCATCGTGCGCGCGACGGCCCTGTCGGGCGGCGACGCGAGCGGCGTCGGCGAGCCCGCGACCGTCGAGGGCCTGCCGGGAACCTGGCGGGTGGACCCCGCCGCCGTCGGGCGGCCCTTCACCGGGCGTACGGCGTTGCTGTCGCCGTTCGACCGCCTCGTGCACGACCGGGTGCGGCTCGCGGAACTCTTCGACTTCGAGTACGTGCTGGAGATGTACAAGCCGAAGGCCAGGCGCCGGTGGGGCTACTTCGCGTTGCCGATCCTGCACGACGACCGGCTCGTCGGGAAGGTGGACGCCACGGCGGACCGCAGGAGCGGGACCTTCCTGGTGCACGCCGTCCACAGGGATGTCCCCTTCACCGGGGCGATGACGGAGGCGGTACGGGCCGAGGTGCGGGACCTCGCGTCCTGGCTGCGCCTGACCGCGACGATGGCGGCAGGCGCCGACCGGACCGGCTGATCAGGGCACCGCCCCGCGGCGTGCCTCCGCGGTCAGGCCACGGCCGGCCCGGCGAACAGGGCGCCGACGAGTGCCTCCGGTGCGATGGTCACCGGCCGGTCGCTGACCTGCCCGTCGCCGAGTTCGACGATCCGCCACACCCCGTCGGCGCGCAGGGCCAGGTCGACGGTCACGAAGGGCAGCCGCAGCGCCGCGATCGACGGGCCCAACAGACGTGGGTCGACGTTCTCCGGCGGGGTGTCGTGCGGACTGTCCGGGTGCGCGCCGACCAGGACGCAGCCGCCATCGACCCACCACGTGCGGACCTCGGCGGTGACGAACCGCTCGAACCGGCGCAGCACGAAGCCACCGACGACGTCGTCCCCGCGCAGGTCGAGGAACCGGCTCGCGACCGCCCAGGCGGCGTCACCGTCCCCGAGGTCCGGGATGAGCGCCGCCTCGTGCCAGTGGTGCTTCATGGACTTGGCGAAGTCGCGCAGCACCGCCGGCCCGCCGCCGAGGTCGCGGCGCGCCCGGTCGAAGTCGGCGCGCCGCGTCCCGACCGTCCACGTCGTACGCGGCGTGAGGTCGGCCAGGTCGGGATACCAACCGGGCAGTTCGTGGGCGCGCCGGTACTGCTCGCCGTTCGTCCGCAGCGTGACGCCACGGCCGGCCAGCGCCGCGGCGAAGGCCGCGTACCGCTCGCTGCGCAGCATCCAGCCGCGGTAGACCGCGTCGCCCTCCGCCGTCACCCGGGACACCGCCCGCGGCACGTCGTCGCCACGGGCCAACGCGTCATGGTCGACGACGGCGACCGAGACGCCGAGGTCCCGGGCAGCGTGTGCTTCCGGCGCGAAGTGGTCATCCGGCCGACGCGGTCGCAGCGGGTCCCCGGGAACGATCAACAGCACCCGGTGGATGCTGCCCGATCGGCCGGTACGACGCGACCGCGTTCCTGCCGGCGGTGGTGGCCGGCGCGACTCGCACCGGCGGACCGGCACCGACGGTCGTCGGGCTCCGCGGGGCCGCACCCGAGGACAACCGATCGGCGAGCGACTGCGTCCTTAGTCCGAGCAGTCGGATAGGGCGGTGTGGAGGTTCGATGGACGAGGTTGCCGAGGACGCGTTCCGGGGGTTTGTCGCCGCGCGTTCGGCGGCGTTGCTGCGCAGCGCGTACCTGCTGGTCGGCGACCGCGACAGGGCCGAGGACCTGCTGCAGACGGTGCTCGTCAAGACGTACGTCAGGTGGTCGCGCATCCGGGACCCCGCCGCCGTCGAGGGGTACGTGCGGCGGGCGCTGGTCACCACCGCGACGTCGTGGTGGCGGAGCCGGGCGTACCGGGAGCGACCGGTCGACACGGTGCCGGACCGCGGCGGTGTGGACGAGACGGACGCGCGACTGGAGCACGACGCGATGTGGCAGCGCCTGCTGACGCTGCCGCCGAAGCAGCGGGCCGTGCTGGTGCTGCGCTACTACGAGGGCATGGCCGAGGCGGAGATCGCCGAGGTGCTGGACATCTCGCGGGGCACGGTGAAGAGCCACGCGTCACGGGGCCTCGCCGCGCTACGGCGGCAACTAGAGGAACAGGATGCGGAGAAGGGGGCGGTGACGCCATGAACGACCGACCGGACCGGGGACTCGCCGACGCACTCGAGCGGCGGGCCAACTCGATCGCGCCGGGGCCTCGGTTCTCCGCCGAGGAGATCGTGCAGGCGGGACGCCGAGCGGCCCGACGACGGACCACGCGGATCCGGGTGTCCGCGGCGGCAACGGTCACCGCGCTGGCGGTCGTGGCCGCACCCGCCGTGACCGCCGCCGTACGGCGTCCGACCCCGCCGGCGCCGGCCGCGTCGGAGCCGCCACGCAGCCTGCCCACGACCTGCCCGGTCGAGCGGCTACCGGTGCCGGACCGCAGCATCATGAACATGGTGATCGGCATGGATCCGACCGGGCGCTACATCGTGGGCCGGACGAACCCCGGACGCGGCGGCACCGGCCTCGACATGTTGATCTGGGACAACGGCCGCCTTCAGGTGATCCCCGTGCCGGGCGACCAGCAACTGCCCACCGACATCAACTCCCGCGGCGTAGCGGTCGGCGTCAGCGGCGTCCTCAATGAACAAGCGTGGATCTACCGCGACGGCACCGTGACGCACCTGCCCGGGCAGCCGTCCATCCGGGCGAACGCGATCAACGACAGCGGGGTCGTGGTCGGCGCGAACATACTCGGACAGCCCCTGGTCTGGCGAACCCCGACGGACCAACCGACGGTGCTGCCGATGCCGGACGGCGACTGGGAGGGCGAGGCCAGAGACATCTCCACCGACGGCACGATCGTCGGCACGCTCAACCGCCAGCGCACGACTCTGTTCCAGGCGTACGCCTGGTTGCCCGACGGCACGCTGCGGGAACTGCCGCCACCGGTCGTTGACGGCGAGAGGGCCGTCGCCACGCGCGCGATGGCGATCTCCGAGGACTGGGTGGCCGGCACCGCGGAAGGGCCGCGCGGTGACGTCCCGACGCGGTGGAACCTGCGCACCGGCGAGGTCCAGACCTTCCCCGAGATGAGGATCGGCGGTCGCAGCGTCAGCGCCGACGGTTGGCTCGTCGGCAACCGGGAGGGGCAGGGACTGCTCGCCAGCCACCAGGGCATGGTGACGCTGCCGGACCTGCACGACCACGACACGAGCTCGTCCAACAACGCCGTGGCGATCAGCCGGGACGGTCGCCTCATCGCGGGTGGCGGGTCGGTCGGCGGTCCCCGGGCTGTCCCGGTGGTGTGGCGCTGCCGGTGACACTCCGACCCCGGTAGGCGCGGCCGGGCCGAGGCTGCCGTCGCGACGACCGTCGACGGCAGCCTCGGCCCGGCCGCCGCGAGAGTTCGCGGTCCTATGCTGAGTCGATGGACGTGGAGTTCAGCGGCGAGCTGTTCTTCTGGAGGGGCCCCGCGCCCTGGCACTTCGTCACCGTGCCGGAAGACGACTCCCGCGAGCTGGACGGGACCTGCGCGTCCGTGAGCTACGGCTGGGGCATGATCCCGGTGACGGCCCGGATCGGGGGCACCGGGTGGCGGACGTCGCTGTTTCCCAAGGACGGGCGTTACCTCGTGCCGGTCAAGGCCGGGGTGCGCGAGGCCGAGGGGATCACGGTCGGAGACATCGTCACGGTGCGCCTGGTCGTCGACGTCTGACCAGGGTGACCGGGTCGGGCCGGAGGCATCCGGGTCGGTTTCCTACAGCGCTCCGCCCCAGTTGTCGGTGGTGAGTCGGCCGGTGGTGTCGTCGATGAAGCGGTGTTCGAGGGTGCCGTTCGTTGTCCGGTAGAACACGTGATGCTGGTTCGGAGTCGACAGGCCCGCCGGGTCGTCGGTCACCACGCCACGAGCACCCCAGTCGTCGACGCCCGGGTTGATGCCCGGCCACCAGTACCAGTGGACCAGGTCCCCCGAAGCCGTACGGGCGAAGATGTGCTGCTGATCCCGGTGCACGAACGCGTGCGGATTCCCGACGAACCCACCACCCGGCCACACACCACCGTTGAGCGTGCCGGACGGATCGTCGAAGAACCGGTGCTGCAACCTGCCGTCGCCGTTACGGAAGAACACGTGGTGCTGGTTGCCGCCGTAGGAGAACCCCGTCGGATCTGACGCCACACCCGAGGTGACACCCCAGTTGTCCGTAGCGGGGTTGATGCCCGGCCACCAGTACCAGTGGATGAGGCCACCCGAGGCGGTGCGGGCGAAGATGTGCTGCTGGTCCCGGTGCACGAAGGCGTACGGATTGCCGACGAACTCACCGCCGGGCCAGACACCGACGGCGATCTGACCCGTGTTCAGGTCGTAGAAACGGTGCTCCAGGTTCCCCTCCGGATTGCGGTAGAACACGTGCTGCTGACTGCCGTACGCGAAGCCGGTCGGATTCGACATCACCCGCCCGACCGTGTTCCAGTCGTCCAGGCCAGGAGAGGCCATGCCCGGCCCGAACCACCAGTGTCGCAACGTGTTGTCGCTCCCCCGCGCGAACACGTGCTGCTGACTGGCGTGCGAATACCCGACCGCCTTACCCGTCAGCGGGCCCCCGCCCCAGTCCGCCCGCACCAACCCCGCACCCGGCGACCAGGACAGGTTCGCCAACGTCCCCGCCGCACCCACCGCCACGACGTGCTGCCCGTCGCCGAAACCGAACGCCCGACCGGCGACGGGCTCGGCAGGGCGACCGCAGTTGTCGCTGGTGAGGTACCGCTGGTGGTAGGAGCCCGGATACGGCGCGAGGGAGATGCCGTTGATGACGATGATCTGCCCGACGCCGTTGTACAGCTGCTCGTAGTGGATGTGCGCGCCGGAGGAGTTGCCGGTGTTGCCGGTCAGCCCGATCTGCTGGCCCTGGGCGACTGTCGCGCCGTTGGCCACCGCGTAGGCGGCGAGGTGGAAGTAGTAGGTCTTCCATCCGCCGCCGTGCTCGATGGCGATGTAGTTGCCCGCGCCGCCGGGCTGCGAGTAGCGGTAGGCGGTGCCGGCTGCCGAGGCGAGCACGGGGGTGCCGCTGGTGACCCCGCCGTCGGCCCGGACGAAGTCCAGCGCCTGGCGGACCTCGCTGCTGTGGTGGCTGTAGGTCCACCGTTGCCCGCACGGGAACGGGGCCTTGAAGGTGGGCGCGGCGGCGCCGGCGGGCGCGCCGGCCGCCACGGCCAGCGCCGCCCACGTCACCACGGCGGCCACGAGCGCCACGCCCAGTCGGCGGACGATGCCTACGGTACGCACGGACGGCTCCTCGCTGCGGTGGTGGTGGCTGCGGGGACGGGCTGCGCGATCTGCGGTCGCGCCGGCCCGCCGGTCGGTCGGGACGGTGCTCGGAGAGCGGGCGATCGGGGCTCCGATGGCCGCGAGTCTGGAGAAGTGCGGTGACGCCTGTCAATGGGTTGACGAAAGTTTCCGGCAGGGTGTCACTAGCGCCCCGCAAACATCCTTCGGCGGTGGAGCGCGCTTGACTCCGCCGGACGGTGGCCGTAACTTCCAGCCTTGCATCGATAAGAGTCGCTTGATCGGACTGGCGTCCGCTCCGGCGCCGCAGTTCTCCGCCCTGCCCGCCGCACGCTCGCGACAAGGACGGTCATGACGATCAACCGCCGCTCACTGCTCGGAAAGGTCGCCGTGGCCGGAGGGCCCGCCGCTGCCCAACGACTGGCGTTCACCGGTGATGCTGCGCTCCTACGTCCACCCCGGGGCGAGCGGTGGGATCGTCTTCGACAGCGCCGCCCGGGTCGCCGGCAACGGGCGGGCTCCCGAGCTGATGCACAACGGCCACAACGGTGTCGGTATCGACGGCCTCTGGGAGGTGACCGTCATCCCCAACGACGGCATCACTTTCCCCGAGACGGGCCGCCAGCTCATCTCGTACTTGACATCCTCCCGGCCCTGAAGGGCAGGGATTCTCACGGTCGCCCGTGAGGTTTCCTGTTTCATCGCCGATTGCCTTGCCAGGAGGATTTTCCCTTGAGGTCTTACATCAGCTCCGCAGGCGTTTTACCTCTCCGCCTGCCCGGCGGCGAGGATGTTTCTAGCGGCGTTGATGTCCCGGTCGTGCTCCACCCCACAGCCGGGGCAGGTCCAGGTGCGCACGTTGAGGGCGAGGGTGGTGTTGATCCGCCCGCACGT